>JABDMD010000163.1 GCA_013001685.1 Gammaproteobacteria bacterium | reverse complement strand
TTGTTTGGCATCTATAGAAGCTGGATCAAAGTCATCCATGCAGCTAGGATTATGCTGAATAGAATCAGATTTAGTGTTATTTGAAGTCATATAGGTTCTTGTTGATTCACTGATATACATTATAAGTATAATGTCCATATTATATGAACTCGAATTCTTTGTTAGAGTCTAACTTATTCTTATTATCCCACAGTTTAAATTTTTCAATTCCTATATGAAATATATATTTATATCGATGTTTTTGAATAGCTTCCGTATTCTGGCCTGTTTTATATTTTTTGCATTTTCATCGCAATTAAGTGCTGAATGGCAGACAGAAGATGAAGCCATCATGGGAACAACAATCCGTGTTGAAATATGGCATGCAGATGCAGATGTGCGTCAAAAGGGCATAGATAAAGTGCTCGCAGAAATGGATCGTGTTAATCGTTTGATGAGTCCTTACATTGAACAAAGTCAGTTATCGAAAATAAATAAGTATGCGCACGAAGGGCCAATAGAAGTCGATCAAGATTTATTTGAATTGATTGAAAAGTCAATTGAGTTTTCGCAACTTACCAATGGAGCATTTGATATTACCTATGCAAGTGTTGGTCACTTGTATAATTATCGAAAAGAAATAAAACCCACAGAAGAAGAAGTTGCGGCTGCAAAGCTACTCATTGATTATAAAAATTTAGTGTTGGACAAACATCAATTGAGTATTAGCTATTTAAAGCATGGTGTAAAAATTGATTTGGGAGGGATTGCAAAAGGTTTTGCGGTGGATCAATCGATTCAACATTTACGTAATCTGGGAATTAAGCATGCATTAGTCTCAGCTGGTGGTGATACTCGTTTACTTGGAGACCGTCGTGGGCGTGCTTGGTTGGTGGGTATTCGAGATCCTGCAAATACAGAAGAAGTGATAGTTATGTTGCCCTTACAAGACGAAGCTCTTTCTACATCTGGAGATTATGAGAGATTCTTTATTGAAGATGGTGAGAAATATCATCACATTATTCATCCAACGACAGGTAATTCAGCAAGCGAGGTTCGTAGCGCTTCGATACTTGCGAGTGATTCGACAACCACAGATGCATTGTCTACCAGTATCTTTGTGATGGGACCAGATAAAGGTCTTGCACTATTGAATATTTTAGAGGGTGTGGAAGGAGTGATCGTTGATAAGCAAGGTAAACTTTACTATTCACAAGGCCTAGAAAAAGAACAAAAAAAGTCACAAAACTCTTCAAATTCCAATTCTAGTGTGAAGTGATTCACACCTAACATACTGAATAAATTTTTTCTAATTCAGTACGGTAATTATTAATACCATTAGTCTGTTTGTTTTGACCGTTGATACTCCTGTCATGGTTCCTCTCATTTAACCAGAGAATAATCAGTTCATATAGTTCTTTTAAATCAGAGACATAGGGCTATTACGTAAGAGCGGTTATAACGTCAATTTTTTTGATGTTAATGACTGAATCTACGTGAGTTTTTACATAGAGAAGGATCTTCATACATTTTTGGAGTTGGTAATGAAAAGGAATTTTACACATATTTGGGTGGCGACAGTTATAGTGCTATGTGCACTGTTAGTACTCCCTAGTTGTAAGACGGGTTCATCTACATCATCAGAAGGGTTTACGACTATCAATGGTGATTTCCCTGTTGTATATGCTCAAAGAAATTTGGATGCGATTGGTGATCCTACCGATGGCGTTACCTTTTCAGCTGGTGGTGACCTCATTTATAAGGATGCCTCAATTCCAGTAATACTACCTATGAATATCACCGCGGCTTATACGCAAGGTCAAGGTGATGTTTCTGATCCTTCGGTTAATTTTGACGCTACTAAAGTAGTTTTCTCTATGCGTGGTCCTAATGATGAAACATTCAGCTTATGGGAAATGGATGTTGCCACTAAACAATATGCTCCTTTGATAACTGATAACGTGGTCGCTGAATTTGGCGACGATGTGGATCCTGCATATTTGCCTGACGGAAGAATCGTATTTACTTCAAATCGTCAAAAGCGTATGCAGGAAATGATGACGGATCAAAATATTGCAAAACATAAAACATTAGATGAATACGAAAGAGAACCAGCATTACAATTACATGTGTTGGATCCTGCTACACAAGACATTACTCAGATTTCATTTAACCAAAGTCATGATCGCAACCCTACTGTACTCAAAGATGGGCGAATTATGTTTAGTCGTTGGGATCATTTAGCGAATCGAAATCACTTTCCGATTTTTACAGTAAATCCAGATGGTACTGATTTATTTGTTTTATATGGTGCGTTTAGTCCTGGTAACTCTTTCTTGCATCCCATGGAGCAAAGAAATGGAAGAATCATGTCTACATTAATGCCACTATCTGGTACCGATGAAGGTGGAACCATAGTTTCAATTGATACTGCTAATTATTCAGAGCATTGCGAACCAGCTCCCGGTGTGCCTGCGGGTTGCAATGGTCAAATCGACATGTACTTTAATAACCAGGTTGTAACCTTTGATGGAAGTTTCTCACCGGGTGGTCGTTATTCCACGCCAATGCCACTATGGGATGGAACTAACCGTGCAGTCGTTTCTTATGCAATTGCACCAAATGCACAATTTGGTGGAATACCAACAGAAACCCATCCGTTTAATGGTAGTGTTAAACAAGTATTTGGTCCTACGAAGTACCAAATTTGGATGCTAGATTTTGATTCGCAAGTTGCACGCGTTGTACAAACCGATTCACCAGGTAAAGCGTTAGTAGATCCAGTGCCACTTTTCCCACGCGCATTAAGTGATTACCCATTAATTATTCCTGAGAAACCTGTTGATCCAATAATGGCTGCTGAGCCAAATGGTTTAGGTAACGGTCAAGGTATGGGTGTGATAGGTGTAAAGTCTGTTTACCACACTGACTTTTTAGATATTATGGGCGATCGCGTACTTGTACCTGCATTAGGTGAAAATATTCCTAAAAATGGCGGTGTTCCAGATTTATTAGCGATGAAAGATCCAAATAACGCAAGTTATTTAAATCGACCAGGCTACTTTGCACGTGTAACACGTGCATTGCCAACCCCACCAGGAATTTCTAGAAGTGCGATTGGCCGTACCAATTTTGAAATGCAAGAAGTGTTGGGATATGTTCCTGTAGAACCTGATGGCTCTATATTAGCAAAGGTTCCAGCTGACTCTGCTTTAACTATTAGTGTATTGGATAAAGACGGACGAGCATTCCAGACGCATACGAACTGGCTGCAAGTGCGTCCAGGTGAAACTAGAACATGTAGTGGTTGTCATTCACCGAGACGTGCTGAATCTGCATTAAACGTTTCTCCCATAGCGGGTAGTCATGCAAATGCATTAGGTGCAGAAACTATGGCTGAAACTCGTGCGCGATTGAATAATCAAGGTGCACCAAGTTTGAGTCCTATTAGTGCTGACTTTACAGAGTATTGGTCAAGTGGTTTGGAGCAAAACTTTAAATTAGCGCTTGATAATTTAGATACTCCAATTCCTGTAAATGGTCGAATTGATTATGTAACACATATTCAACCAATTTGGGAAAAGGACCGCGGTGCGAATACATGTGTTAGCTGCCACAAAAATAGCTTGTTGAGTGATCCAATTTCAGCAGGACTTACACTTGAAGGTGGGTTATCTGGATTTGCAGGGCATATAATTTCTTATGATCAATTAATGCGTGGGCCATTCAGAGTTGATGAGAATGGTATACCGCTTCCACCAATTGTTAGAGAAAGCGGCCGTGTAGTATTCCCACGTGGTCCAGCGTTAGTGCGCGTAGGCAGCTCAGCAAACAGTTCGCGAACTAGTCACTTAGTTGAAACTATTTTTAATACTAAGTTGAGAGCAGGTGGCAGTTACGATATTGGAGTGACTGATCATGCTTCAATGTTAACAGCCGATGAAAAATGGCTAATTTCTACTTGGGTAGATATTGGTGCACAGTATACAAACGAACCTTACGAACTTGTAAATGGACAGTATGTTGTTCGAGATGCGATTGTTTCGAGCAGAACAGTAAGTCGAACTGTATTTAATGACCAGATTCATCCAATACTAAAAGCTGAATGTATGTCTTGCCATGCACCGGAAGGCTTTAGTGGAGACTCTAGTGTTGATCCTGCTCAGTTTGCAGATGAAAACGATGAAGCAGATGAGTTCAATCGTTTTGTCCTAACAGGTAATCAAGCTGGTGACTTCAATGTTACGCGCGCAATGATAAATAATCTTTGTGATCCAATGAACAATGATTTGTTATTACGTCCTATTTCGGACAATGTTGCTCCTAATCTACCGCATCCACAGATTCTTGTGGATATCAATGATCCGCTTAGTGCCACTCGACCGGTTTTCTTAGACACTGGTCCAGGATCCTCTTACGACACAATTTTGACCTGGCTTATGATGGGTGAAGCTAGTAATCCAACCTGTCTAAATTAGTAGATAAAACAGAGGTTTGTCGTGCAATCAATATTGCGACTGGTGCTGCTGGTCGCAATAGCACCAATCATTTTATTACAAGGATGTGACAGTACATCCAACGAATCACTTCCTAACAGTGGTGTAAGCCTATGCATCAATCTCTATGAGACATGTGTAGATCCTATAATGCATAACACCACATCAGATGGGCAGTCTTGTTCACAAAATGGTTGCCATAACTTACCTAGTGGTGTCCCAGCAGCAGGCTTTGGTTTAACACCTGGTGCGGCAATGGGTTCTATAGAAATGATGATGAACTTCAATGCTGTTGAAGCGCGAACTTTAAATAATAATCTACTCTTAACTAGAGCTACAGGGTCAGGGCATCCTACCGGTGGTGCACGATTTAATACAGCAAGTCTTTGTTATAACGCAATTTCAGAATGGCGTTCTATCTCAGCTCCTACAGATGGCTCAGCATGTTCAATAGCACCAGCCACTATTCCTAGCTGCACATTAATCATGGCTAATCCTGCGGTTAATGTAGCAGGTTGCGCACCATAAATTCTATGAAAGAAAATTACTTTAATTGTAGATATTTTTTTGATTCTTTCCAAAATATAACTCACTCATTTGTAGTGCTTTTATTTTTTGTGCTTGTATTTGCACCTTTTTCTAATGCTTTTGCAGAAAAAGAATATCAACGCGTAAAGATCGTTGACCCTTACATTGAATTGCACACAGGTCCAGGTCGAGGTTATCCAATTTTTCATGTGGTTAAACGCCATGATTGGATAGATATTATGAAGCGCAAAACTGACTGGTTTAAAGTCAGGAATGATCGTGGTGTAGAGGGTTGGGTAAGTCGTGCGCAAATGGAACAAACCTTAACGGTAGCAGGTATTCCAAAATCATTTAGAGATGTTTTATATGATGACTATCTACATCGTCGCATTGAATTTGGAATCTCAGCAGGTGAATTTGATAGCGATCCAATAGTTTCCGTTCGACTCGCATATAAGTTTACCGAGAATATTGCACTTGAATTTCAAGTTTCGAAAGTGGCAGGCAAATTATCCAGTTCAGATATATATGCTGTTAATTTAGTTTCCACACCTTTCCCTGATTGGCGTCTCACGCCACATTTTACTATTGGCTATGGTCGTTTTGAAAACGAACCAAAAGGTGCATTAATCCAAGTTATAGAAACTGAAGATGACTTGGCCAACTTAGGTTTGGGAATGCGTTATTACTTAACTAAAAGATTCTTTTTGCGTGGTGATTATCGACGTTACATCGTTCTATCAGAAGATGATCGGAACGATGAGTTTGATGAATTCAGCGCAGGGGTTTCATTTTTTTTCTGATGCTTAACTTATAGGACATCGCATGAAAGTTAAATTAATTCTTATTTTATTACTCATTTTTATTTTGCAGCCAGTGTATGCAGAAGATGATGCACCTGAGCCTGAATCTACACAGGAGCAAGTAATTGAACCGGATATTTATCGTAGAGATATCGTTGTACCACGTATTGATACAGAAAATTTTGAAATCACGGCTTATTACGGTGTTTTAGATGTAGAAGATTTTGGTACCGAACCTAGTTATGGCTTGCGAGCGGCATATCATATTACTGAAGACTTTTTTATTGAAGGCGCTGTTGGTATGTCCGAAGCATCTGACGCTACATTAGAGAATCTTACCACCTTCAATATTCTACAGAACGAAGACATTAACTATTACAACGTATCAATTGGTTACAACATTTTTCCTGGCGAAATCTTTCTAGGGCGAAATTTTGCAATGACCAGTAGTTTTTACCTGATGTTTGGGGTAGGCAATGTTGAGTTTAATGATGAAGATGAGTTTGCCTATAACGTGGGTTTTGGCATGAAAGTGTTGCCAACAGACTGGTTATCACTACGACTGGATGTGCGTGACATCGTCTATGAAACGGATTTGCTAGGAGATAACGAATTTACTAACAATTTCGAAATTACAGCGAATATAGGTGTGTTTTTCTAATGAGTCTGATTTACGGAATTACTGAGTATTCAAGGAAGCGAAAAGCTATGAGAAAAAAACAGCTGATTATAATTACTATCACTACGTTGTTATTTATGAGTTTCATAAGCGTAGTGGCTTTTGCAAAGATCAAAGCAGATAGTGCACCAGATTTTGTTCTAAAAAGTACATCTGGAAAGAATGTGCGTTTGAGTGAACTAAAAGGCCGTATCGTCATGTTGAATTTTTGGGCCACTTGGTGCGGCCCCTGTGCTGAAGAAATCCCACATTTAAACGAGTTGCATGAATCACTTGATCCATACGACTTCGAATTATTAGGTATCAATCTCGATGAAGACCAATCTAAAGCTATTCATTTAGCAAATAAGTTAGAGGTTAATTTCCCAGTGTTATTTGATACCGAGAAAGACGTTAGCAAAAGTTTTGATATTAAGGCCATGCCAACAACCATCATTATTGATCGTGCTGGAAAGATTAGGCATGTAAATCGTGGCTTTAAAAAAGGCTATATCGAGAAGTATCACAGACAGATACAGGCCTTAAGAAAAGAAGGATGAGAAAGAGGTGATTTATGCTTAAAAAAGCAACAAAAGTATTGCCAGCGATTTTCATTATTTCAATTTTAATATCTGTGAGTGCGTGTTCATCTTTCCGTTTACCAAGTTTGCCGAATATTGAGCCTTGGGTTGCGCCTTATGAGCGTGAGTATTTGGCTGATCCGATTATGAGTTTTAATAAAGATCCACTATCTAACAAATATAGACAACATGTATTCAATACACGTGAAGGTGCTCGCGGTGCGGGTTACGCGCATGGCGGTGGTTGTGGCTGTAACTAATTTTAATAATTAAAATGATAAAGACTACACACACAATATATCTAGTAATTTTCATTCTTAGTATTTTTAGTATTCAAAATACTTGGGCTGAAGTTTTGCCTGAAGAAAGAGCAGATATTGGTTATCACTATTATGATGGCGGTGGTGTTGAAGTAGACGGTGCCACTATGCTGGTGCGTAAAAACTTTGCTGGAAAGTATTCAGTTTATGGTGGTTACCATCACGATAGTATAAGTGGTGCATCACCAGATGTGTTGGCTGGTGCTAGTAAATATGAAGAAGATAGAGATGAATACACGCTAGGTGGCACCTACTTGCGTGACAACACTCTTATGGATCTTTCCTACACATATAGCGAAGAAGACGATTATGAATCAAATATGGTGAGTTTTGATATTTCTCATGAAATGTTTGGTGCCATGACAAAAATGAATATTGGCGCTTCAATCGGGTCAGATGATGTAGAAAGAGTTGACCTAGATAGTTTTGCAGAAGATCTAGATCGTTATTCATTCAGAGCTGGTATCTCACAAGTTATTACTAAATCATTTGTAATGGCATTTGATTATGAAGCCACAGTAGAAGAAGGCTTTTTAAACAACCCATATCGCTTTGTTTTTGTAAACGGTGTCTCGCTAGGTAGTGGTTCAGAAGAGTACCCAGACACACGTACTGGGCAAGCTTACTCTTTGAAAGGTATTAAGTATTGGCAGCATCGTGCATCTACATCACTCGGTTATCGGTTTTATAGGGACACTTGGGATGTTCGTTCATCTACCGTTGACCTAAATTACTCACAATATATTGGAAATCAATGGGTTGTTGATGTTTATGGCCGCTATTACACACAAGATAAAGCAGATTTTTATAGCGACAATTTCAGTTCTAGATTGAGGTATATGGCACGGGATAAAGAACTGAGTTCATTTGATAGCTTTGCTGTAGGTGGTCGACTTCGTTATGACTTATTTAAAGATTACAAATTATTACGCACAGCTTCATTAAATCTTGCGATCGAGTATTTGGATTTTGACTATGACGATTACTCCGGAATTGAATCTGTTACAGATGTGGGAAGTTTAGGAAGTGGATATTCATTTGATGCTACAACAATCCAATTCTATTTTTCTTCATGGTTTTGATTGAGATAACTAGCTTGGGTATGTGGAGAAAAAATATGTATAAGAAATTTATTTTGTTTTTTACTTGTATTTTGTTGGTCTACGTTTGTAGTGCTGCAGCAGATATTGGTGAATTAAATGCAAGTGAAGATCAAGACTTTCAGGGTTTAGATGAAGATATTCAAGTATTGAAAGAAGAAGTGCTTGAGCTGAATCGTGATCTTTATATCTTAGAAGAAGAGTTACTTTATCCTTCTAGCACTCAGGTTGCTGTATATGTATCGGTTGATGTGGGTGATTTTTTTGATTTAGATTCAGTGCAAGTAACATTGAATGAAAAAATTGTAGCTAATTATCTATATACCGAACGTGAAGTAGATGCTTTATTACGTGGTGGTGTACATCAAATTTATATTGGAAACTTGCCTTCAGGTGAGCATGAGTTAGTTGCTTATTTTGTAGGTAAGGGACCTAAAGGTAGGGATTTTAAACGCGGTGCAAATCGTATTATCGATAAAGGATTGGGTGCTAAGTATCTGGAGTTAAAAATTACCGACCGAACTCCAAAACATCAACCAGACTTTGTGGTTAAGGAGTGGGAATAAGTTTATAGATGTTGTTATCTAGGACTAAAACGTTGAATGTTTTTAAAGCCAAGGCTAACTTGGCTTTTTGCATTTGTGTGCTTTCGTTGTGTTCGGCAGTGTCTTTTGCAAATATCGAACAACCTAATATTATTAAAGATCTTCATTATGGCGAAGTATTATTCCATTTTTATCAAGAAGATTATTTTACCTCTATTGTTCATTTGCTTGCAGCACGTGATTTGAATAGAACAACTAATCATGTACCTGATGATGAATTATTGCTCGGTGGAATAGATCTTTCATACGGTTTACACAAAGAAGCTTCAAGAATATTTGATAGATTGCTGCAAGGTAATGTGCGTGATGCGATTAAGAATCGTGCTTATTACTATCTAGCAAAAATTTATTATCAACGTGGCTACATTGATGAATCTGCAGACTTTTTAAGTAACGTCAGTGGACCTGTACAAGAAAGTGTATTTGGTGAATTAAAGCTGTTAACAGGTCAAGTTTATATGGCGCAGGGTAAATATGACGCTGCCATTTCAAGCTTGGATAAATGGAAGGCACCAAAGAACTATAAGAACTATGCGGACTATAACCTCGGTATAGCTTATACAAAGCGAGGCAATGTAGACAAAGGTATTGAGCACCTTAAGAAGGTTGGTAAATTAAAAGCAAAAACAGAAACCATGCGCACACTTAGAGATAGAGCGAATCTCGCCTCAGGCTTAACTTTAATTCAAAATGATCGTCCCGCGGATGCAATCAAGTATTTAGAAAAAGTTCGTCTTGAAGGTCTTTACTCTAATTTAGCATTACTTGGAATCGGTTGGGCTAATACCAATGCGAAAAAACACAGTGCAGCTTTAGCACCACTGCAAGAATTACGTAATCGAAGTGCTTATCATTCAGAAGTGCAAGAAGGTGTATTAGCGCTTGCACATGCATATAACGAAATGGGTTTACTTGGCAGAGCCGTACAAGCATATGAACAAGCAGCAGATATATATCAAGAGGAAGCAAAAGAGCTTGCTTATTCTGCAAATCAGATTGAACAAGGTGTATTGGTAGATGCATTATTGGATCGCACCAAGGGTGGGCCACAAATGGGTTGGTTCTGGACACTTAGAGACCTGCCAGAATTACCAGAAGTTAAATATTTTACTGAGCTTTTAGCTGAGCATGAATTTCATGAAGCACTGAAAAATTTTCGCGATTTATTGTTCTTAAAGAAAAACTTAGCGCATTGGGACGAAAATATTTCAATATATCTAACAATGTTGGATACCCGCAAAGCTCGCTATCACAAGTACTTGCCACTTGTACAACAAAGATTAAATGGTTTAGATCTAAGTAAGCTTCAAGCACAGCAAGACAGTATTTCTTTCGTGCTTAATGAAATTGAAAACGATAATGCATTTATGCAACTGGCTACAGCTGAAGAAAAACGTAAACTAGCAGAGATTAGCCAACTGGAACAACGTTTAGAGTTGTTAAAACTTCAAGAACCAGAAAATAATAAAATCGCACAAATGAGTGAAAAAATTGCACTCATGCGTGGCATTATGCACTGGCAAATCTATAGCGCTTATATCGAACGATCATGGAACCATAAGCAAGAAGTCTCTGAAATAGAAAAGCATCTTTCTATCACTCCAGAAAAAAGTGTTTCGATTAAGAGAGCTATAACAGAAAGTGTTGAGAAATTTGATGAATTTGAGGCACGCATACTTGCTTTACATAAGGAAATTAAACGACTTATACCGATTGCAAATCGTGTATTTGAAGAACAATCGCGTTATTTAGAGCATGTAGCAGTTAAAGAGCTAAATCATCGAGAAAAAATTCTGACTGGTTACGAAAAACATGCTCGTTACCAACTTGCATCTGCTTACGATGCTGCAGCATCTTCGACTATTCCTGGTGCAGACGAAAATAATCCCGAAGATGCTCAACCTGAAAAATCTAAGAAATGGTGGAAGTTATGGTAAAGCTTGCACATAAATTAATTTTGATGGTTACTGTTGCCAGTATGCTAGTTGCTTGTGGAAGCTTTGGTGGTAAGAGAGGCAGTACGATTGGTGGTCTCAATAAGAAACGTGTCAAAGTTAAAGTAGATGTGCCTGTTGTAAGTAGCCGTACTAAAGCAATCAGTCAGTATAAAAAACTGGTTAACGAAGATCCAAATAATGTTCATCCAGAAGTATTGCGTAGATTGGGCGATTTACGTATGGAAGAGACCGAAGATCAAATGGCAGAGAACGTTCAAGCCCCTGATAAAAATTCTTATAAAGAAACTATTAAGCTTTACGAGGATGTTTTAGCTAATCATTCGGCATACCCGAATAGAGATCGAGTTCTCTATCAACTCTCTCGTGCCTACGAACTTACTGGCCAACATGAGAAAGCCCTCAAAGCCTTAGATCAACTAGTCTATGAATACCCAGAATCTAACTATTTTGGCGAAACTCAGTTTAGACGTGCTGAAATTTTATTTGTAGAAAAACAATATGCACAAGCTGAAGATGCGTATGAGGCAGTAATCAAACAAGGGACAGAAGGTCGTTTTTATATACACTCTTTGTACAAACACGGTTGGTCGCACTTTAAACAAGTTGATTATGATTACGGTATTCCATCTTTTAATACCGTACTTGATAACTTGTTAGTTGCTGGAGTTGAAGAGGAAAATATTGCTCAGTTATCTCAACCCGATCAAGAATTACTAGATGACACTTTACGTGCAATTAGTTTAAGTTTTGCTTATTTAGGTGGTCCTGAAGAAGTATCTAAATTTTATACTGAGTCTGAAAGACAACCTTATGAAATTTTGGTATATGAAAGATTAGGCAAACAATATTTAGACAAAAGACGCTGGAGTGATGCGGCCAATACCTATAGACAATATGTCGAAACACATCAATTTAGTCCTAAAGCACCACATTTTCAGATTAAGTCTATGGAGGCTTATAAGAAAGGTGAATTTCCATCTGAAGTATTACGCGCGAAAAAACAATTCGTTGTTGACTACAACTTAAAGTCAGAATATTGGCAACATAATGATGTTGCTCAGTCTGATGATATAGTTACTTTTTTAAAATCAAACATTACTGATCTTGCTAAGCATTATCATTCAATCGCACAAAAAGAGCGTAAGAAACCTAAAGAATATTATAATGAAGCAGCTACTTGGTATAATGCGTACTTAGAATCTTTCCCACAAGATGAAAAAGCTTCCGAGATGAATTTTCACCTTGCTGAAGTGCATTATGAAACTAAGCAATATGCAAATGCAGTGCGAGAATATGAAAAAACTGCATATGGTTATAAAAAACACCCGAAATCTGCTGAGTCCGGTTATGCGGCCATCATTGCGTACAACGAATGGCTAAAACAAGATCAACAAGCTGCCCAACAATCTGTAATTAAAAATCAATTAATCGATAGCAGCTTTAAATTTACCGAAAACTTCCCCGAACATCCCGAAGTTGCCAAGGTGATGACGGTAACAGCTGAAGAACTTTACGCTCGAAAAGATTATGCGCGCGCCACTAAAGCGTCTGACATTATTATTAGCGACCATTCTAATGCAGATAAGAAACTAGTCCTCTCTGCTTGGACTGTAAAAGCAAATTCTGCGTTTGATACCGGTCAATATGGTGCATCTGAAAAGGCTTATATAGAAGCATTAGGTAAAGTAGATGCTAACGAAGAGTTACGTGATCCACTTAAAGATAGATTAGCGGCATCAGTTTATAAACAAGGTGAAGCCAGCAAGAAGGCGGGTGACCTCGATGCTGCGGTTTCCCATTATTTAAGAGTGGGTCAAGTAGTGCCGGATGCAGAAATTCGTGCTACTGCACAATATGATGCATCAGCGGCCTTGCTAGAGCTTGAAGACTGGAATCGTGCATCGAGTACTTTAGAAGATTTCCGTCAACGTTATCCTAGTCATGAATTACAGGGTGATGTCACTCAAAAATTAGCCGTTTCATATGATAAAGGAGGTCAACATCTTAAGGCTGCGAAAGAGTATGAAGCTATTGGCACTAGTTCAAGTGATCCAGCCTTAAAACGTGAAGCGCGCTTTCACGCAGCAGAGCTATACGGTAAGGGTGGAGATTTTTATGGTGCTGAAAAAAGCTTAATTGCCTATGTGAAAGACCATCCTAAACCTACTGAACCGGCAATGGAAGCGATGCAGAAGCTTGTCGACATGTATACAGAGCGAAAATACATTGATGATAAATTAAATTGGCAGCGAAAAATTATTGATGCCGATGCGAGAGCAGGATCAGAACGTAGTGATCGCACTAAGTTTTTAGCTGCTAATGCGACCTTAGATCTTGCTAAGCCAGAATATGATGCATTTAGCCAAATCTTTTTGCTTCATCCATTAAAGAAAAATTTAAAGCTTAAGAAGAGACAAATGCAAGTTGCATTAGATGCTTATGAAGCGGCGAGTAATTATAAAGTTCAGCAAGTTACTACTGCTGCAACTTATTGGTCGGCAAAAATTTATCAGGAATTTGCTATAGCAATGATGGAGTCTGATCGTCCCTCAGGTTTGTCGGTGGAAGAATTTGACCAATATGAAATTCTTTTAGAAGAACAAGCTTATCCGTTTGAAGAGCAGGCAATTGAACTTCATGAGCTAAATGCTTCACGTATTTCTGATGATATTTATGACGAATGGGTTAAAAAGAGTTTGGCAGAATTAGCTGTGCTATCACCTGCACAATATGTAAAAGCTGAAAGGAGTGAAGACCTTGTTCAGAATATTTATTAAATTTGTTGCTATTAGTATTACTGCAAGCATGCTAGTTGTGATGCTTACTAGTTGTGCAAATTTACCGAGCCTTAAAAAATCGACAACTGCTTCTAAAACGAGCGCAAAAACTGAAAAATCCGCTAGTAAGTCAGCAGGTAAAATTTTAGCGCAACCAAATTTTCGTATTAGCAAGAAAACTGCAAGTGCTTATAACACTGCTTTGAAACATATGCGTGCAAAAAATTACGATACTGCAATTTTAGAAATGCAAAAAGTAGCCAAGATGGACGAGCGCATTTCAGGTCCATGGGTAAATATTGGTGTAGCACATAAAGAATTGGGTGATATGGCTAAAGCTAGAACTGCGTTTGAAAAGGCTCTAAAGATCAATCCTAATAATCCTTATGCTCTGAACCAGTTAGCCATTTTGAATCGTGAAGATGGTAAGTTTGAAGAGGCCGAGCAGCTTTATATGAGAGCTTTGTCCGCATATCCGGATTATAAAAACGCTCATCTGAATCTAGCTATTTTGTGTGATGTCTATTTAAGGAAAATAGACTGTGCGTTGGGCCATTATCAAGAGTATTTAAAACTTACTGGTGGGGAAGACAAGCAAGTTATTGCTTGGATGTCGCAGTTAAAGAAGCAAGGTAGCTAAACTTTCAGACAAGGCAACAACAAATGAGAAGAATTCTAATACTAACTGCTTTGTTATTACCCTGCTATTCAATATCAGCAGAAGACGAAGTGCCAGGTATTACGCCAGAACTAGAAGGCATTGATGTTATTGGTAACCGTGAACTACCTAAGGCATTGGTAATTGTTCCATGGAAAGCACCTGAACCAGGTGATTTAGATGGATCACCATTACAAAGTTTAATTGATGAAGTGCTTGGACCTGTAGACAAGGATGTGCACAAGAGAAAAGTAAGTTATTACGAACAGTATTATTGATAGTAGTTTTTTAATCTAGTTTAAAAACTAGAATTATATTTAAGCGTTTAACGCTAAGGAGCAAAAAAATGGAAGAGAACGGGTCAGAAATCATCACTACAGATGGTTCAGAGACTGTATTAATGGATGGAGCAGAAATGCTTGCCACGCCAGAAGTGCATGATCCGAGCCTATATGAAACTGTAGTTACATTTTTCCAGTCTGGCGGACCATTCATGATTCCGATTGCAATTATTCTTGCGATTGGTATTGCGATTGCGATTGAAAGATATTTATATCTTTCAGCATCACGTGCACGCAATACGCTTGCATGGAATAAATTACAGTCAGCATTAGCATCTGGAAATTTATCACAAGCAATGAGTTTTGCAGAAAAATCTAAAGCTGCGGTAAGTCGAATTATTCATTATGGTTTTCTACGTGCAAAATCATCACGTCGTCGTGATGATGTAGAAATTGCAATGGAAGAAGGCTTGATGGAAGTGCTACCGAAACTGGAGAAGCGCACACACTATCTAGCGACCTTTGCGAACATCGCTACATTACTTGGATTGCTAGGAACCATTATTGGTTTGATTGGTGCTTTCACTTCGATTGCCGAAGCCAATCCAGCTGATAAAGCCGATATTTTGTCTGCAAACATCTCGGTTGCGATGAATACCACTGCATTTGGTTTGATGGTAGGTATACCACTATTGCTAATGCATGCTTGGTTATCAACTAAGACTACAGAAATTGTAGATAGCCTTGAAATGGCTTCTGTAAAAGTTCTGAACTTTGTAACCGATCGTAAACCTGCACCAGCACCTTAGTTGCGTAAGTAAGGGTATTAAAAATGCTTAATAAAAGACGTTTACGCAGGCATTCTCAAAAGAATAGTGATGCGGAACTCAGTGTAACGCCATTCATGAATTTGATGGTGATTTTAGTTCCATTTCTACTCATCATGTTAGTGTTTGCAAAGATTACAGTTCTAGAATTGCATCTTCCTGCCGCGTCTAATCAAGTAGAGCCTGATAGAAAACGTATTGTTTTAGAAGTAATTGTCAAAGATGACCGTTTAATTATCCAAGATAAGAACGGCAACTTTCAGCGACATGAAATTGCTAAAACTGAAGAAGGTTATGATGTGCTTAAACTTTCGGAGACTTTGCAAGCTGTTAAATATAAATACCCAGACAATGTTGCTGCTTCAATTTTACTTGAGCCAGATATTGGTTATGAAAGTCTTGTCTTGGTAATGGATGCTGTTCGAGCCATTGATATTGAAGATGAGCGTGGCAGTTTCACACGTGCTGAACTATTTCCAGAGATTTCACTGGGCGATGCTCCTGTCTCATAGAATCTCAGGAATTTAAGGAAAAGATTGTGAATGATCGAAGAATAAAACGCATGGAACGCCAGCATGGGCGTAATAAGCAACCACCATTTAATGTGGTGTCGTTGATGGATATTTTTACCATATTGGTTTTCTTCTTACTGGTGAATACTAATGAGATCACGCCACTACCTAATCCGAAAGGCATTGAAATGCCAGAATCGATTTCCGAAGTGAGACCGCAAGAATCTGTTGTAGTAATGCTTAGTAATGAAGCGGTTCGGCTTCAAGGTGAGGATGTCATTACTATAGATGAAGTGATGAAAGAAGATTCAATAGAAGTTTCTTTATTTATCGAAAAGTTAAAACAATTAGCAAGCGAGGTTGAGCCTGAATCTGAAGAAGATCCAGAGCGAGAAGTTACCATCATGGGTGATAAGGAAGTCCCATATAAAGTGCTGGATCGCGTAATGCGTCTCTGTGCGACTTATGCAGGGTTTTCTAAAATATCGCTATCCGTAATTCAAAAAGAGACCCAAATTGGGTCCCAAATAGAGTCATAACATGGCCGCAGTAATTTCGAATTCATATTACCCACATGATTTACCGTGGACGATCCAACCTGAACAACAACAGCGTTTTAATAAGCTCTTACGTTGGTCAGTAGCGGGAATCATTTTCTTAGCGTTTTTGTTTACCTTTTTACCTTTGCCAGAACCAGAAGAAGTTGAAAAACCAGAACCTGAGCGTTTAGTAAAACTAATTCCTAAAGTGGAAGTGCCCCCACCTCCACCACCTAAAGTGGTGCCAGTTGAGAAAAAGGTGAAACCTAAACCAAAACCAAAGCAGGTGAAGCCAAAGCCACAACCTAAGAAAGAACCAATTAAGACCGCTGCAAAGCCTAAGAAGGCACCTGTGCCTACAAAGTCAGCTAAAGAAGTTGCAGCAAGTTCTGGATTGTTAGCGATGAAAGATGATTTGTCAGATATTAAAAAATCTTCTTCATCAGCTGCTCTAGGTGAGCGTTCATTAAATACGAGTGGAACATCTGGACAAGTAACAAAGCGCTCTTTAGTAACAAAAAACTATGGTAAATCTAGTGGTGGAATTAACACTGCAACATTAAGTACCAGCACAGGTGGTAACGGTCTTGGTGGTCGTTCTGCCGGACAAGTTGGTGGGGTAGATGGGCTCGGGGGAGGTGGAACCGGTTCCGGTAGTGGCGATGGTTCTGGCAATGGTGATGGTTCCGGTTATGGTAAAACACGTGATCTAGAAAAAATTCAGATTATGTTTGATCGTAACAAAAGTAGTTTATTTACCCTTTATAATCGTGAGTTGCGTAAAGATGCTACATTGCAGGGCAAGGTAGTACTAAATATTACCATTGCACCTTCTGGTAAAGTTACCAGTGCGAGTATTATTTCAAGTCAATTAGGAAATCCAACACTTGAAAGTAAAATACTTCAGCGTGTAAAGCTGATTAACTTTGGGGCAGAAGATGTTCCATCTTTCACATTCAATTATCCGATTGATTTCTATCCTGTTTAAACATATATGGCCAACGTTTTCTTTGTTGGCCATTTTTGTTCTTCTAACGTCATTTTCTTATGCCAATCAACCCGACTGGATACTGAGTGGCACATTCTTAGGTGAAAATAATGCTCATGCAATGTTAGTTGATGAAAATGGCGATGAGCTTTTATTAGAGTTAGGAGATGATATCCAGGGTTGTGATTTACTTAAAGTGCTGCAGGATTCCGCAAAACTTAAATGCAATGACAAGGAATATATCTTGTCTTTGCGAAGTAGTGTTGGAGATATTCTTCTACAAGCAGAATATGAGAAGTCTTTAGAAAATCGAGTAACAATTACTTTGTCGAAAAGCGAAGTGGCAGATTATGTCAAAGAGAAACAGAGACTGGTTTCTGAAATTGGTTTCTTGCCGCTGATAGAAGATGAGCAAATTGTAGGTTTTACACTGTCAAAAATACAACCCGATACCAAAGCAGCCTCATTAGGTTTGTATAATGGAGATGTGATTAAAGCGGTTAATGATGTGCCAGCTTCCGACCCTAATTTTTTGCAAACTGTTCAAGAGCTATCAGTTGTGCCCGAGGTTACTATTCAGGTAGATCGCAACGGACAAATGATGGCTTATACATATGTATTAGAGTAATAACTAAAGTCTAAATTACTAAATATCAATAATTTATTGAAAATACTTGATATAAATTCTCCTATGTGAGCATCTTTGCTCGAAACACATAACAACATGCAATTTACAAACATAAATTTGTGCTTGTGTTGTACGTTAACCCACGCTGCAGTGGTCTATTACAGTACAATATTACCAATAATTAATGAAATACCCTATAACGGAGGATTTTTCAATGACGTTTCTTGTATGGTTGATAGCAATAGGAGCATTGGCTTTTGGTTTAGCTAGAGCCACATGGTCATTTGCAGTGTGGACAATTGTAATTGGCGGTGCTCTCTTAGCACTCACATTATCTCCATTTCTTGGTGGGATTCCAGCAATCATTCTCTGGGTATTATTTATCCCACTTGCATTACTAAATATATCTAGCCTACGCCTCTCTATGCTTAGTAAGCCTATGTTGGCATATGTAAAAAGAATTTTACCTCCCATGTCACAAACTGAGCGCGACGCAATTGAAGCAGGTACAGCCTGGTGGGAAGCAGAATTATTTCGTGGCAATCCAGAATGGGATCAGCTGTTAAAACATAATGTTTCAGAGTTGACCGTAGAAGAACAAGCCTATTTAGATGGCCCTGTAGATGAGCTATGCGCCATGATTGATGATTGGGAAGTCACTAATGATTTAAATGATTTATCTCCTGAAACTTGGGAGTACATCAAGAAGAATAAATTTTTAGGCATGATCATCCCAAAAAAATATGGTGGCCTAGAATTTTCTGCTATCGCTCATTCTGCTGTTGTGATGAAAATTTCTACACGCAGTGGAGCTGCAGGGGTCTCTGTAATGGTACCCAACTCACTCGGCCCAGCTGAGTTGTTATTGCATTACGGTACTGAAGAACAAAAAAATCACTATTTGCCACGGTTAGCCGTTGGTGAAGAGATTCCATGTTTCGCTTTAACAGGCCCTAATGCAGGTTCTGATGCAGGCGCCATGACGGACACTGGTGTGGTGTGTAAAGGCATGCATGAAGGTAAAGAAGTCTTGGGTTTGCGTCTCAATTGGGAAAAACGATACATAACACTTGCTCCAGTCGCAACGGTATTAGGTTTAGCGTTCAAGGCCTATGATCCGGATGGTTTGTTAGGGGATCAAGAAGATTTAGGCATTACATGTGCATTGATACCAACTACCACTCCAGGTGTAGAAATAGGTAATCGCCATAACCCACTTAATTCTGCATTTCAAAATGGCCCTAACTGGGGTAAAGATGTTTTTATTCCAATGGATTGGATTATCGGCGGACAAGATCAAATCGGTAAAGGCTGGCGCATGTTAGTGGAATGTCTCTCTGTTGGGCGAGGAATTTCATTACCTGCCTTGGGATCCGGTGCAGGGAAGTTTGCTAGTTATATGACCGGTGCTTATGCTGCAATTCGCAAGCAATTTAATGTTCCAATAGGAAAGTTTGAAGGTGTTGAAGAGGCGTTAACAAGGATAGGTGGTTTATCATATATGATGGAGTCAGGGCGTAGATTAACCGCATCTGCAATTGACCATGGCGAGAAGCCATCTGTAGTAACTGCAATTCTTAAATATCATAACACTGAAGGGATGCGTCAGGTGATCAACGATGCTATGGATGTGCATGGTGGACGTGGGATATGTATCGGGCCAAGTAACTATCTTGCGCGCGCGTATCAATCTATTCCAATTAGTATCACTGTTGAAGGCGCTAATATTTTGACTCGTAGTTTGATTATCTTTGGTCAAGGCGCAATGCGTTGTCATCCGCACTTAATAGAAGAAGTAACTGCAGCCTCACTTGATAATAAAGAAGAAGGTTTGCAGAGATTCGATCAGGCGTTATTTAAACATCTTGGTTATGCAGTTTGTAACGGTGCAAGATCATTTTTATATGGTTTAACACGCAGTCGTTTAGCACCAAGCCCAATCCAAGGGCCAACACGTGGCTATTTTAAACGTTTAGCTAGAATGAGTGCGAGTTATGCTTTTGTATCTGACTTTGCCATGTTGTTTTTAGGAGGTGGCTTAAAACGTAAAGAAAAACTCTCAGGCCGATTTGCAGATGCTTTGAGTTACATGTATTTAAGTTCTGCTGTTTTAAAGCGTTTTGAAGATACGGGTCGACCCGCTGAAGATTTACCGTTTGTAGAGTGGAGCACTAAATATTGTCTATACAATGTTCAACATGCGTTAGATGAGATTCTACGTAACTTCCCATCTAAAGTAGTTGGGCTAATTCTTCGTTTGATTGTTTTCCCAACTGGTAAAAGCTTACGCTACCCAAATGATGAAGTTGGTCATGAAGTGGCGAAAAGGATGATTGTGCCGTCTGAAACCAGAGACCGATTAACCGAGGGTGTTTATAAAACTACAGATCCTAGCGATCCTATAGGTTGTGTGCAGTATGCATTTCATGCAGTAATCGCAGCTAACGAGGCGGAGAAGAAGCTTAAAAAAGCGCGTATAAAACCATCTGAACTTGGAATGCCGGGTAATTGGTTAGAAGATGCAGTAGCACAAGGTATCATTACACAAGAAGAAGCAAAACTTGTAGAGGTATCACATAAAGCAATTCGTGAGGCGATTATGGTAGACGATTTTCCACCTGATAAAGAAATAGCTTCACAAAAAACAGTTAAGAAAACTGCTAGAAAATCCACAAAAAAAGCAACTAAACAAGCTGCTTAGTAATTGCAGGCGCATATTTCTGCCAAAAAAGTAGCTTAAAAAGGATTTAAAATGTCCGATGCCGAATTAGGTGGTGTTATTAAACGGCTCGAAAATTTCGAGCCGTTTAAAATGATGCAAGTCAAGATTTTAGAACTGACACCAGACTGGCGTTCTATAAAATTACTGTTACCACTCTCGGGTGCTTCAATTAATCATCAGGGCACTATGTTTGGTGGTTTCATGGCATCACTTTCCGACCCCGTTGCCGCACTTTCATGCGGGAAACTTTTCCCAGAATATGCAGCTTGGACGCGAAAATTAACAATAGACTTCCTTCGTGCGGGAACAACTGATTTAGTATTACATTTTGACTTTCCATCCGAATTAGAACCTATCATTGCAAAAGAACTTGAAGAAAAAGGACGCAGTACACCCACATTTACCTATGCATATTACTTAAAAGATGGAACACTTTGTGCAGAAGTTAATTGCTCAGTAGCAATTCGCCCGCAAGGATATATGAAAAAGTAAATTAAACCTGTATTGAAAGATCTTTAAGTATTTTCAGGTCTTATAAACACCACCACATTGTGAACTAACTTACATACTAAGTGGCATTTTCACTCCCAGTGATATTCAGCGGTACAATTTGTACACTGATTTTTTTCAAAATGTGACTAAACATAATTAAGTAAGTAAGAACAATAAATTAGGTGCTTTTTGGCCTTACTTGGCGAAGTCAGATATTGGGTCAATGAGCCATGTAATCTGGCCATTTATCGTTATTCAGATGAGTGTTTATGGTCATATTTATACAATTTAGCCTGAAAAAATAGGGTTAGATTTATGAGTAATGCATCCACATTTTCGGTAATCAGCACTGGACAAATTCATGACGATTTTGGTTTAGCAGACGTTCAACAAAGCTTTGCAAAGCTTTTTAAAATTACTCCTGAAAAAGCAAGTGCTTATGTTGGCGTACAAAAGATTTTAAAGAAGGATTTAGAGCATACCAAAGCGCAGGCATTGAAATCGCGCCTTGAGAGTATAGGTATGGTGATAGCTTTAAAAGAGCATAAGCCAGCTGCTGTATCCGATCCAAAGGCATTGTCTATTGAAGAGATGGCACCTGCTAAAGAAGACACCACCATGACATGCCCTAAGTGTAATCTGCGCCAAGAAAAAGCTGAGCAATGTTCTGGATGTGGTGTATATGTAAATAAGTTGTTGGCGCCGGATCAGTCTGCTGCAAATATTGCTTCTGTTAGTACACCTGCATTAAAAAATCCTAATAGTGAAGCAGATATTAAGCTTGGCTCAAATCAAAATACTAATGAAACAAAAGCGAATGCGACTACTATTACACAATCTATATCAGTCAACAAAGATAAGTCTTTAAATATTGTTGGTGTAGCAGCAGCAGCAGGCGCTGCAGTAGTGGGCGCATTGCTGTGGAAATATATTACCGTTTGGTTTGGTTATGAGTTTGCTATTATTGCCATAGGAATTGGAGCAGCTGTCGGCATAGCTGCTGTGATGTTTGAATCAGAAGGAATTGCCACTGGTGTAATCTGTGCGGTATTTACGTTGCTCTCTATCTTTGGTGGCAAATATATGGCCACGTCAAGTTTGCAAGAATCTTGGGCGCATGACATTACATCTGCAATAGCAGGTGAAGAAGAAATTTATCAAAAATATTATCAACAAGATTTAAAAGCTGCAGAAGCCTTTGGTGACGGTATTGAAGATAAAGAAAAGTTAATAGCTTTTCTAAATGATCATGGCTACCTCGAAATTTATGCTGTTGACGAGATAAGCGATGCTGAGATTGCAGATTTCAATGAATTTGTTGTTCCTCACTTAAAAAGAATTTCTGAAACTAACCCCAGTTTTGAAGAATGGCTAAAAGGAAGTTTTGAAGAAAATATTAAAGATTTGCCTACTGCAACATTAATGTTTGCAGATTTTGGAATTATGGGGATTGTATTTCTATTTTTAGGAATTGGAACTGCATTTAAAATGGGTATGGGTGGAGACTAATACTTCTTTGTAAGTAAAAGTTTTACATAGACTCTTCTATTGCAAGTTGTAAAAAGTTATCACGAATATATTCCACAAAGGTTGAAGACTTAGGTGGGATATAATCAAAAGGTGGGTATGTAGCAAATACATTTGCAGGTGCTACCTGCCAATTACGCAGCACTTGAATAAGTTTTCTATTTTTTAATTCTTCAATTACTGTAATGGTTGCAAGTAAGGCAATACCTTTGCCGCCTATCGCAGTTTCACGTAATGGAATAAAGTTATTGGCATAAACTTTGCCGTCTACTTTGATTACTTCTTTATTACCCGCTTTATAGAAAGTCCAGGTGTTATTTGGGCTTACAACGTTATGAATTAAACAAAGATGATATCCCAAATCAGAAGGGGTTTCTGGCATGCCATAATTATTTATATACTCAGGGGATGCAACAAGTATTCTCTCAATTGGCGCAATAGGCTCCACGCCTTTTTGTAAATTGGTAAATTCACCTATACGAAAAGCAACATCTACGCGGTCAGCAAAAAAATCCACATGACCATCATTAAGATTTAGTTCGATATCAACTTTCGGATACTTTTCAAGATAACCAGCTAACACGGGTGCGATGTAGGCTTGGCCAAATGTTACTGGAGCAGAGACATGTAATAGGCCTTGTGGAATATCGCCTAGTTTAGTGACTATTTGCTCAGCACGATCTATCTCTGATAAACCAGTTCGACATCTGCCATAAAACTGCTGGCCTAATTCAGTTAAGGCTAGGCGGCGAGTAGTGCGCGCTAATAGCTGAATCCCTAGAGAGGACTCTAATTCACGAACCTGACGACTAAGATTAGAAGGAGTGACATTGAGCTCTTTAGCCGCAGTAGAGAAGCTTAAATGGTCTGCTACGGAGACAAAGGATGATATAAGTTCTAATCGAATATCAGTATTATAATTGTAAATGCAATAAATATGTTTCGACAATCTCGCATAATAAGGGCCAATGATTGGTATTGTGTGCTTATTATAACGATTCACGCCATAAACATTAATTATATTAGCTATTAAATTCGATAATCATATACTGTATTATACTTTTTATGAATCAAATTTTGCGTGTGGTTTGGGAACCTTTCATTGGATGTGCAATAAATTGGTTTGAATATTACTGGATGGGGTTAGCGTAGGGTTTGATGACTTTCTGTTGGGAACGCAATCATCTCTCAATTTCTAATCTATTTTAGGATTAGTGAAATATGTCTGCATTGCTAAAAAGCATGTTAAATCTCCATTGTGTGATTGGGTAGTTTGTTGATGCCATGTTTACTAACGTAATGATTTTAGTAAAACATATACAGCACCTGTACCACCATCACTCGGTCTTGCAGAACAAAAAGCAAGGATTTCATTACGCTGTTGCAACCATTTATTCACCATAGGTTTTAACTTCGGTCCTTGGTTGTTGGATCCATATCCTTTGCCATGAATGATTCTGACACAACGAATATCATCTTCTCGCGCTAACTGAATAAATTTAGCTAGTGTAACTTGCGCTTCAGGGCGTGTGTGTCCATGTAAGTCTAGTTCAGCGCCAACTTTATATTGACCTTTTTTAAGTTTTTTAAAAATGCTTTTTTGAATTCCAGAACGACAAAAAGACAAGCTATCACCAGGTTGTAAATCTTCGATTTCAAGACTTACTTCAAGAGACTCTACTAGAACGCGTTCCTCGTCTTTTAATGTTTCATTAGGTATTGGGTCTGGTTTGGGAGCTTTGATATCTGCTCGATTATGATGATCTCTGTGTAATGGCTTTACACTATCCAGCAGGTCAGCAAATCGGAGATCATCCTCTGATTTTGAGTCTTGTTTAGTATTTCCTTTTAAATCTCCCCTGGAGTCTTTGTGCTGAGACATCAGTAAATTTCCATTTTAGTGTTTGAATTTGCTACTATTTCTCTCACGATACTAAGTAGTATTCTACCTGCCGCTTGTATTAATTTTACCCTTATTTTAGTACTACAGATGCACCTATTATTAAGCAATGATGATGGTATTCATGCCAGCGGCCTTATGTTGTTAGCTGAAGCTTTAGCGCCACTTGGCAAAATTTCAGTGGTAGCACCAAATCGTAACCGCAGTGCAGCAAGTAATTCTTTGACGCTTGAGCGACCGATTCGTGCCTATGAAATTGCAGAAAATTGGTATAGCGTGGATGGCACCCCTACAGATTGCGTTCATTTGGCTATCACAGGTCTGTTAAAAGACGAGCCTGACATTGTAGTGTCAGGGATAAATCAGGGGCCGAATTTAGGCGATGATGTAATTTATTCAGGTACGGTCGCTGCAGCAATTGAGGGTCGTTTTTTAGGATTACCTGCAGTTGCTATATCCCTTAATTCTTTTCAACCAAAATATATGCAGGATGCTGCAAAAGTGAGTGCTGAAATGATTTCAAATCTTACTGAGACTACGCTGCCCAGTGATGTGATTATCAATATTAATATTCCAGATATTGCTAAAAAAGAATTGAAAGGGGTGCAAACCACACGCTTAGGCAATCGACATAAAGCTGAGCCAGTTATTGAAGATATAGATCCGCGCGGCAAACCGATATATTGGGTAGGCGCTGCTGGCCCTGAACAAGATGCAGGTATTGGTACCGATTTTTACGCAGTGAATAATAATTATATTTCCGTTTCACCAATGCACTTGGATTTAACACACTACAAAGCGATGGAAGATGTTGAAAATTGGGTGTCGAATTGTGATCTATAAAGGAAATGTTGATATGCTAATCGAGCACTCGCCGGTTTTTGCTCCTCGGCAACTGTTCCTGTGTTGCCCTAATAAATTAAAACCATGTAACAATCCAAAACTAGCATACATTGTAGCCCTGTAAATAATGAACTCAAAATATCATGTAGGCATTGGTATGACGTCTCAGCGTACGCGAGACCGATTGATCACGCGTTTAGAAGAAAAAGGTATTCGTAACGAGCGTGTGTTAGAAGCCATGCGCATGACACCTAGGCATTTGTTTGTAGATGAAGCATTGGCATCACGCGCCTATGAAGATACTGCGCTACCAATTGGGCATAAACAAACTATCTCGCAACCTTATGTTGTAGCACGCATGACTGAGGCAATTATAAGAGATGGAATACCTAATAAAGTATTAGAAGTAGGTACGGGTTCAGGCTATCAAGGTGCAATTCTGGCTGCATTAATTAAAGATGTGTACACAGTAGAGAGAGTAGAGCCATTATATCAACAAGCTCGACGACGAGCTATGGAACTTGGTTTGCGAAATATACGATTTAAACTTTCGGATGGCGCATGGGGTTGGGAAAGTTATGCACCTTACGATGCTATTGTAGTAACTGCTGCACCAAAAGAAATTCCTGAGGCATTAGTAGAACAGTTGGATGAAAACGGTCGTTTGGTGATACCCGTTGGAAGAACATCAGAAGTTCAGGATTTATTGTTACTACATAAAACTAAAGATGGAATTGTTAAAGAACGGCTTGATGGTGTGAGTTTTGTTCCACTAATACAAGGAAGTGTATGAATTATATTGTCTTAAAGGCTTGCTGAAGTGAAGTTGTTTGCCGGGCTTTATGAAAAAGTTATGGGATGGTCAAAACACCCACATGCAACTTATTATTTAGGTGCATTAAGCTTTGCAGAATCTTCTTTTTTCCCAGTTCCTCCAGATGTGATGTTGGCGCCGATGTCGGTTGCACGGCCAAACAGGGCCTGGTGGTTTGCGTTTTTAACTACGATTACCTCCGTATTAGGTGGAATTCTTGGGTATTTCATTGGTGCCTTTGCCTTTGAATATATTGACCCTTGGTTACAAACTTCGGCATATTTGCCTAAATTTGAAACTGCTAAATCTTGGTTTGCTGAGTGGGGAATATGGGTAGTATTTGTAGCAGGTTTCTCTCCCATTCCTTACAAGTTATTCACAGTCACTGCGGGTTTGCTGTCATTAGCACTTATTCCTTTCATTGTAGCGTCTTTTATAGGTAGGGGATCACGGTTTTTCCTTGTCGCAGGTATTCTTAAGTATGCAGGGCCTAAGTTTGAGCCTTTGGTGAAGAAATATGTGGAATGGATTGGCTGGATTACGGTCTTATTACTTATTGCCGCAGTAATTTATTTTAAATTTTTACATTAATGTCCACAAAAATACGAAAAATAATATCTGTTTCTCTTTTATTATTTTTAATATTTTTTTTATTCTCTTGTGTATCGAATCGTAATAGTGAGGTCTATTACGATTATGATCACGGCTATCATACTGTTTTAAAGGGCGAGACATTATACTCAATCGCATTTCGGCATGGCTTGGATTATAAAAAAATCGCACGTTGGAATAGAATTCGTTCGCCTTATACAATTTATGCTGGGCAGCGACTTAAATTAAGCCCTTCGCAAGTCACTTCTAAAACTTATCAGGCAAAGAAGAAAACTAGTTCTACGAAAAAAGTTTTAACTAAACAAAAACCTTCAGCTAAAAGTACTGTTAGTAAACCGGCAAGTATACCTATCAAACATGACTGGAACTGGCCAACAAAAGGAGTGGTGATTCGAACCTATTCACCAAGATCAGGTGGCAATAAAGGAATCGACATTGGAGGTAAAATTGGTCAACCGGTATTAGCGGCTTCTTCGGGTAAGGTTGTTTATAGTGGAAATGGTTTGGCAAGTTATGGAAATTTAATAATTATTAAACATAGTGAACAATTTATAAGTGCTTATGCGCATAATAAAAAGTTATTTGTAAAAGAAGGCGGTGAAGTTAAGCGCGGAGAAAAAATTGCTGAATTAGGTAACACGGGGACTTCAGAGGCTAAACTGCACTTTGAAATACGATATAAAGGTAAACCCGTAGATCCAATTAAGTATTTGCCAAAAATTAATTAGATTTTAGGGAAAATAATTCCTGCTGTGGCTTTTCTTCCTTCGGCCACTAAAATCCCATAAGTTCTGCATGCAGCACCTGTGTTCATGGTTTCTAGGCCAATTTGATGTTGTGCAAATAACGCAATTATTTTTGGCTCAGGAAGTATTAGGGTTTCGCCAGTACCAATAATTAAAATCTCAGGTTGAGCTTCTAAAATAGAAGCTAAGCTTGTTTCGTTTAATTGAAATACATCGTTAACTTCCCATGGATAAATTAATGAGTCTGAGCTGATGATCAAGCTTTGCTGATGAGCTTGATTATTGATGAATACGCTACCAGATTCGTAGCCTGTGATAACGAAATTTGCGTCAGCAAAATCTTGAGTAATATCCATCTGAGTAGGTGAATTTGAATTTGATTAATGAATAGAATGAGTTGGGCAGATGTTGGCTTATCGCGTATTATACTCAGCGCTTATTAGGATAGATGGATCGAATGGAAGATTTTCCCAGAATATCACGGCTTCCCCCGTATGTTTTCAATATTGTAAATGAACTTAAAGCCAATGCGCGTGCGCGTGGTGAGGATATTGTCGATTTTGGCATGGGCAATCCTGATAAGCCGGCCCCTAAACATATAACCGATAAGTTAATAGAAGCCGCGCAACGTGAAAATACCCATCGATATTCATTGTCTCGAGGTATTCCTCGTTTACGTAAAGCGATCGCAGATTGGTATTTACGCAAGTTTAATGTCGAAATAGATCCAGAAAAAGAAGCCATTGTAACTATTGGTTCTAAAGAGGGCTTAGCCCATTTAACCTTAGCTACATTAGGTCCAGGTGACGCGGTTTTGGTACCAAATCCTGCTTATCCGATTCATCCCTATGGTTGTGTAATTGCGGGTGCAGACATTATTTATGTGCCACTTACAGAAGATTCTGATTTTTTTTCAGAGCTTGAAAAAGCCATTGAAGATTCTTGGCCAAAACCAAAGATGTTGATTGTGAATTTTCCAGGTAATCCCACCACACAATGTGTCGATTTAGCATTTTTAGAGCGATTAGTAGCGATCGCCAAACAGCATCAAATGTGGCTAGTGCATGATATTGCCTATGGTGAAATTACTTTTGATGGTTATGTGGCGCCATCCATACTCCAGGTGGACGGCGCCAAAGATATTGCAGTTGAGTTTTACTCTTTGTCGAAAACTTACAATATGCCAGGTTGGCGAGTTGGGTTTATGTGTGGTAATCCAACTTTAGTCGAGGCACTATCACGCATAAAATCATACTTGGATTATGGAATGTTTACCCCTATACAAATAGCGGCGATTGAAGCACTAAATGGGCCGCAAGAAGTAATTGATGAAGTGCGTGCAACCTACAAAAGAAGACGTGATGTGCTTTGCGAAGGTTTGTGTAATGCTGGTTGGCAAGTAGAAAAGCCAAAAGCGACGATGTTTGTTTGGGCAAAGATACCTGAGCAGTATATGCATCTTGGATCTCTCGAGTTTTCTAAAAGACTACTAGAAGAAGCAAAAGTTGCGGTGTCTCCAGGAGTAGGGTTTGGTAAATATGGAGATACCCATGTGCGATTTAGTTTAATTGAAAATGAACATCGTACACGCCAAGCAGTTAGAAATATTAAAAAAATGTTGAAAGAATCCAAAACTATAAATTGAATACATATTTAAGCCTATGTCTGTATTAGAACCTGTAAAAGTTGGTGTATTAGGACTCGGTACCGTGGGTAGTGGTACTGCAAATATATTAATGCGTAATGCGGATGAAATTGCACGACGTGCTGGAAGAGGAATACAGATTACTATCGCTAGTATGCGTGACACCAAAAAATCACGGGCTTGTGATACTTCTTCAATAACGCTTACAGAAGATTCTAATAAAGTTGTTACAGATCCCAATGTTGAAATTGTTATTGAGTTGATTGGTGGTACGGATGAAGCAAAAGATCTAGTGCTCAAAGCAATTGAGCACGGTAAACATGTCATTACGGCAAATAAAGCTTTAATTGCTTTGCATGGCAATGAAATATTTCAGAGAGCGCAAGAAAAAGGCGTTACGGTTGCTTTTGAAGCTGCGGTGGCAGGTGGCATTCCAATCATTAAAGCGATTCGTGAAGGTTTGGCCGGTAATTCTATTCAATGGCTGGCAGGGATTATCAATGGCACCGGTAATTTCATTCTCACGGAAATGCGCGATAAAGGTCGAGATTTTGATGACGTTTTAAAAGAAGCACAACAGCTGGGTTATGCTGAAGCAGATCCTACTTTTGATGTAGAAGGTATAGATGCCGCACATAAGTTAACGATTTTAGCTTCGATTGCATTTGGTGTGCCGTTGCAGTTTGAAAATGTCTATACCGAAGGCATTACTCAGATCACTCGTGAAGATGTCGCCTATGCTGCAGAGTTGGGTTACCGCATAAAACATTTGGGTATTGCAAAGCGAACTACGAAAGGCTTAGAGCTACGCGTTCATCCGACGTTAATTCCACGTAGAAGATTACTAGCTAATGTTGATGGTGTTATGAATGCCATCGTTGTAAAAGCGGATGCACTAGGTCCGAGCTTATATTATGGGGCTGGAGCCGGCGCAGAACCTACAGGCTCAGCTGTGGTTGCAGATTTAGTGGATGTCGTACGAGCTTTAACTTCCGATCCTGAAAATCGAGTACCACATTTAGCATTTCAACCTGGTGCGCTATCCGATATTCCAATTTTATCTATGGATGATGTATCTACTGCATACTATTTGCGTATTCATGTGCAGGATCGCCCGGGTGTGCTTGCAGATGTCACACAAATATTTGCTGACCACGCAATTAGTATCGAAGCTATCATTCAAAAAGAACCACGAGCTAATATTTCTAATGTGCCTATCATTATTCTTACTCATGAAGTAAATGAGCTAAATATGAATAAAGCAATTTCTGAAATAGAAAAGTTAGAGGCGGTTACTAACAAAATTATGCGTATTCGATTAGAAACGCTTTCGTAATATACCTAATAAATTATTTAGCATGAAAAAAGCTCATTACACTGGTCTTATTGACCGTTATCGCGATGTACTACCTCTCGCTGCTGATTGCAGAGTGATTAGTTTATGTGAAGGGGATACTCCATTAATTGAATGTCATAACATTAAACAAGCTAATGAAAGAGATATTAAGTTATTTCTAAAATTTGAAGGCTTGAATCCAACGGGTTCTTTTAAAGATCGTGGTATGACCGTTGCGGTAACGCAAGCCGTAACCGAAGGAAGCCAGGCGATAATTTGTGCATCAACAGGTAACACTTCAGCATCTGCTGCTGCGTATGCAGCACGTGCAGGCATCAAAGCATTTGTGCTTATTCCTGATGGCAAAATTGCTATGGGTAAACTTGCTCAAGCGATGATGCACGGTGCAAGCATTATACAAATCCGCGGTAATTTTGATGATGGTATGCGTTTAGTTAAAGAAGTAGCCAATGAAGCACCAGTGAATATAGTGAACTCAATAAACCCATATCGTTTACAAGGACAGAAAACTGCTGCCTATGAAATTGCTGAAGCATTAGGGCAATCGCCTGATTTTCACTGTATACCAGTAGGCAATGCAGGAAATATTTCTGCACATTGGACAGGCTATGCAGAACTTGCTGCGAGTTCTGGCAAACATGTAACTAAAGCTTGTGGATTTTGTAATGGTGATTGTCAATTTACCGGTAAAAGTAGTATTTCCAATAGACCTAAAATGTTGGGTTACCAGGCCGCAGGTGCGGCGCCTTTTATAAAAGGTTCAATGATTGATAACCCTGATACGGTGGCAACTGCAATTCGTATAGGTCACCCACAGAGTTGGGATTTAGCGCAAGCTGCAGTAAAAGAGTCTGGTGGCTGGTTTAATTCATTTACTGATGAAGAAATCCTGGCTACGCAAAAGCTATTAGCAACAAAAGAAGGTGTCTTCTGTGAGCCAGCATCAGCTACCTCTGTTACAGGTGCGTTGCATGATATGGAAGTAGGCAACATTCAAAATGGCAGTACAGTAGTATGTACAGTAACCGGACATGGTTTAAAAGACCCTGATATTGCAATCAAGCAAAGTGCTACTGAAATGCTTACTATTGATGCAGAACTTGATTCAGTAAAGCGCGCTATTCTAAATAATATTTAATTATATTCGTAATCATTTTTCTAAATATTCTTTTGATTCATTTCAATGTTGTGAGTATGTAGTGAATAATAAATCAATATCTAAATATTTATCAGTTTATGTTCACGCGCTTGTTTGTTTTCTTATCTTTAGTAGTCATTTAGCTGCTGATGCAATTGAGAAGCCATTTCTCTGGAAAATTGAAGGTGACCGCACTACGTCTTATCTATTTGGTACAATTCATCTACCTGATGCGCGTGTAACGGCACTGCATTCAAGTGTTGAACAAGCCTTTAAAGATAGTGAATATGTTTATACGGAAATTCCTCTTGATACTAGTGATTTGATAGCGCAAGTTAATTACTTAATGTTGGAAGGCGATCAAACTCTTGTAGATATTATCGAGCCTGAATTATTGCAAAGAGCGAATAATCTAGTAAAAGACATCAATCCTATCCTCACTATAGACCCTTTTTTAAAGTTTAAGGTATGGGCTTTAGCTACAAGTTTGCCTATATTAGAACAACAACTAAATAATCCTGGTGTATTGCCACTTGATGCACAGCTTTACCAGCGAGCAGGGAGTGAGGGTAAAGGGACTGGTGGGATTGAGACTATACAGGAACAATTAGGGTATTTTGATAATTTATCACAAGACGAAGAAATAAAAATGTTGCGAGATACAATTGAATTTATGGAAACAACAGCCTCTCAAGATCAAAGTCTAGCTGAAGAATTTATTGAGTATTACTTGCAAGGCGATGTCAATGCCTTTGGTGCATTAATGGTGAAATATGTTAAAGAAGATGAGTTTTCAAAAGGCTTCATGAAAAAGATTTTGCATGACCGTAATATCATTATGGCGGATCGAATTCACGCTAAACTAAAAAAGAATCCTGATAGAAAATACTTTTTCGCAGTTGGAGCAGGACACTATTGGGGAGATACCGGTATACAAAAACTTCTCAAAGATAAAGGTTTAAGTGTTTCAAGCATTGAATAATCGAAATTAGAAAAAACCAGTCGATAAATGGTAAAAATTTAAGGTTGATTGTTATTGTGAAACATTAAGTAATAAATAAAATATTATAAATCTTGATTCTTTAATATTTTCTTAATTAATGTTTTTTACTAAAGATAAAATCAAAGCATTCCTAATACATCTTGCTATTAGCTCAGCCATTATCGGGATTGTTTTTGCGGTAATATTCTTCTTTTGGTATCCGCGCCCATATTTTCAAGCGAATGGAGCTTGGTCAGTAATTCGCGTACTAGTAATGGTCGATTTGGTTATGGGTCCATTACTTACACTAGTTCTTTTCAAAAAAGGCAAGCCAGGGTTGGTATTTGATATTTCCATGGTGGCATTCGTGCAAATCGCTGCATTAGTCTACGGTGTACAAGTCATTTTTGGGGAGCGACCATATTATCTAGTTTTTGCAGTTGATCGAGTTGAAGTGGTTGGTAAAGTAGAGATCGATGCAAATAAAATTAAATACCCTGATTTAAAAATTAAGCCTAATAAAGGTCCTATATTAGTATTTGCAGACTTTCCTGAGGATAAAGAAGAGCGCAATAAGATTTTATTTGAGGTAGTAACAGAAGGTAAACCTGATCTTGAAAGAAGGCCGGAATATTATCATCCATATATTTCAAACGCAGATAGGGTAATACAAAAAGGTAAATCTCTGTCATTACTCGTAGGTGTTAATAAAGATAGTAAAATAAAAGTAGATAGATTTCTAAAGCGATATAATGGAAAACTAGAAGACTACTTATTTTTACCAATGGTGGGTAAAAATAATGATATGGCGCTTGTTATCGATAAGATTACAGGCTTGCCAGTTGATGGCATTGCGGTAGATCCATGGTAAGTATTATTATTTTTTCCAATTCGCTATATCTAAGCTCTTATCTAGTTTCCATTTAAATTCGAGTAGTGAATCATTGCAAAGTGGCGCCATGTGCTTCATATATTCTTCTCTGCTGATGGATTCGGCTCCTAAACTGGCTAAATGTTTAGATGGTAGTTGGCAATCAAGCAATGGAAATCCCCAATGACGCATGTGCATGACTAGATAAGCGAGTGCCACTTTTGATGCACTAGTCTGAAAGCTAAACATCGATTCACCATAAAACATTTTTCCAATTAGTACTCCGTAGATGCCACCAATCAAGCGTTCTTGTTGGTCCCAAAGCTCTATAGAGTGTGCATGGCCTATTTGATGCAAATTAAAGTATGCTTCTAGCATTTCATTAGTAATCCAGGTGCCTCGAGCATAACTTCTTGGCGCAGCGCATGCCATGACAGTTTTTCTAAAGTCACCATCAAAAGTAACAGTCCAATTATGCTTGCGTAGTGTTTTCCTGAGACTGGTAGAAATTTTGAATTTCTCAGTAAATAAAACTCCTCTTGGGTTTGGAGACCACCATAGAATGGGCTGTCCATATTCATACCAGGGGAATATGCCATTTCGGTAAGCGCTTAATAATCTGGTTACACTTAGATCGCCGCCTGCAGCAAGTAAACCTTCAGGATCGATTAAAGCTTGATTTATATCAGGGAAGGGTGCTTCGGTATTGCTAGGGTCTAACCAGGTAATATCCACTTAACTTACTCTATTCAAAAACTTATATGATTCTATGTTTTATATTTAAAAGTTAAGAACGATAAGGAGAGAGCATCATAAGTTCATCATAGTCTTGTTGCATATACTCTTGTTCTCGCTTACAGAAATCTCTTATAGAAGGCTCAAAGCGTGAATCGTGAATACTATGAGCAGACCAGGTTTTAGTAGGTAAAAAACCGCGGCTGATTTTATGTTCGCCTTGTGCACCAGGTTCAAATACTTTAAGTTTGTTGAAAATGGCATATTCTATACCTTGGTAATAACATGCTTCAAAATGCAAGCTATGAAATGCGTGAGTACAACCCCAAAATCTTCCATATAGTGTATGTGAACTGCGAAAATTGATTGCACACGCCACGAGTTGCTCGTCACTATAAGAGAGTACAAGCACAATTTGCTCACCCATCGTACTACCAACTTCTTTAAAGAAATCTAAGCTCAATGTTGGAATACCACTTTTACGGTAAAAAGTGCTTTCATAAAATCTATGAATCTGCTGCCATTGTTCTTCATTTAATTCATTGCCATGCACGCGCTTAATTTCAATATTTTGTTCTTTTACGTATCTTCTTTCTTGTTTTACTTTTTTTCTTTTTCTAGAGATAAATTTATCTAAAAACTGATCAAATGATTCGTAGTTATGATTATGCCAATGATATTGGCATCCCAAGCGAAACATTTGACCTTGTTCTCTAAAGTAATTGCATTCATCTGCTTCATTAAATAACCAATGTGTGCCTGACATATTAAGCTTTTCGGATTCACTTAAGGTTGCTTGAATCATTTTCGATGCCACATCAACTTGTTGTTCTGATGATAACTTTGGTGAAAGCAATAGACGTTTTCCTGTAGCGGGAGTGTATGGAATAGAGGAGATTAGTTTTGGGTAATAGTTTAGTCCAGCCTGTTCATAAGCCGATGCCCATGACCAATCAAACACAAACTCCCCATAAGAATTAGTTTTAATATATAGTGGAGTTGCGGCAATAAGCGCTCCAGCAACGTCACGAACAATTAAATGATGTGGATACCAACCATATTTCTCACCCAAACAATCGTTTTGCTCTAATGCAGATAGAAACTCATAACATAAGAATGGATTATCATCCTCGAGCAAAGCGTTCCAATCTGCCCGCTGTACATATTTTAGCGAACTGATAAAACTAAAATTTATATCAGTTGGAACCGATTTAGGGTTCTCGGATGTCAACAAAACTTTAAGTAGGATTCACTTATTTTGATTCAGTTGGTCGATATACTTTTCAGCATCTAAGGCAGCCATACATCCAGAGCCCGCTGAAGTTACGGCTTGTCTGTATACATGATCCATAACATCTCCAGCAGCGAATACTCCGGGAATGCTTGTTGCAGTGGCATCACCATGTAATCCGCTTTGAACTTTAATATAGCCACCATTCATTTCTAGTTGGCCCTCAAATATCTTTGTATTAGGGGTATGGCCAATAGCTATGAATACTCCGCTTAAGTCGATGTCTTCAGAAGAATCATCTTTAGTACTCTTGATTCTTACACCTGTAACACCACTATCATCACCTAGAACTTCATCGAGTGTATGGTTCCACTTTATAGTGACATTGCCATTCTTTTCCTTTTCAAAAAGCTGGTTTTGTAATATTTTTTCACTACGTAAAGAATCGCGACGGTGGATTAAAACCACTTCGCTTGCAAGATTCGACAAGTACAGTGCTTCTTCAGTAGCAGTATTTCCGCCACCAATTACAGCTACTTTTTTGCCTTTATAGAAAAATCCATCACATGTGGCACAAGCAGAAACTCCACGGCCTTTGAAGGTTTCTTCCGAAGGTAAACCTAGATATTGTGCAGATGCGCCAGTAGCTATAATTAACGCGTCAGATGTATAAGTACCTGAGTCGCCTTTAAGCACAAAAGGGCGCTTGTCTAATTCTGCTGTATGAATATGATCGAAGATAACTTCAGTGTCATAACGTTCTACGTGTTTCAACATACGGTTCATAAGTTCTGGACCCTGTAAGCCTTCTACATCGCCTGGCCAATTATCTACTTCAGTGGTTGTAGTGAGCTGTCCTCCTTGTTCTAACCCAGTGATAATGGCTGGATCGAGATTAGCACGCGCGGCATACACACCTGCGGTATAACCCGCAGGTCCAGAGCCTAAAATTAAAAGTTTGAAGTGTCTCGAATCAGCCATAAATTTTCCTTTAGTAATAATTATCCTAAATCAACAAGTGATTTTAAGTCATACAGACTAGACATGATTAGACCGCTTAATTGAGCGGCATATAGCAAGGGATGATAATAAGTAAATTACCGCCATAAGCATAAATAAATGGGATCAGTGCCTGCAATATTCAAGTAGTAGGATTTATGTCAGAAGGATATGTTGGATACAGCTATGATGTTATAATAACACTACACATTAAGGTGTTTTGTTAAACTTTTGGTTTATCAGGCACAATTATAATAATACCTACCAAAGTTTGGCCCCAGATGAAATGATGCATATTTAAAAATTTGCGCAAACTTGCATTTATTGTTTATATAATATTCAATAGGTTAGCTAATATAGTTAAGAATTACTTTAATTTAGGCCATGAGCATGGCCAAGCAATGGGATAGAGATATTGAGACAAGCAACGGTTAAGAAGTCGGCGACCCGGGGAAGGACTAAAGGATCAAATAGAGGCAACGCAAAAGCACCTCATAATCTGACTTTGCTCAAAGGCCTCCGTGAGAGCGCTTTAGTAGTATTAGTTGCTCTTGGTGCCTATTTAATGGTCGCCTTACTAAGTTATGACCATGGTGATCCTGGCTGGACGCATACTGGCACCAACGACTTAGTTGGTAATCTCGGAGGCACAGTCGGAGCCTATTTTGCGGACTTATTTTTCTTCATGTTTGGTTATCTTGCTTACTTGGCGCCTCTGATGGTGGCTTATAGCGGTTGGCTAATTTATGAGGGCAAGCTAGAAAATGGACAAATTGATTATCGAACTCTAGGTGTTCGTTGGGCTGGTTTTCTTTTAACTTTGGGGGCGGGCTGCGGCTTGGCCACTTTGCATTTTCAATCTGGATTTATGCCAAGTTTTGCAGGTGGAGTCTTAGGTGATTTAACCGGAAATGGCTTTGTCTCAGTATTTAGCTTTGTTGGTGCCACATTGTTACTACTTGCATTGTTTTTTGCAGGTATTACGATTTTTTCTGGTTTTTCTTGGCTATGGTTGCTCGATGTTACTGGTAAAAACACGCTTAAAATTAGTTCATGGGCTTGGCGTTACATTGGGGAGTTGCGCGAAGAACGTGCCAGCATGAAAGCTAAAGTTGAACGCCATGAAATTGTTAAAGAAACTAAAGTTAAAATTCAAAAACATGCTAAGCCAAGAATCGAGCCTATTATAAAAGATATTGAACCTAGTGATAGGAAAGAACGTGAGCGTCAAATTCCACTTTTCAACGCAGCAGCTTCAACGGATCTTCCACCTGTTTCTATCTTAGATAAGGTTATAGATACTTCTAAGGGATACTCAAATGAAGCTTTAGAGGCTATTTCGCGTCAAGTTGAGCTTAAGTTGCTCGATTTTAATATCGATGCTGAAGTGGTTGAAGTACACCCAGGTCCTGTAGTGACCCGATTTGCGATACAGCTTGCACCAGGAATTAAAGTCAGCAAGGTGACAAACCTAGCTAAAGATCTTGCGCGTGCACTTTCAGTGATTAGTGTTCGTGTTGTAGAAGTTATTCCTGGAAAATCATATGTTGGACTTGAAATCCCTAACGAGCATCGTGAATTAGTGGTGCTAAATGATGTTATCGAATCTGAAATTTATGATGATGAAGCTTCGCCTTTAATACTTGCTTTAGGTAAAGATATTAGTGGCAAACCAGTTATTGCAGATCTAGCAAAGATGCCACATTTATTAGTAGCAGGTACAACAGGTTCAGGTAAATCTGTTGCATTGAATGCAATGATATTAAGCATTTTATACAAAGCTACTCCTCAACAAGTACGCATGATCTTGATTGATCCTAAAATGTTAGAGCTTGCTGTATACGAAGGTATTCCGCATCTGCTTTCACCTGTTGTCACTGACATGAAAGAAGCATCCAATGCATTACGCTGGTGTGTGGCGGAAATGGAGCGCCGCTATCACCTAATGTCTGCATTAGGTGTACGTAATATGGCGGGTTACAACAGTAAAGTTCAGAAAGCGATTGGTGACGGTGAACCTATTCTCGATCCGTTGTTTAAGAATGACCAAGTTGAAGGATTAGAGCCAGCACAACCAGAAGAACTTACACAGTTACCTAATATTGTAATCGTAATTGACGAGCTTGCGGACATGATGATGGTGGTGGGTAAAAAAGTTGAAGAGCTGATAGCAAGAATTGCACAAAAAGCTCGTGCTGCAGGTATACATTTAATTTTAGCTACACAACGTCCATCCGTGGATGTGATTACTGGCTTAATCAAAGCGAATATTCCAACTAGAATTGCATTCCAAGTGTCTTCAAAAGTGGACTCACGAACTATCTTAGACCAGATGGGTGCGGACCAACTACTTGGTCATGGTGATATGTTGTATCTGCCTGGTGGAACTTCTATACCAGAACGTGTACATGGTGCGTTTGTATCGGATGAAGAAGTGCATAAAGTTGTCGCGTTCTTAAAAGAGAAAGGGGAGCCTGCTTATTTAGAAGAAGTCACTCAAGATTCAACTAGTGGCGATGCAATACCTGGTTTAGAACCATTAAGTAGTTCAGATGATATGGATCCCCTCTATGATGAAGCAGTAGCAATTGTTACGGAAACTCGTAAAGCGTCTATTTCATATGTACAGCGGCGCCTTAAAGTAGGATATAACCGTGCGGCTAGAATGATTGAAGAGATGGAAGCAAGTGGCGTAGTCAGCGGAGTTCAGTCCAACGGTACACGAGAGGTGATTGCTCCACCTCCAGTGAATGTCTAAATACTGTCCTATTTTCAGATAAGTTCATAATCTTTTACACTTTTTTTGTTTAATTTCTGAATCTTAGCCTTTGTATATAGTCTAAGCTTTAGGTTTCAGGAGACCTTTCATGTTACGTTCTTTAAAATCATATTTGTTTACTGCACTGCTGCTGTTAGTTGGCACCTCAATTTTTGGATCAGCATTTGCAAGTGATGCTATTCAGCGTTTAGATAAATATTTTGCTGAAGTAAATTCTTTTCAAGGGCAATTTATTCAAATTGTATACGATGAAAATGGTGAAGTGGTTCAAGAAGCGAAGGGAGATGTAGCTCTAGATAAACCGGGTAAATTTAGATGGCAATATACACAACCCTATCCACAACTCATATTAGCTGATGGTGAATATTTGTGGATTTATGATGAAGAATTATTACAAGCAAGCGCAAAACCAATTGATACTGCATTAGGCAACGCACCAATAATGTTATTGACGAACATTCGCCCACTTAGGGATGATTTTGAAATTAAGGACGCAGGAGGCAAAGAGGGCTTAAATTGGGTTGAGTTAACGCCCTTAGTTCAAGATACTGAATTCCACAAGATTCTCATTGGTTTAGATGACCTAGGTGTGAAAAAAATGGAGCTTCAGGATCATTTCTCACAGAAAACGGTAATCGAATTTACCAATTTAAAAACTAATGTGACCTTACCTCCTAATCAGTTTAAATTCATCGCTGCAGAAGGTGTAGATGTAGTGGGTAACCCATCCGAGTAAATAGAGAATAAGACTACGACCGCCAGGGATGGCGGTACTGCAGAAGAAGAATCGTTACAAGAATGTAACTTATTAGAGCAACGCATGAGAAGTTGCCAAGGACAATTTCCTGCCAATAAGAGATAATACTCTGGATAATCGTTCCAGGGATCCATAATCGTTAATTCAGTTTTAAATTCTCCAGACTTATTTGATCAAGCTGATAATTCTTATCGCCCGCTTGCAGATCGCATGCGCCCGCGAACATTGGATGAGTTTGTTGGACAAACTCATTTACTTTCTAAAGATAAACCACTTCGAGTTGCGATAGAGCACGGCAAGTTGCATTCAATGATTTTCTGGGGACCTCCTGGAACAGGTAAGACAACTCTAGCCCGAATTATTTCAAATACATCAGATGCACAGTTCATTCCGATTTCAGCAGTGCTTTCAGGAGTGAAAGAAATTCGGCAGTCGATCGATCAAGCTAAAGCATATAGACAAGGACAAGATTCAAGAACGGTGTTGTTCGTAGATGAGGTCCATCGATTTAACAAGGCACAACAAGATGCATTTCTGCCACATATTGAAGATGGCACAATCTATTTTATTGGTGCTACAACTGAAAATCCTTCGTTCGAACTTAATAATGCGTTGTTATCTAGAGCACGCACATATGTGCTGAAAAGACTCACACATGAAGATATTCAACAATGTATAGAGCAAGCCATTCAAGACAAGGAACAAGGATTAAATGGTCAAGTTGATGCAATTGAACGAGAAGCTAAAGAGATGTTGGCTGTTTCGGCAGATGGAGATGCGCGAAGGGCTCTAAATTTCTTAGAAATTGCAGTTGATCTTTTAGATGAAAATACTAATAAGAAAACAATCACTAAAGATATCATCCAGGAAGTTACTTCACAGTCCTTGCGACGCTTTGATAAGCAGGGTGAATACTTCTATGATCAAATTTCCGCACTGCATAAATCAGTGCGGGGTTCCGATCCGGATGCGGCACTCTATTGGTTTTGTCGAATAATTGATGGTGGTTGTGATCCGCATTATATTGCACGTCGAGTTGTGCGTATGGCAAGTGAAGATATTGGTAATGCTGATCCTCGTGGATTACAGATTACTGTAGATGCATGGAATACATATGATCGCTTAGGGTCACCGGAAGGTGAGCTTGCAATTGCTCACGCAATTGTTTATCTGAGTTGTGTTCCAAAAAGTAATGCTGTGTATACTGCTTACAAAGCTGCAATGAGCGATGCCAAAGAATATGGCACTTTAGAAGTCCCTATGCATTTGCGCAATGCACCCACAAAACTCATGAAAGAAATAGGGTATGGGGAAGGTTATCGCTATGCGCATGACGAAGAGGATGCTTATGCTGCTGGTGAAGTGTATTTGCCCGAAGAGCTAAAAGGCCAACAATATTATTTCCCAGAAGACCGTGGGCTTGAAGTAAAGATAAAACAACATTTAGAAACTTTACGCCAAAAAAACAAACAATAAATATTTAAAAAAGGACTATTTGAATGGATCAGTTGAAGTTATCAAGAGAACTCATCGAAAAAATCGAAAAAGTTCTAGTAGAAGAAGATGAGCGCGCGAAAAATCCATTGCTTGCGGGTCAGTACCTAGCAGCAATTATAGGTTTTATTGTCGGTAATCACGATTTACCGTCTGGCGAAAAAAACGAAATTATGAATGAGCTAAATGCGTTCGCTAAATACGTTTATGATGATATTACTAAACAAAGACAACAAACCATGCAACCAGTGGGCGAATCTTTTGGTATTTGGAAACCAGGAGATCAATAAAATTATCGTGGAGTTCTAATTTGTAGGAGGCAATGTTCCAGTTCTAATATATTCCTGATATTGTTCGCAATATTTTACCATACCTCTTTTGCTGGTTTGGGTATTCATGTCTTTATGTGCCACGGTCCACTCACTGCAATTTTTAGCTAAGCGAATTCCATTTTCGTCTAATTTCCTTTGTTCGACGAGTTGTTCCTGGCTCGCAGTATTTTCAATAGCTGTAGGTTTCGTTAGTTTCTTGATTGTTTGTAGAGCTTTCTTGGGTTTAGTAGAAAGTTCATTAGATATTTCTACAGAGGCTTTTTCAACTTCTGCATCTATGTATTTTGCAGTTATCAAATTAGAAATGAGGTTGCCTGCGGTCACACCAACCGTGATTATTATTAAAAGTGCAAAGTAGTTGATCCTAGATTCCATATAACAGCTCAGAATAGATTAATTACCTCTTAGTTTATCTAATATGCTGATAGTTGCATGTCATAGTAGGATGAACGTGTTGAAATCTCAGCTCATACTGCATCCTATTGAATTTTATAAATAAACTACAACATTGGATAAATATCATAAAAACAGTCATATTAAAGATTGGTTAATTGCTAATTAATTGGTATGCCACTAAAACGTAAGCTTTACTCAGGTAATGATTTCCGAAAAGCTGTTTCAATAGATGAACTATATGAAATAGCGCGATGTCGAGTTCCAAACTTCGCGCTGGAATATGTAATTGGCGGAGCTGAAGATGAAAATTCATTAAACTGGAACCAAACTGCACTTAAATCTATCCGTTTTAAACCAAATACTTTAGTGGATACTAGTTCACGTCATCAACGCATTAATTTATTTGGCCAAGAAGTAAATTCACCCTTGGTTATTGCTCCAACTGGGCTTAATGGCATGCTTCATCATCGTGCAGATATTGCATTAGCACAAGCTGCAAAAAACAATAATATTCCGTTTTCTTTAAGTACAGTCTCCAATGTAAGTCTCGAAGATGTTGCGAATGAAGTTGGCGGACGATTATGGATGCAACTTTATGTAATGACAGAGCGTGACATTACACGAGATATTTTGAAACGTGCAGATGATCAAAACTATGAGGCTTTAGTTTTCACTACAGATGCAAATGTGTTTGGAAACCGTGAATGGGATAAGCGAAATTATCGTGCGCCGGCAAAGCTAACCATGCGAAATATAATGGATGTAGCATGTCATCCAAGATGGATGTTTGACGTGTTAATTCCATACGGTGTACCTAGATTTGAAAATATTGTTAAGTTTATGCCACCGGAAGCGAAAACTGCAAAAGGTGGAGTGGCTATTTTCCCTAAACTATTTGCACCCGATATTTCTTGGGATGAGGTAGCATGGTTGCGTGAAAAGTGGCCAAGAAAACTAATATTAAAAGGCATCTTGAATGTTGCAGATGCAATTCATGCGACAGAGCTAGGATGTGATGGGATCATTCTCAGCAATCATGGCGGAAGACAATTGGATAGCTGTGTTGCACCAATTGAAGTACTGCCAGAAATTGTAGAAGCAGTAGGAGATAAAATGACAATTATAATTGATAGTGGTTTTAGGCGAGGCACTGATGTGCTAAAAGCAATTGCGTTAGGTGCGAACGCAGTAATGATTGGGCGAGCAACCTTGTTCGGTCTTGCTGCAGGCGGGCAGGATGGAGTTAATCATGCACTATCAATTCTCACTACAGAAATTGACCGTGCATTAGGTCAACTTGGCTGCACCTCTTTAGATGAGCTACATCCCGAAATGTTAGTAAACAACCTTTCTTAATACTAAATTGCTAATAACCTGTTTAGGTTAAATATTTTTTAGGTAAAGCCGCACCTACTGTATATTTTGGATCTACAAAATTACCTAACCGCACTTTGCCGCATTGGCTAAGCATCATATATGCATCCCATCGATCAAAGTTATATTCATTTTCCATCCAATAAATAAGTTCTCTATAAGCAATTCTGGTCGCATCTTCTAATGGTCTGGTGCTGCCAATACCCATAATAAAATCATCAGCTTCCAGTCTTGGCCATTCAATCGTGTAACCTTTAATTAAGTCAACGGTAATCGTAGTTACCGTAGGGTATTCGACTGCAACTCCGCATACTTCTCCATCACCTTGACATGCGTGTGCATCTCCTATGAAAAGGCGTCCACCGGGCGAACGAACGGGTAAGTAGGTAATAGTCCCAGGCCCCATATCGGGAAGGTCCATGTTGCCTCCATGATTGTCAGGAGTCAGGGAGTTAATGGAATCAATTTCTGGTGATAAGGACAAGGTTCCAATATGAGGTCGATAAGGGAGTGTTACTTTGTCGCTCCAATAAACACTTTGCTCATCAATGTCTACTTTACGAACTTTTTCCGGTAAAGGCTCATTTAATGTCGCGGTGTAGTACGTTCCCGTTAATGCACCAAATTCTTTTATCATGCAGCAAGTGCCTTGAGGTTTGGGTCCGCGTGGCACCATTGATTCAATATGTACAGCAACGGCATCTCCAGGCTCCGCACCTTCTATCATAATTGGGCCAGCCTGAGGATTTAAAAAAGGCATTTTTAATATTTCAGAAGGTTTATCTTGCTCTGATTTAATCGCACCTTCAAATGCATCTCGTGTTTCAACCACTACTTGGTCACCGGGTTTAATCGTCATTACTGGATCAGAATATGGGCCCATGGTGTAAATGTATGTGCCTTGTACGTCCTCTGTTAAATGATGGGTAACGCCACTTGATCCTTTACCAACTCCACGTTTATACATAATGGAATTCTCTACCCAATCATTAGGATATTTTCGAATGATCATTTCCATAATATTTACCTCATGTTTATTTAAAAATTATTTAGTAAATTAATTACACAGCAATATATGCAGCGAGTGTTTCATCGTTATTTAAATCTTCTTTTGTCAAAGTATCCGATACTGTGCCTTTCTCCATTGCATAGGCTCGATCAGAAACGGTTTGCAGTAAATCAAAATTTTGTTCAACCAATAATACTGTAATCTCTCCAGTGTCTTTAAGCTTTAAGAGAAATTTGCCTATTTCTTCTACAATGCTGGGTTGAACGCCATCACTAGGTTCATCTAATAATAAAAGTTTTGGTTTGTTGATAAGTGCACGTGCAATCGCAAGCATCTCTTGTTGGCCACCACTTAGTGTGCCGCCTCGCTGATGTAGTCTTTCTTTTAAAATAGGGAAATAACTAAATACAGAATCAAAGTTAAGTTTTTTTTGTTTTGTACCTATTAAGCCTCCCATTCGTAAATTATCTTGTACGGTTAAATCAGGAAAGATTCCGCGACCTTGTGGCACATAGCCGATTCCAGATTTTGCTCGATTATTAGCTTTGGTTGAGGTAATGTCTTTTTCATTAAATATAATTTGACCTGACCGTGCAGGTAATAATCCAATGATGGTTTTCACAAGAGTTGATTTTCCAACGCCATTTCGACCTACAACAGAAACTATTTCACTCTCTGATAAGGTTATGCTAACACCTTGCAAAACGTTTGCTGTTTTATAACCAGCAACAACATTATTAATATTTAAGATTGTCATGACTTTAATTAGTGTGCATGCCCTAAATAAATATTTTTAACTTCATCGTTCGCAATAACTTCATCTAGACTTCCTTCAGTGAAAACACGTCCTTGATGTAAAACGGTAACTTTCTGTGCAACGTTCTTAACAAAATGCATATCATGTTCAACAACAATTATAGTGAGGCCACTTTGATTAAGTTTTTTCAATACCATTGATGTGTGATCTGTTTCATCACGAGACATTCCTGCAGTGGGCTCATCTATCAATACCAGTTCAGGGAAGCCCGCAAGCACCATAGAAATTTCTAGCCATTGGAGAGTGTGGTGAGGTATTTCACTAGCAGGTGTATCATCATTCTGATCTAGTCCAAATTCTTCAAGCGCCAACATATATCTTTCTCGGCCTTGTTGATGAGTTTCTTTTGAAATAGCAAATGACGGGTTTGGCACCAACAGATTATGTTTTACGCTCAGTTCCTGGTATGCGCGGTTTGTTTGGAACGTTAAGCCGATACCATGGCGTACTCGTTTAAATGGTTGCATGTGAGTAACATCATGTCCTTGTATAAAAATTTCACCGCTATCAACCCGTTGAATACCGCATAAAAGTGAAAATAATGTTGATTTCCCTGCACCATTCGGACCAATAATGCAACGCAATTCACCTGGCTCAATTTTCAAATCAACGTTATTAGCTGCAACAACCCCACCAAAGTGTTTGTTAACCTTGCGTGCCTCTAATGCAAATTGATTAGCCATTTTAAGTTGCGGCCCCGCTGTTTTTTCTATTTGTAACCTTACCTATCCATTCTGCAAGCATGATGACTATTCCACGAGGGAAGAAAAGCATAGTGATTACTAAAGCAGCACCAATTATGACCATCGCATATTGGTTACCTTGTGAGGACAAAGTAAATGTCACCCAATTTAATACAATCGTTGCGATAAGCACGGCAAGTAAACTTGTTCGGCCACCAACAGCTGCCCAAATAACGGGCAGTGCAGCTGATAACAGGCCGACTTGACTAGGCGTTATGTAATTACCCCATTGCACATATAACAACCCACTTATTGCTGCTAGTAATGCGGACAAAACAAACACTAACCATTGTCTAGCACGAATATCGTAACCAAATATTTCTGTGCGCAATGGATCTTCTCGGATTGCAGTAACCACTTGACCAAATTTAGAGTTTAAGAGCATTCGTAACCCTACGTAGCACGCTAAAACAATCACCATGCAGAAGTAGTAAAATGAATAACCCATAAAAACAAAACTTCCTATCTGAAATGCCGGAATACCAGTCATGCCGTTGTAGCCACCTAACAATACAGAACCAACACGCCATTGATAGCCCGCAGTTTGGCCAAGGAAAGTTTCTAATAGTAGGGTTAACACAAGTGTGAGAATAGGAATGATCCACTCGCGAACACGCGAGTAGAAAACAAAGTATGCAAAAATTCCAGCAACCAATGCGCTAGCTAGTAAGCCGCCCAAGACTCCTGCTATAGGACCAAATGAATTTCCAGCCATATTACCGGCAATAATTCCATAGGTATAACCGGCAATGCCAAAATAGGCTACGTGCCCAAAACTTAATACTCCACAGTATCCCCATAGCAATGCCATACCGAGTGCGAGCGGAATGTTTAGTAAATAATAGGAAACATTTGATGCGCGAAATTCAGAAACTTGAGTGGGATAAAGTGCAAAAAGAATTACAGCAATAACGAACCCAATCCAAAATGTTTTGGAAGTGCCTATGTCAGCATCGCCACCAATTAAATGTAATATTTTTGAGGTCATTTTGTTTTACGAGTACGTCTTCTATCCATTAACTTTTGAATCGCTGCTGAAATACCGTCAGGCATGATACGAATGATTATTAAGGAGGCAATCAGTAAGGCAACTGTTCCTAAGAACGCGCCATATGCCATGCCAATAGGTGTTTTAATAGCTGAAAGTAACACGCTGCTACCTACTGCGCCGCTAATTACATTGGCAGCTCCCCCAACTACAACGGTAATGAAAGCTGGTGCGACAAATTGCTGACCCATGAAAGGAGCAATTGTAGAGGTTGGCGCCAATAAGGCTCCGCTTAGTCCTGCTAATCCTGCACCTAAACTAAATGTAAGTAGGTACACGCGGTTCGTTGGCACACCTAACGCCTTTGCCATTTCTGCATTTTGCATAGTTGCGCGTGCTTGTAATCCGTAATTTGTATAGCGATAAAGCCAATAAAGTCCTGCTATTAAAGCGATCGAGATAGCAATTAGAATTAACCAGTATGCTGAATAAGAAAACCCACCATAAGAGTATGACCCGCCTGGTATTTTAATAGCAGGCATAAATGGCCCAAAAACAAGCAATGTTCCTTGGCCTAATATAAGACTAATGCCCCAGGTAACAACAAGTGCACCCAGCTCTCGACCATAGAATCGTCGAACAATTAGCAATTCAAGAATGGCACCAAATACTGCAACTGCAAAAAAACTGACAATAACAGCTAAAGGAAAGGGAAGACCTAATTGGTTGTGGGTAATGGTAGCGACATAAGCTCCCATCATCATTAATTCGCCGTGGGCAAGATTGATGATGTTCATCATACCCAAAATCACGATTAGCCCAAGAGCTGCTAAAAATAAGAACGCAGCGTTCGTACCAAACTGGTACGTAAGGCTCAGTGCAAGAGCATCGGTTTCCATAGACAATGCTGTTCCGTTGCTTCATCGATAAAGGTGCCGACTAAAGTTAGTTGACACCTTCCGATTTATTGTTATTAGTACATTTTTACCAAATCAGCTTTTGAAAAATGGATCTTCATCTGGAATATATTGTTTGTATTCCTTGTGTTTAACCAAGTTCACTCCGAGGCGTTGTAACCACCATGGTTGTATACTTGGCCATTCACGTACAAAGCTAACATTATGGTCTGCATCAGCAGTTGCTAAGCGGATATAGTGAGAGCAGTGGTGAGTGGATGGCTCCATAAACACAGTGCCTTCTGGTGCTTCAATGTGTAGGCCAGATTCCAATGCACGTTTAACTTCTTCTTGGTCAGTTGTACCTGCAATACGCGCAGCTTTTGCGTACATGTGAATTGAAAAATAGGTGTTCTGTGCCATCTGACCAATGTACGGATCATCTGGGAACATCTTGTACCAGCGTTTCACAAATGCACGGTTGCGAGCAGTGGGCACTTCTTCAATATAATTAACACAGTTGTACATGCGGTTAAGTGATGGCGCTTTGAATCGTCGATGTTCATAGCCTTGTGCCATATTAACTGTTGATGCCATAGGATATTTAAGTCCTGTAGCTGCTGCTTGTGGATAGTAGTTAGATTGATTTGATCCAACTAACAAGGTAAATACCCAATCAGGTTTGGCAGCCTGTACTTTAGCAATTGATGTCGTGAAGTCCGAAACACTCAATGGTACAAACTCTTCACCAATGATTTCGCCACCTACTTGTGGTGCAAAAGCTCGTGTCCAAGCTGCGGTGAGTTGTCCAAAGTTATAGTCTGCAGCTATAGTGTAAACACGTGGACCAAATTTTTGAATCATGTAATCCACTACGGGGATAACTTGCTGTTCACAAATTGCGCCAGTGCAGAATGTATTTGAATCTGCTACACCACCTTCATACTGATTAGTGTAAATATAAAGTTGTTTGAATTGATCGACGATGGGTCGAATAGCTTCGCGCTCAGCACTGGTAAAACCAGCAACTAAACAGTCGACTTTGTCTTCTTGAATTAATTTTTTAGTTAATTGTTGCCAAATATTATTGTTTGATTGACCATCAGTGTTTAAAAGCTCGACTTCACGACCTAATATTCCAGACTCACCGGAATCAACCAATACATCTTCATCTTCTACAAAGGCCATACCAGAAGCGGATAGCTTGCCACCATCATCGACAACTTTGAGATCTTTATCTCCATTTCCCATTACAGGTGCACTAGTCGCGTGGTTAGACATAGCGCCTAAGCCACCTGATCCTACTGGTCCACCCTTAAGGGTTAAGCCGGCATTGATTTCACTTACAGCAAGTTGAGCCGCATGATCTTTTTGTACACCATAGACAGCTAAGTTTCCTGATAAGTCTTCAATATGCCCAATTTTTACCGCACCACTTTTCGCAGCAAAGGATTTGCTGATACCTGCTAGATACATGGGTGCCATTGCCCCAGCTGAAACTGCTGCGGAACCTTTTAAAAAGGTACGGCGTGTAATTTTAGGATCAACAATTCCTGTTGCTTCTTCTGTAGTGCTCTCCTTAGCTGGTTGATCCGATTTATTATCGTTCTTCATGTCTAACCTCCTATTATTTTATAGACCCTGGAATAAGTTGGTCTTATATAAATACCATTGCAGTATTTTAGAAATGCATAAGGCTATTATTCTTATTCCAACGCAAAATTGCATACGTATATAAATACAATCAATACGAGTATACGCTTGGCTTACATTGAGTCAATTAGTTGGTAAAACTAGTTAACTGAGAGAATAATTTTGATGGTAGCTATTTTCACTACATATTGTGTGCTTTTGCATGACGAAAAAATAACGTTTTGATCTAGTCCCGTCTTAATTTGTCTGAAATTGCGATTGGAGTAGGGTATTTCAAAACAATTAGGTATGTTGAAAGAATAAAGCTGACAATTGTGCAGACCTGGATAAAATTTGAAGCTTTAAGTGAGATTAAACCTGCACTGAACGCTACAAAACCGAGTAATAATGAAAACTCGCTGAGTTGGCCTAATCGTACACCGATCTCTTTCGAATCTTGCTCAGATTCACCGCTTTTTCTAATCAAAAACTTAAATACATAAGGCTTTATAAATAATAAAACTACACTAGTAATAATTGCTGGAATAAGCAGTTTCCATGCAAGGTTGATATCTAAGCTTGCACCTAATGAAAAAAAGAAAATAACTAAGAAGAAGTCTCGTATAGGTTTGAGACTTTCAGATATATAAAAAGAAATCGGACCAACTGCAATCGCAACACCTGCTATAAACGCACCTGTTTCATGAGATAGCCCAATATAGTGGGCCAGCTCTGCAATACCTAAGCACCAACCTATTGCTAATAAGAAAATATATTCTTTAATTTTGTCGAATTTGGACATTAATTTGATTAATACAAAGCGTTCAACTAAAAATGCAAATGCAATCAAACCAGGTAAGGCAAGTGCTAATTTACCCAAAGCAAAAAGAGCACTTATGTCTGGCCCCTGAGTTTCGATCAAAAGTAAAAGAATAATCGCTAAAATATCTTGCAATAATAAAATACTAATAATGATTTCGCCGACATGTTGGTGGTGTAAAACGGTTGTAGGAAGTAGTTTTAAGCCAATAATAGTACTTGAAAACATAAAAGCAGCGGCAATGATTAATTGATCCATAAATGGAAGTTTTAAAGCCATTGCTGCTATAAAACCGATCAAAGCAAAAATTAATGAGGTACCAAATGTTATAAGGGTTGATTGCATAATTGAAGCAATTAGCTTTTGTGGGTGTAGGTTCAGGCCTAATAAAAACAGTAAGAACATAATGCCGACTTTGGCTATTTGTTGGGAAAACACAGTGTCAGGTACAAAACTTAATACTGAAGGTCCAAGAATGATTCCAACGGCTATGTAAGCTACCAGCAATGCTTGTCGTGCAAATAGAGCGATAGTGGCAAGTACTGCTGCACTAGTGAAAATAATAAAGATGGAAAATATTATTGATTCCGAGGATGAGACATTGATGTCCATCTTAATAACTCCAGAAAAATTTATTTCTTTATGCTAACAGCTCAATCCAATGTTTGACGGGAATTTTCGTGCCTGATTGTATATGCATGAGACAGCCGATATTGGCTGTTACGATCATATCGGGTTGATGTTTTTCTAGGTTTGAAACCTTATTTTCTAATAACTGTGAAGACAATTCGCTTTCAAGTAAGGAGTAGGTTCCTGCCGATCCACAACATAAATGCGAATCTTGAACTACTACTAATTTATAACCTGCTTGAATCAATTTTTCTTCAATCTTTCCGTTGATATTCTGGCCATGCTGTAAGGTGCAAGGGCTATGGAAGGCAATGGTTTTATTTGTATCAGGCGATGCTTTCGGTTTGAGTTCACTAGCTAATTCAGACAGATCGATACAGTGTTTCGAAATAAATTTAGCCTTCTCTGCATAGCTATTATCGTCTTGCATAATAGTGCCATATTGCTTTACAAATGAGCTACAACCACTTGAATTAATTATAATACTCTCATAGCCATTATTGAGTTTCTGATACCAGTCATCGATGTTGATGCAAATAGTGCGAAGCGCTTGGTCTGTCTCGGTGAGATGAAATGCGAGCGCGCCACAACAAGCAGAATTAACTTCATCGAGTTGAATATCGGAGTTATTTAAAACTCTTTTTGTAGCCAAATTGATTTGCGGCGCTGCAGCATTTTGTACGCAGCCTTTTATTGTGAGCATTTTTCGTGATGAGGAAGTAGAAATCTCTGAATCAGAGCTAGCAGGTAATTTAATTTTGGCGGGTATTTTGGCTGCCAAAGCTGCGGGCAAGAACGGCTTAAAAATACGTGCTATTGCTAGAAGTCCAGCAACCCGTGTTGAGTTAGAAAAAGCACTTAAAATTAAATTGCGTTTAATTTTGCTAGCTACTGGACGCTGTATGGAAGCGTTTATGTGTTTTCTGCCGATATCTACTAATTCACCGTATTTCACTCCAGAGGGACAAGTGGTTTCACATGCTAGACAAGTTAAGCATCGGTCAAGATGTTTTAATCTTACTTCATTGGTGGATTGTTGCTTGTTTTCTTCAGAGTCTTGCTCAAAAAAGTTTTTAATTAAATAAATTCGTCCACGTGGCCCATCTAATTCATCGCCTGTTAATTGATAAGTGGGACAGGTAGCATTACAAAATCCACAGTGCACACATTTGCGTAAAATCTTATTTACGCGTTGGCCGTCAGCGGTTTGTGTAAATTCAGATGTAAAAGAAGTTTGCATAAATAATTATAGTTCAGCAAACATTTTGCCTGGATTGAGAATACCAACAGGGTCTAGTACCTGCTTAAGTTTTTTATGAAGTTTCATGGATGGTTTGGAAAGTGGATGGAAAACTTGATCAGTAGTATTCCCTTTAAATAAGGTCGCATGCCCTCCAACGCGTTCAGCCTCAGTGCGAATTGAATTTTCATCCGCATCACTCTTGTGCCATCTTAAAGCACCATTCCACTCAATTGCGTTTTCTCCAGATATGTTCAACGTTTCAGTATTGGGTGGAACTGAAATCCTCCATAGTGGTTTATCTGAAATAAAAAAGTTGTGTGTTTGCTCTTTAATATTAGTCCAAAATATATCCTTCTCATCAATTGATTCTCCACCAATTTCTTTTTTACAAGCTTCTATTGCAGACAAAGAACTTGATAAACGTATATATAAATCATGACCATCATAAAATGTAGCTGAAATAGGCATGGGAGTGTTGGTCCATAAGTTCATTTTATTAATTGCCGCGTTGCTATCCAGTGTTAAAACAATAGTTTGTTCGCAAGCAGGTTTTGGCAATAAGCGTAAACTAACTGACATCAACACACCCAATGTTCCTAGTGCTCCGCATATTAGTCGTGATACATCATAACCGGCTACATTCTTCATAACCTTGCCGCCAAAACGAAGCAGCTCACCTTTGCCGTTTAGAATTTCCGTTCCTAAAATGCAGTCACGCACACTGCCAGCATTTACCCGCCTTGGTCCGGCTAGTCCACAAGCAACTGTACCGCCCAAGGTTGCATTTGCCCCAAAATAGGGTGGTTCACAAGGTAAAATCTGGTGTTGTTCTGCGATTGCTTGTTCTATTTCGCGTAATGGAGTTCCACTGCGTGCGGTTATATATAATTCTGAAGGTTCGTATTCAATAATCCCAGTGTGGTCTGTTAATGCGAGTTCTTCTGCATAAATATCTCTGCCATAAAACTGTTTTGTGCTGCCTGCTTTGATTTGCAATGCTTTTTTTTGCTGAAAAGCATCTTCAAGTTTAGATGTGATTTCATCTCTATAATCTGACATGGTAATAAAGCTTCGAGATTAAAAACGAGGAATATCAGGGTGAGGGAGCTTGCCATGATGCACATGCATGGCACCAAATTCAGCGCAACGATGAAGAGTAGGGATCGCTTTTCCTGGATTGAGTAGCCCGTCTTCATCAAACGCCGCTTTGATCGCATGGAATGTGTTTAGTTCAGCATCACTAAACTGCACACACATTTGATTGAGTTTTTCGACGCCAACACCATGTTCACCAGTAATTGTGCCGCCAACTTCTACACAGAGTTCTAAAATTTCTCCACCGAGTTTTTCTGCAGTTTCAAGCTCACCTGGTACATTTGCATCATATAATATTACCGGGTGTAAATTACCATCACCGGCATGAAAGACATTTGCTACACGTAAACTATGTTTAACTGAAAGATTGCTGATGCTTTCCAATACATGCGCTAAATGTTTTCTTGGAATGGTTCCATCCATGCAGTAGTAGTCAGGAGTTAAATTACCGAGTGCAGGGAAGGAAGCTTTGCGTCCTAACCAAAATAATTCCGCTTCTTGATTATCTTTTGCTACACGAACTTCAATTGCTTGATGATCGATAAGTATTTTTTTAACCAATTGAACTTGTGTTTCAAGTTCCTCATCAAAACCATCTAATTCACAAATTAATATAGCTGCAGCATTCGATGGGTAACCGGGGCTACAATACATTTCTGTAGCTTGGATAGTGAGTTGGTCGAGCATTTCAAGACCTGCAGGAATTACACCTTTGGAAATGATGCCGTTTACTGCATCGCCCGCTTTTTGTATTTGATCAAATGCGGCTAACAGCACTTTTCTGTCATGTGGATGTGGAAGTAGCTTTACCGTTGCTTCTAAAGTAATGCCTAACATTCCTTCAGAACCTATCATTAGTGCAAGTAAGTCAAAGCCAGATGAATCTAAATTTTTCCCACCTAGCTCTAAAATTTCACCATCTACTGTCAAAATTTTTAAGGCTAGGATGTTGTGTAAAGTAAGTCCGTATTTAAGGCAATGCACGCCCCCAGAGTTTTCTGCAATGTTGCCGCCTATAGTGCAAGCGATCTGCGAAGACGGGTCGGGGGCATAATAAAGCCCATGCGGTTCTGCCGCTTCTGATATAGCAAGATTTCGGACACCAGGTTGTACGGTGGCAGTTCTGTTATGAACATCAATTTCGATGATTTTATTGAGTTTGGCTAAATTCAGCAGTATTCCATCTGCATGCGGCAATGCTCCACCCGATAGGCTAGTACCAGCACCACGCGCAACGATTGGGATTTTATATTCTTTGCATATTTTTACGATAGCTTGAATTTCTTCAATTTTGCTAGGTAACAATGCTAGGCGGGGCAGTTGTCTATATGCGGTTAGAGCATCGCATTCATAAGGTCTTAGTTGTTCGTCCTTGTCTAAAACCGCATCTTTAGGCAATACATTATGAAATTGTTTTGCAAGATCTGTAGTTGAGATTGAGCCACGCATATATTAACTGAGCTTCTTTTAATCATTTCGATGTATCGCAATATACCATTGATTGATACCATTCGTGGCCTACGATGAAGAATCTATTGTGCACGCAAAAGAGGAGGAAACTTTGATTCTGGTGGGAGTGGCCATTGGTGGAGCAATAGGCTCAGTTTTGAGGTATTTAATTCAAACACATTCACTTCAGTGGTTTGGAACCTCATTTCCGTATGGAACCTTGCTGGTGAATGTTGCGGGCTCATTATTGATTGGTTTTCTATCCTTCATACTGTTAGAGCGCATTACTGTTTCTGAGGAAGTGCGATTTGCTATTTTAGTTGGTGTTCTAGGTGGTTTCACGACATTTTCTACATTTTCATTTGAAACTTTAAATCTGATTCAACAGGGAAATTTTATAAGCGCCATGGGAAATGTGCTTGTAAGTGTCAGTTTATGTTTGTTCGCTTGTTTTCTTGGTTTGAGTCTAGCTCGAGCCATTTAATTATTTTTAATTCAATTACATTATTCCAATAAATCTATGTTAGATCCAAAACTATTACGTACAGAATTTGATGAGGTTGCTAAACACATTGGTCGCCGTGGCCTCAGCTTAGATAAAAAGCGATTTTCTGAACTAGAAGAACAACGTAAGAACTTGCAAGTCGAAACTGAGGATTTACAAGGTCAGCGCAATAAAAATTCAAAATTAATTGGTCAGGCTAAATCTAAAGGTGAAGATGCCAGTGAAATTTTGGCTGCAATGGAAAAAATTAATCAAAGTCTAAAAACTAACGAAACTAAGCTAGAAGTTTTGCTAAGTGAAATTCAAACTTGGATGCTTGAGCTGCCAAATCTTCCTGATTCATCAGTACCGGACGGAAGCACCGAAGATGATAATCAAGAAGTACGCAAATGGGGAGAGATTCCCAGCTTTGATTTCGAAGTCAAAGACCATGTTGATTTGGGAGAAAGTTTAGGTGGTTTAGATTTTGAAACAGCTGCCAAAATAACTGGTAGCCGTTTTGTCACTATGCAAGGTGGTATTGCCAAGCTACACCGCGCGCTTATTCAATTCATGATCGATACTCATACTGCAGAGCATGGTTATGAAGAAGTCTATGTGCCTTATATCGTAAATGCTCAGAGTCTTACTGGTACAGGGCAATTACCTAAATTTGAAGAGGACCTTTTTAAACTCAATCACGAAAATGATTATTATTTGATTCCTACTGCTGAAGTGCCGGTTACTAATATATGGCGAGACCGAATTGCAAAGGAAGAAGAGTTGCCGATCAAATATGTTTGTCATACACCTTGTTTTCGTTCTGAAGCAGGATCTTATGGTAAAGATACCCGCGGTATGATTCGTCAGCATCAATTTGAAAAAGTAGAAATGGTGCAGCTAGTGAAGCCTGAATCCTCTTGGCATATGTTAGAAGAATTAGTGAATCATGCAGAAAAGATTTTACAAAAACTAAATCTTGCGTATCGAGTAGTAGCGTTATGCACAGGAGATTTGGGTTTTTCCTCAGCTAAAACCTATGATATTGAAGTATGGTTGCCGGCACAGAATACATATCGTGAAATATCTTCTTGTAGTAACTTTTTAGATTTTCAAGCGAGAAGATTAAAAGCAAGATGGAAAAATACAGCTACTAAAAAAACTGAACATTTGCACACATTAAATGGTTCAGGTTTAGCAATTGGCAGAACCTTAGTTGCAGTTCTTGAAAATTATCAAGATAAAGATGGCACTATTAAAATTCCCGAAGTGCTAAAACCTTATATGCATGGACTGGATAAAATTACCAAAGAAAAATAATCAGAAATAAAAAAGCCAGCGCGGGTTGGGGCACGCTGGCTTCGGGACCTACATTAAATTAATAACGTAGGTTTGGGGACTCGGTTATCGTACTAATTCTACCCTAGCTTTCCATGTTCTAACATAGGATTGGCTAAGAAATATTTTAGTATGCAATACGCAACTACTTGAATTGCAGCGATATTATAATTTTTTATAAGGTTAGAATGCGTACTGTAAAGCATTTTTGAATATAGGTTCATTAATATATTTATGGCTTCAATAAATGAATTGAAAACCCATTTTTCACGTCCAGGAACTATTGAGTGGATAGGGTTAAGGGCCAAAAAAAATAAAGAAATCAAACAAGTAGATATCGCTGAACTATTACTAGATCACGGTTTGGTAGGAGACAAAGCTGGTCAAAAACCAGGCGGTAAAAGACAAGTTACAATTATTCAAGCGGAATATTTCCCAGTTATAGAATCTTTGCTGAATATATATAAAATTTCACCGGAAATATTACGTCGCAATATTGTAATTTCTGGGCTTAACTTAAGTGTATTACTTAGACATAGTCTAAAAATTAATGATGCAGTGCTTGAGATCACAGGAAACTGTGCGCCTTGTAAAAAAATGGAAGAGGCGCTCGGTTTTGGTGCTTACAATGCCATGCGAAACCATGGTGGAATTAATGCGATGGTTAGAAAAGGCGGGGTTATACGAGTAGGGGATAAAGTAGAGGTGTGCATAGAAAAACCTGACGATGCTTCATCACAGGGAGTGCTTTTATAATATTGCTATACTTGGGGTTCCTGTTTTATAAATGCAATGAGCACTAAAAACCAAGCAATAATAAAAGCTACACCACCAAATGGCGTAATCATGCCTAGTTTTAAAATGCCTGAGAGACTTAGTGCGTAAAGGCTGCCACAAAATACAATTATCCCAAACGACATCAAATAAACGGCAGTTTTTAAAGCTTTGGAAATAGGGCGTTGTTTAATGAGCAGACTAAGGACGATTAACCCTAGTGCGTGATACAAATGGTAATCTACTGCTGTATTGAATACAGCAAGCATTCGCTCACTCAAAGTGTTTTGTAAAGCATGAGCAGCAAAAGCACCAAGTATAATAGCCAATACGGCATTGCCAGCACCTAGAAGGATCGCTAACCTAAACATTCTATAATTTTGCCTTAATATTTACCTGCAGAGGGAGAAATATTGCCTATGCCTTCATTTGATACTGTTTCCGAAGTGGATGAACATGAATTGAGTAATGCTATCGATCAAGCTAGTCGTGAAATTTCTACTCGCTTCGATTTTAAGGGCTCTGACGCCAAAGTAACACGGGAAGAGTCTAATATACGTATTCAAGCAAAATCAGAATTTCAACTGGACCAGGTTTACGACATCTTAATCACTAAAATGTCAAAGCGTGGCATCGATGTTATGTGTATGGATCGAGGAAAGGTAGAAGAAGCCAATATGTGTGCTCGACAGCAAATCACACTTCGTCAAGGAATTGATAAAGATTCTGCCAAGAAAATGGTTAAGCTGATAAAGGATTCTAAAATTAAGGTGCAAGCATCCATTCAGGGTGAAAAACTACGCGTTACAGGCAAGAAGCGTGATGATTTACAGAATGTCATGAGCCTACTTAAAGACTCAAATTTAGGCATACCGCTGCAATTTAATAATTTTCGTGATTAGTAATAATAGGAGCCTAAATAGGATAATCTAAATTAACATAAGTACATATCTGATTGATTTAAATAAAAATGCCTCTCGATTAAGAGGCATTTTTGTTATAAGAATACGAGTTTTAGCGACTAACTAACCACATTAGCCCACCAACGAACGCAATTATCAATGCTATTGGCAAAAGAAAAGCTTGCCAGTCTCCACCTTCAGCTTTGGGGCTATTACTCAACCAATATTTTGCTCTTGGAAAAAGAAAGATTAGTAAGGCTACTATTAATACAACGTAGCCAATTTCTATCCCGCTCATTTGTTTTTCATGGTTGCGAGTATATTAATCGTTAGCAAAACCTAATAAATGCAATAGCGCAGTAAAAATATTGTAAATACTTAAAAATATCCCTGTAGTAGCCAAAATATAATTTGTTTCGCCACCATTAATAATTCGACTCGTATCGAATAAGATGAA
>JABDMD010000009.1 GCA_013001685.1 Gammaproteobacteria bacterium | reverse complement strand
ATACATAGTTATCCATGGTCTTCTACACTGGAATTTACTTATCGAATCAACGCAAAAGTCATCAAGTTTGAAAATAATGCCAATGGTGATGCATTGTTAGTTGTGCATTGGCAATTAACACATGATAAAGAAATATCAAATCTTAAGACAATGCATTCGGAATTTAACGCTAGCGCAATTAATACGAGTTATTCCGCACGGGTGGCCGCATTAAATGACACTCTTGCGCAGTTTGCGAAAGTAATCGTCGATCATATTGACTAAGGTCTAATAGTTGAGAGATCTGCTATAAATGTTTAGTAAAAATGGTAGCTAAATTTGTGGCCAAATAGAATATATTTCTGCTTCCAAAATTGAATCTCCATCAGCGTCAATATTAATTGAAACCAACTCGCTTGATGAGATTAAAACCTCAGCATTGGAGTTTTTACCTGTTATATATAACGCGCCACTTTCTGGTGCTTGCAGCTCTACAAAATATTCGCTTGGCTTCAACCACTCCATACCAGAAAGCGGCACTAAATTTGTTACCACACTTACTTTTCCGTTTAGTGCATTACTTGATAAGTCTAGTGAATCAATACTCAATGAATAACCGGAAGGCACTACTGCTAGATTAATGAATTGTGAAATCTCCATTTCTGATAAGACGCGCTGAAATTCAGATTCTAATACTAATGAGTTATTCACGATCTTGGATTTCAGTATCGCGCTAGTAGCATTGAACTGCAAAGCGATTTCCAAATCGCCATTTACACTAAACGTATTATTGTTTGCACTAACTTGAAAAGATGTTGCCTTTACACTCAAATCACACGACCAATCTGTTCCGCTATCAAAACGCCCGATGTCAATTCCTTTTGCATCTAACATCGTAATCTCTAACTCACCATTTGCATCCATATCATTTACATTACAATTCGTATAGCTAAGAAATAAATCATCTCCTATAGATATTCTATTGGAATGATCTTCATCATTAACCATAAGCTTGATAACACCTTCTGCATTATTACAGGAGATGCTTAATGGATCTGATAAATAAATATCATTAACGTATTGTGCAGATTGACTCGCAATTTCTGCAACCGCAAAAGTTTGGTTTAAGGATTGTACGACTTCGCTGTTCGCCGTTTCCGCATTGGTGACTACGATGGTAAGGCCTTCATCATCGTCATCATCATGACTACTATCAAAACTGCTAACTACAAAACATTTGCCCGCGGTAAGTGTTAATAAAACCATACAGGAAAAGGCTATTGCTTTGATTGTTTTCATATAGCACCTTAATTAACTTTACGATCCATATAAATAAATCGATACCAACATTCTAACGAAGATAAAACTTTCTATCACCATATAAAATGTGTTGCATTTATGCTTAAACTGATACAATTGAAAATTAATGACTAGAATAAAAATTCGTAATAAGGTTGCTTATCAGTAATCTATTTGTAACTTACTCAAAAATATAATTATGTATCCAATGAAATATCTAGGATTTTCATCAGTATGAAACAATTAAAACATTTTTTTCATTTCGTAATCATTGCTTTATTAATAAGTCTGGCTGGAGTCTCACAGGCAAATACATTTGAGCAAGTGCTCAAAACAGGAACAATACGCATAGGTGTTTCATTATTTGAGCCATGGGCGATAAAAAATAAGGACGGGGAATTAGATGGTTTTGAAATTCAAATAGCTAAACAGTTAGCGAAAGATTTAGGAGCAAAACCAGAGTTTAAAGTAGTTGAATGGGAAAATTTAATCGATGCATTAGAATCGAAAGAAATCGATGTCGTCATCGCTGGTATGGCGATTACTCCAGAACGTGCGCTTCGTATAAACTTCTCTAACCCTTATGCAAGTTCCGGCATTAGTCTTGCAGCTTGCATTTCGCAAACTGAGGATATGCAATCACTTGATGAATTAAATAATCCAAAAGTGACGATTGGCGCCGTTTCAAACACGGTTTCAGAAAAACTTGCTGAACAAGTATTTAGCAAAGCAAAAATAAAGTCTTTTGTAAAAAGTGAAGACGCAATTAACGCAGTGCTTGAAGGCGAAATTCACGCATTAGTAGAATCTTCACCGGGGCCAAAATTATTAGCCATGAAATATCCGGAACAAGTCGATGTTCCTCTTAGTAAGCCGTTACTCAGTTACAAAACTGGAATGGCTGTCAACAGGGGGGAGCAAGATTTTTTAAACTATTTAAATGCATGGATCACTGCTAGGGATGCAGAAGGATGGTTGCCTGCCAAACATAAATATTGGTTTGAGTCTTTAGAGTGGAAAAAGGATTAAACGTTGCTTCCACAACTCTATTATTTTGGCAAGCTACCACGAGAGTATACGTATCCATTTGCGTTACTTATACTAATCTCTTCTATTGTAATAGCAGACCCAAATTCACAATTGGATCTTCCGGATGATTTTAATAACTTGAATGTAGATACTATTTTTAGTCGTGAAGAAAGTATGCGTAAACCTAAAAAAGAAGAAAATGAATGGCGCAAGCCCAAGCAAAAACAAAAAAGAGAGGTGCGTTGGGGCGCAAAATCTATCTACGAAGCAAACCCGCAGCTCGATCCATTTGGCTCTAGCTCGAAAGATGTAGGTGAGGGAGCCAAAAGTCCAGAAGCGGCACCGCAATTTCAGCTACGCTTTTAACCTGCTAGTTAATAGAAGCTTCTCGCAATTGTTTCGCAGCATCTTCAGGACTGACCGTACTCACAAACAAGCCTGAGCCCAGCTCAAAACCAGTAGGAATGCTAGTGCGCGGACAAATCTCTAGATGCCATATATAACTATCTTTATGTTTTTTAAATTCATCACCATGAGGAATAGAATGTAAAAAGTAATTATATTGAGCTCCTCCAATAACTTTATTAAGTCGCATCATGGTGCGTTTAACTAATAAAGCAAAATCTTCTAGATCATCATCACTACACTCTAGATAATCTGCTTGTGAAAACAGCGGAAATATTTGCACTTCCCATTCAAAGCGACTGGCAAAAGGTTTAATTGCAATAAAACGTTTGGTTTTTTCGATCACATATTGGCCGACATCAATTTTTCTTCGCACTTCTCCTGATTCACGATCATAAATGGTAGCTTCAAATGTAAGCGCTTCATCTACTAGGTGTGAAAAGATGTTTTGATTATATTTTTCATAATGAGCATGTGCATGTTCTAGCTCATTTGCTACATTTTCCGGTACTACCGGCATAGCAACAATTTGGCTATGCGTATGCGCAATACTGGCGCCCGCTGCAGGGCCAAAGTTTTTAAAAACTAGAACGTATTTTATACGTGCGTCGCTATCATAGAGCACTTGCATACGATCTCTATAGATTTTGAATAATGCGTACAAATGTTCTTGTGACATATGGTCTACATGAATGGAATGGTTGTCGTGATCAATCACCACTTCATGACGTCCATAACCATCAATAACATGTTGCAAACCAAAGCTTAGGTTTTGCGAGATCTGTCGGTCGCTTAATACTGGAAACAAGTTTTCAACAATACGAATTTGCCACTCATCTTCACTTGGCCAGCTGATAAGTGTTGGTGGCGTTTTATCTTCATTGCCTTTACAAAACGGACATTTATCTACTTTAGATTCTGTACTGGTAGCCAGTGGCTTTTCATCTTTGCGTGGACGCAAACCACGTGCAGTAGAGACCAGCACTGATTCTGTAGGAACAATTGGATTAATACGAATTTCACGCAGATCTGTATGCGTTTTTTTGTCATTCATCTCGTTTTCTCTAAACTCAAGTTGTTTGCTCGATACAAATAATTGAGTGTTAGTATGCAGATTCACAAGCTAAGAGATAAATAAAGATTATTAATGCCTGTACACATCGATGAAAATTCGATGCTATGTCAAAAAAGCACACACTGCAGCTAACATTAGCTTGCTGACATTTACTCGTTTGGCACGGATAATCCACCCTATCGCACACTTTAGTATGCAAATTCTTGCATGCATGAGGAAATCAGTGCTAAAACGCTACCTATTCCAGAAATAATAATTCACACCCAGCACCTACACCCAAGATGCATGAGCTAAATGATCTTAAAGTCTTAATCAAGTCTAAGATGCCTATCGTAGTCATTGAGACTCATGAAGAAGCGCGTGTATTGGAATTGTTTACACAATTAGTGATTGAGTTCCCACTACAGCTTTTCAAATGGGCAGTAACGGAAGGCTTACAAAGAATCGATGTAAACGATATGCCTCCTCAAGCATTCAACAAAGAACCACTAGAAGCACTTCGACATATCCGAGGCGGCTCTAAGTCCGGCATTTATTTGTTTATGGATTTTCATCCTTATATGGAAGATCCTTTTAATATTCGCACTATAAAAGAGATCGCTCTACAGTATGATGAAAAACCCAATACGCTAGTATTTGTTAGCCATAATTTAAAAATACCTGCTGAGTTAGAAAAATTTGTCGCCCATTTTGAATTGCGTTTACCTAATAGCAAAAAATTGCGCAATATCATCGTTCAAGAAGCCATTCGTTGGCAAGGCAAGAATAATTCTAAACATGTAGTTCAAGATAACCAAGTCGTTGATCTATTAGCACGTAACCTAGCCGGTTTACCTGAACAAGATGTACGTCGACTCGCACGTACTGCTATCGCTGAGGATGACGCACTTACCGTTTCTGATTTACCTGAGATCATGTCTGCTAAATATCGTTTGCTTAGTCGCGATAATGGTTTGTCATTTGAATATGACACAGCAAAGTTTTCTGATGTTGCAGGAATGAAGAAGCTAAAAAATTGGCTAAACCATCGTAAGCAAATTTTCATTGCAGAAAATCCACCCAAAGGTTTGGATCGTCCTAAAGGTGTATTGCTGATAGGTGTGCAAGGAAGTGGTAAAAGTTTAACCGCTAAAGCCATTGCCGGTGTTTGGGGCTTACCACTACTACGCTTAGATATGGGAAGTTTATTTAATAAGTTCATTGGTGAAACTGAGAAGAACTTGCGTGAGGCAATCAAGACAGCTGAAGTGATGTCACCTTGCATATTATGGATAGATGAAATTGAAAAAGGCATTAGCTCTGGCGACGACACCACAGGTACTAGCGATCGAGTCTTGGGTACTATATTGACCTGGATGGCAGAACGTAAAAAGCCAGTATTTTTAGCGATAACCGCTAACAATATTGAAGCCTTACCACCTGAACTGATTCGCAAAGGCCGTTTAGATGAAATCTTTTTTGTTGACCTACCCGACCGCGAAACTAGACAAGAAATATTTCGAATTCATTTAGATAAAAGAGACGTTACAATAGACAAGTTTGATTTGAACAGACTTGCACAAATTAGCGAGGGATTTTCAGGCGCTGAGATTGAACAAGCTGTAGTTTCTGCCCTCTATGCAGCACATGCTGAAAAATCCCCGCTGAAACAAATTCAATTATTGGAAGAATTACTCAACACCAAACCGTTATCTGTGGTCATGGCAGAAAAGGTAGAAAAATTAAGAGACTGGGCACGCACACGTACTGTAAGTGCTAATTAAGTGTTTAATTAATTAGCTTAAAAGTTTGTACCTACATATAGCTCAACACCATTTAAAAACATCTGCACTGCAAGCATGATTAAAATCATGCCCATTAGCCTTTCTAGTATTCGGGCTGCTTTCTCACCTATAAATTTAAAAACCCATGGCGATGGAACCAAAATTAATGCTGCAAGACTCCATGAAATAGATAAGGCGATTACCCATGTTATTGTGTTAGCAGGTTGACTACTCCCCAATATCAACACAATAGCAATCGCTGCTGGTCCCGCTACTAATGGCATTGCGAGGGGAACGAAAAACGGCTCTTCATTACCATCTACCATCTTCATGCCAATTCCAGGGAAAACCATACCCAAAGCCACTAATAAAAGAATGATGCCGCCTGCTATATGCAGTGTTGAAACTCTGAGACTTAAATAAGACTGAACGTAGTCGCCTAATATCAAAAACCCAATCAATAATAAATATGCGAAAACGAGTTCCCTGATTATTATTTTTACACTTTCATGTGCGGGTCTATTTTTTAAAATAGAATTAAATATTGGCAAATTTCCTACAGGGTCCATTATTAGAAATAATAATACTGTTGCCTGAATTAAATTCATTTTTTAATAAAACTAAACAATATAATTAAAACTCACAACTCTTGTAAAATCCCGCCGCTCCTGTTGTAAACGTTTGCAAATTACTAGACATGTTTTGTGCAAAATGTACAACATTTAAATAATCACCATCTATTGAAAATAGCAATTCTCTTTTTTCTTCTTGATCATCCCAATTAACATAAGTATTGGTAAATAACACTTCTACATCATCTACGGCCATAAACTGTTCCCATTCTACCTCTACTTGATCTGCATTCTGGGCTAAGTACGAACTCATATAATTATCTTTTGCTTGATCAAGCTGTTGTCTTTTATCCACTGACGTATCAAGTACTGCTAGCTTATGTTTACCTATACGCAAATGATCAATACGCCATAATAATCCGATATTTAAAGTAAAAGTGGCCGTTTCACCAAGCTCATTACTACGATCCATAATCTCAACTTTAGAACTCAGCGCACCACCCGGCAATTTACATCTAAAAGTTTCGCTTTTAGCCTCATAGTATCCATGGCTTAAGTTTCCGTTAAGAAGTAATAATGCGCATGAAGCTGTGGAGAAAATTACAGCTGGAATTAAAAGCAGTTTTAAATAGATATTTGGAATTTGAAGTAATCTTAGAAAGGACATACTAGAAATACTGGCACATATGAAAGCTATATAGAATGGTCACTATGCTAACAATTTAAAAATAACTTTTTTTTACTGTAATAATTGATCCAACAAGTCACCTAATTCATTTTTTGCTTCTTTATTGAGCAACAACCTGTTGCGCTCATCAACTACCTTGGTTACATAACCACAGTGAAGATTGTTATTTTGAAATTTATTTACAAATATTTTCTTTTCTATCGGTGATAAGTTTTCAAAATCACTTTGTTCGCCAACACTTGATTTAATTCTACTCAACTCTTTTATAATCTGCGGTTTATAAAGTCTCGCAGTTTGTTTATCTTGAACTTTTTCTAACAACAAACCTAATTGAGCATACTCTTGGGCGAAGCTTTCTTTATCAGTAATTACATTTTCGCCTGCAAAAACTAGAGGAGAAAAAACTAGTAGCAATGTGGCAAGATATTTTTTTGTAGATCTTACGAGAAGCATAAATAAATCAACAATTACTGCGCACCAGGTGGCTTTAGTGGTGGGCCACCCATAATCAGATCTAATGCATTACGCATTGCCCAAGCTTGATCATGATGATCTTCACTTTCATATGCTTTTGCTAAACCAGCCTGCAAAGCATCGCTTAAATTCATACAATCATCTTTTATCGTAAATAATAATTTATAAATCGTGCCTTCATATATTCGTTTAGTAAGACTTACTCCGCCTGCATTGAAAACTCGGGTTCCAAGCTGGATTGTTTCTGCGGTTGTAAGCAGTGTAGTACCAAAATGTGGGCAATTATCTTTTAAATCAGCTTTAAATTGCTGAGGATTTGCGGCTGCTTCATCATAGATCTCTCGCTGTCTATTTAAAATTTCTTCTGAATTCGTTACAGAATTTTTAGACGTTGAAACCTTGTCAGGCTCTGTTCTTTCATTGTGAAAACATGCAGCGACGGTAAATAATAGCAATGGCAACAAAGCTCTTGTATAAAAATTCATCATATAACCTTTTATCTTAGACATAAATCATATCAGAGATATGTTATTTAAAGAATTTAAATTACAATTCAAACAAAATTTTTACGAATAAACAGGAACTTACTTAGTATGAAGTCATTAGAGCTAATTGTAGAAAAAACCATGTATGCAAGTCGCTGGTTGCTTGCACCAATCTATGTGGGTTTATCGCTTGCAGTTTTCGCTCTAGGAATCAAATTCTTTCAAGAATTAATTCATATCTTTGAGCATGTTTTTACCATGAAAGAATCTGATCTAATTTTGACAGTGTTAACACTGATTGATATGTCTTTAGTAGGCAGCTTGATTGTAATGGTGATGTTCAGTAGTTATGAAAGTTTCGTTTCTAAAATTGATCTTAACGAAGACACTGACAAACTTGATTGGCTAGGGAAGCTAGATGCCAATACATTAAAACTTAAAGTAGCGGCATCCATCGTAGCGATTTCTTCAATTCACTTATTACGCATATTCATGAAAGCTGAATCTATCGAAAACGACAAACTAATGTGGTATACACTTATTCATATAACATTTGTAGTATCTGCCTTATTACTAGCAGTGTTGGACAAGATTGCGTTTCAAAAACACTAAAACATTTCTGAAGAATCTACTTCAGTCTTCGTATCCACTTTTGCAGTACGTGAAGGAATATAGTCACCAGTGATCATTTGATCAAAGGTCATACCTGGACCAACCATAGGATACACACCTGCATCGGGATCAATCATCACCTCAATAAATGCAGGCCCCTTAAATTCCATGAACTCTTTAATCACTTTTGAAAGTTCTGTTTTATTTTCTAAACGTACAGCATACTTATAACCATCTGCTTCGGCAGCTTTAACGAAATCTTTCATATGCAATGATTTATCACTTGCGGATAAACGACCTTTGAAAAACAATTTCTGCCACTGCTTAACCATCCCGTCACCAAGATTATTCAGTACAACAACTTTAATTGGCAGTTTATAGGTAGTTACGGTTTCTAAGTCACCTAGGTTCATACGTATACTTGCATCACCATCAATATCTATAACTACTAAGTTTGGTTTTGCAAATTGCGCGCCTATAGCAGCTGGCAAACCAAAACCCATGGTTCCCATGCTTCCAGAAGTTAACCAAAGTCGAGGTGATTTAAAATCGAAATACTGTGCCGCCCACATTTGATGTTGACCTACACCAGTGCTGATAACTGCTTCACCTTTAGCATGTTTATTCAACTCTTCAATTACAGCATAGGGTTGGATGTACTCACTATTCTTGTCGTAGTTCATGGCATAAGTGCTTTTAAGATCCGCTACATGTGAATGCCAGTCAGAAAAGTCACTTGAAATTTTTGCTTTGTTTACCCCAAAATCTAATAACTTATTCATCGCTTGTGGCAACAAGCCCACGTGGTGCCAATCAACCGTTTTTACTTTATGAATTTCGGAGGGATCAATATCAAAGTGTGCAATAAATTTTGCATTCGGAGCAAATTTAGGCGGAACCGCAGCAACCCTATCGTCAAAACGCGCGCCTATAGCAATTAGAAAATCGCAATCATCTACTGCATAGTTTGCAAATGCGGTGCCATGCATACCCAGCATATGTAATGAAAGTGGTTGGGTGGTATCACACGCACCAATACCCATTAAAGTAGTAACCACCGGAATACTGAATTTATCTGCAAACTTGCACATTTCTGCATGTGCGTTTGCATTAATTACACCACCACCTGCATAAATAAGTGGGCGTTTAGATTTTGCAAATGCTGCATAAAATGACTCACAATCTTCATCGGCTAACAGATTTTCTGCAATCTCATCGATACGTTCTCGGTAACCACGTATTGGTAATTGACCTTTGCCTTGAAACACACCTTCCCAATTTTGTACATCTTTAGGAATATCAATTACCACTGGGCCAGGTCGTCCAGTGCGCGCAATTTCAAATGCAGTGCGTATTGTCGCTTCTAATTTTGTTGGATCGGTAATTAAGAAAATATGCTTAGCAACCGCGCCCATAATGTTCGCTATCGGTGCCTCTTGGAAGCCATCGCTACCGATCGCTGGTGTGGGCACTTGCCCACAAATTACAACGATAGGCGTAGAATCGGCCATACAATCTCGAACCGGAGTAACGGTGTTAGTTGCACCAGGTCCAGACGTCACCATCACAACACCGACCTTACCACTAGCACGAGCATAGCCAGATGCCATAAAACCTGCTCCTTGCTCATTGGCAGGTACAATTAATGGCATGGATTCGTTGGTTTCTGCGTTGAAACGAAACACTGCATCATAGGTTGGCAAGATCGCACCGCCACTGTAACCAAATATTACATCGGTACCTTCTTGTGCAAGCACTTGCACTATAATATCCGAGCCGGTCATTTTAGTTCCAGCTAAGGGGTGATTTTCTTCTTTGGCTAGCGCTTGTTGCATAGTGTTCTAAAAAAATTTAATACGTACAGCGAATGTCGTCTGGGCATTATATCGCTGTGAAATTGACTATAACGTTAAATCTGTAACAGACCAAGCCATCTCAATTAGCTAGTTTCTAAAAAGGTGTAAAAGCAATAATAAAAAAGGCCCTCTAATGAGGGCCTTTTATTCGTTTTTGTGAAACTAGATTTAGCCAACTAAACTCAAGGTTGTTTTGGCGTTTTATACTCTGCTTCTTTCTGGAAAGATTTCCACTCAGTTTCATAGCCAACGAAGCCTTTATCATTAGGGTCCATCTGACGAGTTTTGTAATATTCTGTCTCGCCCTCTGGTACCTTGGGCCTGGTATTTTTATCATCACTCATAGATCACCTTTTGCTCGAAAAATAGAAATTGTTCAATTGGTTAATTTTACCAAAATAGCGCTTTAGGATGACACCTTCCCTTTATGCATAGTAAAAACATACCTATAGCGAGCCATAACCCAATAAACAATCTGGTTTAATTAGAATATCGTGTCCCACAGCTAACTGAATGTACCAAGTATTTAACTTTACCCTGAACCAAACGGATCATCTGAAAGTATGATCGTGATATAGGGTGCGTAGGTTAAAACTGCGCCCTGGCTAGCTCCAAGTTCATTAAATACTGTGGAGAGCTCTACCAACCTCGAGTGGTCTTGCGGAGCTTGTTTGAGGGACTCTAAGGTAGTAATTAAGGGTCGAATTTCTTCATTATCTACATACGTTTCCAACATCCTAATTGCATTCTCAAGTCCTTCAACGTTGATGTTTTTACCTTTGCTAATATTTACTGGAGAAACTTCAACGAATTCGGGCGGATCTTCATATAAATTACCATTAAGTGCAGTAGGTATAGCCGTGACGTTCATCCCGGAAATAGCATTGTATTCTTCCTGCGCCTTTTGCTTAAGCGTGTTAACAAAGTCGTTAAATTCAGTCACGTTAGGGCGGGACAAAGCCAGAGATAACAATGGCTCACCATTCACGCGACTTACAAACTCAAGGTGTGATCGTGTTATCACGGGCTCGGGATTGAGCACAGCAAGCGTAACGCTAAGCATTTCTTTTTTTTCTTTTTTAAAGCTAGACTTAATGTTCACATGAACCTGATCGCCAACGATCTCGTATTCACATGTACCCTTGAGCAAATGCTTTTGAGTAAGTTTGGTACTCATAATCACGCAGATTTTTCCAAATTCTTTATTCCTGCAAATGCATCAAACTCATTTTTTGCTTTTGTTTTCAACGCATCTACAAAGGCGTTAAATTCTTCTGCATTAGGCTTATTCAAATACAGAGATATTAGCGGCCTACACTTCACACGACTATGGAACTCCAACCTCGACTTGCTGATAATGGGATCAGGGTTGATCATAGCTAACTCAACTTCAAAATCTTTATTTTCATCCAGCAGGCTATTGACTTTAATTTTGACAATATCATCACGTAACTCAAATTCTCGTCTACCATACAATAAATGTTTTTGAACTAACTTATGCACCATAATGTACTTTTCTAATTTACAGCCTCAGACATTTCAATCATTTCTGAAACTTCAAGTGTGCCGTTAATTTCCAGAAATGGGCATGATCTTGCTGCTTCTAGTGCAACCTGCATCGATTCAAACTTGAGGATACTCATACCCGACATTAGTGTAGTCGTTCCTTGCTCCGTCTTACCATCCGTATGCACGGTATGGGTATCCTTAAAGGGAATGGCAGGACTAACCACCGTATCACCCAAAGACCTTAACCATTCCTGGTATTTCTCGAAGTGCTTCTTACCTTCTTCAGGATTGCTAGGGGTATCACCCCCTAGGTAAATAAAAATATATTGTGGCATTTATTATTTCCTCTCGTTTCTAACAAATAATACAGCGTTCACACTAATCCTTTATTGGGTTATTGGGGGAGTGGTCTAGTTCAAACTAGCATGCGTTTTTAGTACATCATTAAAGATAGTGAATACCGTCTCTGCGTTTATGTAATTCAGGTTGATCTTCTGAAACACTGCGTAATTTTGCCTCGACAAGTATAGCGTTCATTAATACCTGATCCACGACTTCGGGATAAAGCTGGTAAAAGCGCGCAACCTCAATAGCATTTGAACGTGCATTAATTTCCAGCTGTCTTCGTTGTTCTTGATTTAGACTATGCAGCATCAATAATCTTGACGCCTGACGCTTAAGGTATCGCTGACATAAATCGACACTTTCTTCTTCAAGCCAATCTTCCGTCAACATTAAAGTTGGAAACAATTGCTCCTCATTCAAACTCCTTGTGAACCATTTAGCCTTTGGATTAATGCCAGCTCTCTCGGCAACAAGGCGTTCCAAACGATAGTTCACGGGTGCAGATGAATAAGATTGTTCATCTTCGGTCATTTCAATTGGCATCACTGCAGCGGGTAATGCCGTCCACTCAGGGCGCGATGGATAAGCATTCATTTGTTCTGGATCTTTTGCGGAAAAAATTAATGCCAATGGAGATTGATCTTTGGCATCCAACAACCAGTACTCAAAATGGTCTGCTGCGGGAAATGGCAATGTGATATCAGCAAGAAATTCCGTTAACTCGAGAATTCGTTCATCAACAATTTGTTCCTCATCTAGACCTATATTCTTTTGTTGAATTTCGCTGTTACTGATCGTAACCGCACGCCTATAACGAAGATTTGATTGCTTAGAGCCATTACTTGATTGAGTTAATCCATTGTTCCCTTGATGAAGAAATTGAATTTCCCAGGTTTGACCGTCTGCCGTTACTGCGCGCGCGCGCTCAGATTCAGCGATTTGAGCCAGCCCATAATAGGGAGGCAGAAGGCGCTGCGAATAAGTCTTAATCATGTTTTTCAATTACACCTGAAGTAATTTGACTAATGCTTCAGACTGTTCTTTACGCTCTTCAGCCAGTTGTTGGTAACTCGACAGTTCCACACTGGCAAACAATCTAGCTACCTCATCAAATTCAGTTGCTGCCATAAGTGCCATATCAACGTAATCTGATTCCTCTGCCAAAGCATGCATGGCAGAAGCGCGATTTGCGGTTACCATTGCCCACATCATAGGTACATCATCTTTTGGCAAAGCCTTCAATGTTGCATCATAAATGGGGATAGATTCCTCAAGCGACTGGATATCTTCTTCATGTGTACCCAAAGACTGTAATGCAACCGCTAGATTATTTTGTGTGACCGCCCAACCAAAAGGAGATTTATCTGGCGTGCGCTCAACCATAGCATTACGCATGACAACCACCGCCTGCTCTAAGGTTCTAGGCCCTCTGCGATGCACTCCTAGTAAACAAAGTACATTGCCAACACTTAACAAAGCAGCTGCCCAATCTTCTGGATGTTCTTCTCTTTTTAATGCGGTAGATGCTTGTTTATAAATCTCACCCGCCTGCTTTAGCAGGTTTAGATCATCTTCTAGTTGTCCGAGTGTTTGCAATGCAACGCCGAAATTGTATTGAGTGATGCCCCATTCAAATGGAGTCTGCTCAAAGGTGCGCTCTTCTAATGCCTGTTCATAGGACATGGCTGCTTGTTCAAGAAAATGTGAACTGCCACTGCGTTGCCCTATGAAGCCCATTACATCACCAATATTGTGATGAATAGCAGACCATTTAACAGGATCATCTTCTCTTTCGACCATCATTTGCAAACCTTGGAAGAGCTCGATGGATTGTTGAAAAACATGTGCTCCACCCAGTCTTAATTCTCTAACATCTGCAGTATCTACCAGCGTATTTTGTGAATTAGCCCACTCAATCAAAGTTTTTTTGTTAGGCGCTAACTCAAAAAAGGTATCACCATATCGATCAATGGCCTGAGAAAGCGCACTGCAGACGGGTGAATCAGGATCAAGTAGATCAATCAAATACTGTGCTTGATTTTGATACCGCCAAACAATTGGAACTCCCAGGCCTGGGGTTAACAGTGTTTCGGCATACAGATTATGAGGCAACGTGTTCCTCCGTAAGATTAATTTAACTAACTTATGAGAAACTAATTTATTGGTTGTACTTTTTGATTGGTTCCAACAATCTCACTTATATCCGGCTCAGCATTTACTGGTCCACCGGCTTCTATTTCTTCATCGGTTGCATCGCGCACAGTTAGAACCTCAAGCTTAAAAATCACCTCTCGACCACAGAGTGGATTATTACCATCGATAGTAACCGACTTGTCGTCGACTCTTGTTACAAGAAAACTTTTAGTTTCACCTTGTTCATTCTCCATCAGTATCGACATGCCAACCTCACAATACTCTTCAGGAACATTATCAATATGATCAATAACAACTAATGATTCATCACGTTTCCCGTATATTTTATTGCAGTCAATGGGTACTTCGATTACATCCCCAGAAGCTTTCCCAACTAGTGCTGCAGTTACTGGTGGTGCGAGCGCTTCAGTTACACCATGAATATAGCCAATCGGAAATTCAACCGTCGTCAGAACTGTCTCAGTTTTTAAGTCAATGACTTTGTATGTCAATTCAACATACTTTTCATCGGAGATCACTTCTTTAACTATTTCATTCATGTTCAAATTACGAATCACTATTTAGTTTGTAAAACATATTCAGTAAATTAGCTTTGCCGCATTTTTTCAAATTATTGCTAAAAGACCGATGCCCCAAATATTCTCACCTCACCTTTTTCGTAACCTAGCACCATACGTCCAAGCCATTCACCTTCTTTCTTGGTACTGGTCATGCGATATAAAACTGTTACATGTTCACCACGACGAATAAGGCCAAGATAATCATAATCTGTATTTAAATTTCTGGTCAGATCACTTTTGGCAAACTGTTTTCCAACTTCAACTTCATTAAGCCCAAACAACAAATCATAAGAAAACTTACGAATAAATTTGCCATATTCACCTTCATTGGAATACTTAATGAGGTCATCCCACATTGGATGAGCAATTTCTAAAATTTCGTCATCTGTTTTTTCAATAATGTTCATGTGAAACTCTATAGCATTTTTTACAACAAATTTTGTACCTTCATAAATGAAAAAAGACCAACAGTTGTTGATCTTTTAACTACAGCCAGGATTAAAGGCCCCTATAAGTAGAGACCTTTGGAATCCGTAATTTAAGCAGCAGCCTTTTTCTCTTCATCACCGACTAAGTGATAGCAAGGTGCTTTTTCCATCGTGTACTCACCGGTTTCTGGATCACGACGAGAAACAGTCAGTACATGCCAGTTCTGATCATCCACCTTCATGAAGTCACCGCGGTAGTAGTAACCTGGCCAACGAGTTTCCTTACGGAACAAAGTGTGTTGCAAGACGGCTTCAGAGGCGAGAGTACGATGCTTAAGCTCCCAGGCACGAAGTAGTTCATGGATGTTTTCTGCAGCTATCTTCTCAAGGTCCTCTTCCAAAGCTTTCATTTTCTTCAGACCAATGTTAAGTAGTTTTTCATTAGTCATGTAACTAACGGTTACACCACCACCGTATTCGTCCATCAACTTCTGCAAGCGATCAAGTCCTTGACGTGGGTTAATGTAGTTCGGGTTAACACTTCCTGCAGTAATTTCATTACGATAAATCTTGTAATGCTCCATAGGCTTGTAAATTTCTTCACGACGCTTATCGATCTGCTGCTGAGAAACTTTGATGCCTTCCGCCTTACCATCATCAATGTACTGGCAAGCAGCTTTTGCAGCCAAGCGACCTTCAGTAAATGAACCGGATGAGAATGCATGTGGCGTGCCGCCAGCAGCATCACCGGCACCAAACAAACCTTCAACAGTAGTCATTCGGTTGTAGCCCCAGAAGTATTCTGGAGGTGATAAATCTTCTGGACCTGACACCCAAGCACCGCAGCCTGTAGCGTGTGAGCCCATTACGTAAGGCTCAGATGTAGTGAGCTCAGGATTCTCGTACTTAGGATCTACATCAGTAGCTGCCCACAGAACTGCCTGCCCAACCGTCATACCTAAGAAGTTGTGCCAACCGATCTCTTCTAGATGAGGATCTTGGAACGCTTCCATAGTCACCATGTGAATTGGACCACGACCAGCATTTACTTCTGAAATAAATGCATGGTTACGAAGACAAGTCGGAATGGGACGATGCGTAGCATGCGAAGCTTCTGGATCCAGGTATTCCTTACCTACCATCTCTTGGAGTTGCGGCCACCACTTTGATTCATACTCTTCACCCATACCATTCTGAGTGTAGGTTTTGAGATGCAAGAAATACGCGCCAACAGGACCGTAACCGTCCTTGAAACGCGCCAATACAATGCGATTTTCCATTTGCGTCATTTTCGCGCCTGCACTAATCATCAAGCCATACGCTGAACCCGATGACCACGGCGCATACCAAACACGACCCGCACCTTCACCAACTGAACGAGGCTTATAGATATTCGAGGCGCCACCGGCAGCACAGATAACAGTTTTGGATTTGAATACGTGATAGTTGCCGGTACGCACATTAAAACCAACTGCACCCGCTACGCGGTTTTCTTTTGCATCATCCATTAATAGATGCGTTACACAAATACGGTTGAATATTTCGTCTGCCGATTTTTTTGCAGCACCCGCAACGATAGGCTTATAAGACTCACCGTGAATCATAATCTGCCAACGACCTTCACGCTGATACGCGCCTGTCTTAGGATCGCGCATTAGTGGCAAACCCCATTCTTCAAACTGATGTACAGCTGAGTCCACGTGACGTGCCATATCGAACAGCAAATCTTCACGAACCATTCCCATCAAATCGATGCGCGCATAACGTACATGATCTTCAGGATTGTTTTCACCAAAACGAGTTCCCATATACGTGTTAATCGCATATAAACCCTGTGCCACCGCACCGGAACGATCGATATTAGCCTTCTCGGCAATAACAATTTTCTTATCCTGACCCCAATATCTTGCTTCAAAAGCTGCACCCGTGCCGGCCATGCCAGCACCAGCAACTAGGATATCGATATCGTCTTCGACAATAGTTTTGTAGCCCATTAGTAGTACACCCCTTCTTTCATCTCCAAGCCGTTAGACTCTAGCGTGTGTATATCTCCGTCATCCAGACGAATATATTTTGGCTCGTTAAAAAGTAATTGACTGTCCTTCATTTCTTTACTTGGAGCAGCCTCTTCAGATAATTGAGGAATATGCTTACCCCAAGGCTTTGTGGTAATCGGCGCTAGCAGATTCATATCTTTTTTACCGTTGCGAGACTTGATGCGCCAAGCTATAACACCTTTTTCTTCATCACGGATTACTCGCACTGAGTGTCCCAATGGAGCAAAGTCTGCATAACCTCGAACGTCTATCGCGTTGTGAGGACAAGCCTTAACACAGGAGTAACACTCCCAGCACATGTTGGGCTCAATGTTATAAGCACGTCGAGTAGTTGTGTCGATATGCATGATGTCTGAAGGGCAGATATCTACGCAATGTCCACAGCCATCGCAGCGAGTCATATATACGAAAGTTGGCATAATATTTTTCTCTCTAAAATTCGTTACGGATATAAATTAAAAATGGCGCGGGGCTTCGCTCTTGATTCCAAGCCCCATGTTAGGTGGATTGTTGCCCATATATTCCGGGATATCCGGAAATTTTGCTTGTAAGGCAGGATCAGAAAGCTCTCCTAGCTCAGGCAGATTCTCATATGAGCCGTCCGCCTTGATGAGCTTCTTCTGGTAAGCAGCAGCGGGCTTGAAAAACATGTGGGCAAATTTGGACCAAAAAACTGTACTGAACAGGATCGTGCTACACGCAATGAACAACACCAAGAAAATCATGTTCAGTATGCCACCACTAGCCAGTGTACCGGACCACAGTAATGCAAAAGTAGCCATAGTAATCAGAGAGACGATGAAAATGTCACCGCGACCGTTGAAGTTGTACCACTTTACGCCTTCAGAAGAGACGTCTACACGGATGAAAAACCAGAACCAGTAACCACCCAGACACAGCATGAGTGCTCCGATGTGCCACAAAGCAGTCAATGCTTTTGGTGCAGGTTCAATTTGAGGTGTGTAACCAAAAACCAGCCATACGGTGGTTACAATAAAAATAATGAAACCATACATCGTCAGCAGATGAGAATAGCGACGACTTGGCCTGCATGCAAATTCGCCCGAGGTTAAAACCTCATTAGCCACTGTTGCAACTGCAAGTGATGCTTTTTCGCCACCACTTAAAGTACGCTTAGCATTCTTTTTTGCTTTTTCAGCATTTTCAAAAAAGTACTTAGCACTCTTTTTGTGCAACATATCGAGAATCGTGCCACCGATAACCATAATGAACATAAGTACAATGTACCCCTGTATAATTGAGGGCGAAATTACAGCCGAAAGTTCTGCGAAAGGATTTATTGATAACATTATTAAGGATTTCCGCTAAGTTATTTTTTTTGGGCCGTCAAGTCTGCTAGCTATTCTGTAACAATTCAATATAAATAAAGTTATAGCGGTTTTAAGTAGTCTTATAGCACTATTATTTAAACTGTTGATGTTCCAATCACTTATATTATGATTTCTGATCATATCTATAGGCCATTGATTATCCAACTAACTGTACAACACAATGAAACAACCCTACATAAATAGGTCATTGATTCAGACAATTCCAATTCGCTAAATCGCGCATTTCCACTAGAATCAGTTAACCAAAGTAAAAACAAGTTACCTATGCAAGCCAAATCGTTTAAACCGGAAGAATATTTTGTTGAAAAAGAGCCTTATTACGAGCCTGTAGGCAGTGAGATTGATATTTTTGAAGCGGCCTACTCCAATCAATTACCTGTATTGCTGAAAGGCCCAACCGGATGTGGCAAAACCCGCTTCATGGAATATATGAGTTGGAAATTAAAACGTCCACTAATCACGGTCTCCTGTCACGATGATTTAACTGCATCAGATTTGGTTGGACGTTATCTAGTCACGGGCGGAGAAACGGTTTGGGTGGATGGCCCACTTGCACGATCAGTGCGTGCAGGAAGCATTTGTTATCTAGATGAAATTGTCGAAGCACGAAAAGACACAACTGTGGTAATCCATCCTCTTTGTGATGACCGACGCGTTTTACCGATGGAAAAACTCGGCGAGCTTTTAGAAGCACCTAAAGATTTTTGTATGGCAATTTCCTACAACCCTGGCTATCAAAGTGTTTTGAAAGATTTGAAGCAAAGTACTCGTCAACGATTTGTAGCATTGGAGTTTGACTATCCTGATGCCAGCACCGAACAAAAAATTGTAGAAAAAGAAACTGATGTCGACACAAACACCGCCAAACTATTAGTTAAGTTTGCACAAATGACTCGTAACTTGAAAGGCAGTGGTTTAGATGAAGGCGCGAGTACGCGCTTATTGGTGCATGCAGGAAAATTAATCGTGACTGGCGTAAGCCCGGTAACCGCATGCTCAAGTTGCATTTCTCAAGCACTAACCGACGATGCCGAAATGCTCGTCGCAGTGAACGAATTAAGTTCTTCTGTTTTTTAAGTATATTTAATTATTTGAGAAAGTAAAATTAATTACAATTTTTTAATAAATTTGTTAACTCACTCATATATTTTAAGCTACTTGAATTAGCATCATTCATACTAAAAATTTATTAATTCTAAATTCTAACTACTCATGTATAAGGAATAACATGTCAAACGATATTACAAGCAGAAAAGGTGAGGTTGTTAGTCAGTGGGATGGTGAAGATGTAAATGATCTCATGAAAGAATTAGCTCGTATATAAACAGAACTTAAAGGCGACCGCGTTGAGCACACTGGCATTCCGCATAAAGATCAATTCCCAGAAGACTTTGTAGGCTTTACTGCATATGTAATGTGGGCAGTAGATAGAAAAGATCAGTGTTTAACCGGATCAGGTGCGAATCGCATTGAGCCCGTTGCGCAAATTCGTGAGTTTTATGCAAACGATATCGCAAAAGATGCAATGGGCCGCGCACGCGATTATTTTAAAGTAAATCTATTGCGTTAGTTGGTATTTATTCCAACAAACGCAATTCCCTTAATTAATTTGCAAACCTGAAATTAATTGTTTTAACGGTGACTCCTCCTGCACCTTAACAACAATGGTTTCATTAAGTGGAATATCACCCACCTGAATACGTGGCACTAACTCCTCTAAGAACTGAAGCACAAATAATATCCCATGTCTTTCTTGTGAATCTTCCTCTAGTTCTATTGCTCGTGATTTTAGCGAGCTAACATGATCAGAAAATTGACTGGCTTGCTCTTCTAACTCCAATTGTTGAAATTCTTCTTTAAAATCCACATGGACTTCTCGGTCATCCGAGTCATCGTAGCTAATAATTCTAAATATTAACGGCCCTTCAATTTCCATATCTATCCAATAATTTATTTATTTGGGTGTAGCGTAAACTTGTGTCCAATACTTGTTTACATTTGCAACACCTGTTTGTGTGTAGTCTGCTGACATCATATTACTACAATGCCCGGGGCTTCTTAACCAATCTTCTATAACCTGCCCTATACTGTTTTGGTTATGCGCAATATTCTCACCAACTGCACTCCACAAATAATTCACATCCTGCATACGCTCCACCAAAGTATCGCCATTTGAACTTGTGTGTTCTAAGAATTGATGCTTAGACATATCTTGTGAATGTTTATGAGCAGCTTTGTTTAAAATGTGATTTAAAATTAATGCAGGCGCTGCTGGAAAATATTCATCGCCACACTTCCTAGCTTTTGATCTAACGACATTTACTTTACTTAGAAATAATTTTTCAAATCCAGTTGATGGTACTGCTTTAGTGTTTTTTCTTTCTGATACGTGATTAGCTGCTGCACATGACATCAGTAAGACCATAAAAACAACAAACTGACTAATCTTATAGATATTTAACATTCGTCTAGATTGTATATAGATCCATCAATATCTTTTTAATTACTTGGCCATCTTTATATGACAGACTATGCATACTCTTAACGGAATAGGTTTTACTTCGGCCTCTTAGCGCATATACCTTATTCATATCTTGACTCCAGCTCGGAACAACAAAGTCTTGCATTGCATCATCTGTTTCTTGTCTAACAATAGAATAATATTCAGCTAGCGGATGTGGTTGATGATTTAACCAGCCAATTAAATTGTCAGAACGATTAGGCATCAAGTCAAAAAACAATCCTTGCGAACGATAAATTTTCTCAACACCGGGTAATTCACCTACCCAGACTAATAAGTTTTCTGAAACGGATTGAGCTAACTCTGCATTTTTTGTACCTAAATGTGGGCTGGCAATGGTCACCAATGCAATAAGATCAGCATTTGGTTTATTAACTATGTATGAGCGTGCAACAACACCTCCTGCAGAATGACCTATTAATATAATTTGTTCATCCGTATGCCAATGGCGCACATACTCTATATATTGATCTAGTTGTTTAACCTGTGCATCAATCGCTTTTTCGCTCGCTAATTCCAAACTATATAAACGGCGTGTGTGATTGTGTTTCTCATTACTGGCCATCACACGATTTTTGTTTATATGTAATACACCAGCATTCAACCAACCTACATCATCCAGTTGTTCAATAATACTTGAACGTTGCCATTCATAACTGGAACCAAGATATCCATGTAATAGCAAAACTGTATCTGCATAAGCCATTGAAGGTAAAGAACAAACCAGCAGACAAACTAATGCATTAAACTTTTTCATGAACAAAATGGTGCAAACCTGGGAATATCTATATTCAAAGTAATTAGCTATTGCTTTGAGTTTTAGAAAACACACAAGTTCAGAAAATAAAATCATTTATAGGAGCGGCCTTTATTCTAGTTCAAAACCTAAGTTTCTTTACTGGCATGCATAAAAAAAGCCGGCTGTAATGAAATCATTACAGCCGGCTTAAGAAACTTTCCGTGTTTGTAGTTTCTTCCTTAAATCAAAACCTTATTTCAGATTTACTGCGTTACCTGGTAACTCTCTAGAAAAATGTAGGCACTAGTACAACGAGTGACATAAATACAGTAAGGCCAGCCGTTTCCATCCATAAAGTAGTTTCGAAATCACCCACTCTAGTAGATTTTTTCTCACTATAGCTTTCTGTAGTTAGAAATTTATATGGATTGTGGTAAGTTGAATTGGTATCTGGTTTATTTATTTTACTAAAAAAGTTATTCATAACACTGTCCTTAAAAAATGGTTTAAATCTTTAATTGATCAAATGTTACTTAGTATATTAGAGTTTTATAATATACCAATATAGATAGATTCTTAAATATATTATAACTTACTGTTTTATAAGTATAATATATTAGTAATTTAGATGAGCGGTAAGCCTATTAAGACATATACATTGGTTGATCCTTATTCAATCTTAGCCATCCCCTCACAAAGCGATAGATCCACCAAATAGTAATAATTACCAAAATAGGAAAGCCAATAGGCGCTCCTATCCAGGTAAAAATTAAGACACTGGCCAAGCAGTACCAAAACAAGCTCCACCAAAATGTTTTTATCTGCCAACGAAAATGGCTTTCTAATATAGAACCTTTTACATCACTTTTTTTAAAGTAATTAATGATGAGACCAATTATTGGTGTAAAGCCAACAAAGAATAGAGCCTGCAAAAGGTACACCAGAGTTGTGATGTCCTTTAGGTTTTCATAATTCTCAATACCTGTACTTAGAATCTGTGTGTGTTCTGCTTGTGTATCATTTTCAGACATACTCAACTCCTAATTCTAATTTAGCTTCTTAATGCATTACGTACTTGTTTACGCAATTGTGGAAGCGTTTTGCTTTCAAACCAACTATTTTTCTTAAGCCATAAAGTATTTCTTGGTGATGGATGTGGCAAAGGGAAATACTTAGGTGAAAATTTTTTCCAGTTCGTTACAGTTTCTGTAACGGTGCCACCACTATAATACTTTGAGTCGCATAAATAATAATTTTGCGCATATTGTCCTATCAGCAAAGTTAATTTTATATTTGGCAGATGTGTTAACAACGGTTTATGCCATAAAGGTGCACACTCCTCTCTTGGGGGTAAATCTCCAGACTTACCTTTTCCTGGATAACAAAACCCCATAGGAACAATCGCAATCTTAGCTTGATTATAAAATACCTCATCATCTACCTTCATCCATTCACGCAAACGTTTTCCACTAGGGTCGTTCCAAGGAATGCCGCTTTCATGCACTTTTGTACCAGGTGCTTGACCTATAATTAATATTCTTGCACTACGTTTGACACGTAAAACAGGGTTTGGACCTAATGGCAGACCAGCCTCACAAACACGACAGGCACGAACTTCGGTTAATAGCTTATCAAGTTTGGTAGCTGCAGCCATGATGTGATTACCAGGCTAATCTTTTTTTGCACGTATTCTCTTAGGGCGAATACGATATGCACTAATAACCTGCATAATTATTGAATATGGAAAATCTTCAATATCTTTAAATACTTTTTCTGCATCTGCAATAAGTGCATCAATATCTTCGACCTTGATATTTTCCTCAGTAATTAACTGGGATTGCAAACCTAATAATCCACCATTTTGTATTTTTATTTCTTGCGCGTGACCTAATTGATTTACATCCAAGCGTTGCATAGCAAAGCGAGCATTATTATGAAGGTGGGTAAATAGCTGATTACAACGAGCAAGGCTAGTTTTTGATGTACAAGCCACACCTTCACGATCTGCTAAATTAAAACGTTGTGATTTATTACAATTACATATACGTGAATTGATAGCTTTCTCAAATATGCAACGTTGCGGATTTATATCCTTATACGTATTCTTGTAATGCTTTTCATCCATACGTATTTATGAATGACAATATCCGACTACGCAGCCTACTTTTCCCACTCACGAAGAATAGGCGCATCGCGCGTAGCAACTAACCGCTGTTCAGCCTCAAACTCATCTTCAGCAAAAATCATTTTAAGAGTAGTACGGCTATCATTTACAAATTCAGTACGTTTCTCTCGAATATATTTCTTTGCTTGTTTGTATTCGTCATATTTATCAATACACTCAAGATTCTTTATTGAACCAGTAGAACCTGAAGTGATTTTATATATAAAGTACGGCATGATTTAGCTTTCTTTGATAATTAGTCTGATAAATAACATGGAAAAAGAAATTACCTTCGTTGATATTACATCAGTAAACGACCTGCCAGCAGGAAAAACCAAAAAGTTTACTATTGATAATAATGACATCTTACTGGCCAACGTTGATGGCAAAATATATGCCGTTGACGATATGTGTACCCATGAAGATTCATCTTTATCTCTAGGCTGCCTTAAAGGTGAACTCGTTTATTGCACTTTACACGGTAGTCGCTTCAATGTTCGCACCGGCAAACCAATGGAAGAACCTGCCACAGAAGCTTTGCAACGTTATCAAGTCCGCATTCAAAACGATCGTATAGAAGTTTCTCTCAACTCTATAAAGTAGCGTGGTTATAGAATGGCTATATGAGGGTAGTGTAAATGAATTTCAATATTAACCTTGTAAAAATTACCTTTTTTAGCCACATTATTTTACGTTAAGCTGCTGTTTTCAAGGCACTAATCTGAATACATATAGTCTTATAAGTAACTTGAAAAAGTAAAGGTTTAATATGGAAGAATATTCAACACTGATACAAACCATCGCATTGACCATGGGTGTGGCTTGGGCAAGTGGCATAAATCTATACGGCACACTGCTAGCACTAGGCATCATGTCCAATACTGGCTATGTAGATTTACCTGTTGATCTACAAGTGGTTGGTGATCCATTAGTCATAGCAGCTGCGGGATTAATGTATGGCGTTGAATTTTTTGCTGACAAAGTTCCAGGAGTTGATACTGGCTGGGACACTTTACATACTTTTGTAAGAATACCTGCAGGGGCGCTACTCGCAGCAGGCGCAATTGGTGATGTAACACCTGCAGCCGAAATGGCAGCGGCTATAGTTGGGGGTAGTCTGGCTGCTGGCACCCATTTCACAAAAGCGGGTAGTCGCGTACTGATTAATACCTCACCTGAACCCGTATCCAACTGGGCAGCTTCTATTACAGAAGACATTGCAGTTTTCGCGGGGTTATGGGCCGCAATTGCTCACCCGTATGTATTCATTGGATTACTTATAGCGTTTATTTTGTTAATGATTTGGTTATTGCCAAAACTATGGCGTGGCATCAAGCGCGTACTGCAATTTTTTATCAATCTATTTGGCGGTAACTTAAATAACTCTACTGACTCGAATCTACCTATAAACAAGTAAACCTCACATCTAACCTTAGCGCTATTAATAGCGTTAAGGTTTTCTCACAAAGCTAGACTTGAAGCCACCAGCACCTAGACATGGATAGTTGCTTTTTATCATTTGCCCCTCTATGTTGCGAGCACACATAAATTATTAAATATATATGTAACTATTAAGTCATATGAGTAATTGGGTAGAAGGAAAAGTTGTTGAGAATAAGCATTGGACGGATTTGCTTTATTCTCTACGCATTGAAGCAGACATTGATCCATTTGTAGCGGGTCAGTACGGGCGCCTTGGTTTAGAAATTGATGACCAGATTGTTGGACGTCCTTACTCATTTGTAAATGCACCACATGAACCATTACTAGAATTTTATTCCATCACTGTATCTGAAGGCCCACTATCACCAAGGCTAGCAAAATTAGATGTTGGCGATTCTATTTATATAGACAAACGCGTTAATGGATTTTTTACATTAAATGAAGTTCCTGATGGTCGAGATATATGGATGTTGGCAACCGGAACTGCACTTGGCCCTTTTTTATCAATACTAAATTCTGAAGAAGTTTGGCAGCGTTTTAAAAATATTGTATTAGTGCACGCCGTTCGTTTTAAAAAAGAATTAACCTACCAAGAAGACGCTGCTAATTTAAAAGATAAGTTCAAAGATCGATTTCAAACGATCCCTTTTGTAAGTCGTGAGGAAGCCGACTTTGCATTGCCTGGTCGTATACCTGCTGCAATAGAAAATGGAATACTTGAAGAAAAAGCAAATTTACAATTCACTGCTGAGCATTCTCAAGTAATGATGTGCGGTAATCCCGATATGTTAGTAGATACTCGGAATGCACTAAAAAAGAAAGGTCTCAAGAAAAACTTACGCCGTAGCCCTGGACAGATTACAACTGAGAGTTATTGGTAAGCGCATGGAAGCGCGAATTAGATTCGCAACAAGGATGTTTCGCTCTGGTGTAAATTACCTTTTATATTTTTAGCTGTCGTAAAGTTCTTTTTCCTTACCAATAAAAACTTCTGCAAGAAAGGTATACGTTCTGCCCACGCTTCTAAAGTTGGTTCATCTAGTGCATCACCCAATACATCCTACATCGTGGCAAGCAATATCTATGGATTCAGAGTTTCATAAATTTTTATGCTTTTGCATCATCTATCATTTGAATTGTCTTTTTTTCAACTTCATTTGCGATCTCTTCAAGCGCTAGATCCTGAGATAATGCAGACAACATTTTTTCAGGTCTAATTAAACCAATTTTTGTAGCTGCATTCTCTGTATATACAGAAATTCTGCAGGGTAGTGCCATATTTAGTCGCATATCTGTAGACAATACCTTTACAGCTTGCTTAGGGTTACACACTTCAAATATTTTACATTCTTCTTCAAAGCTTTCACCTTTACTTCGAAGCGTTTTACCTAAGTCATGAATATGCAACACTCCAAATCCATGTTTTGTTACAGCTGCCTCTAAATCGGTTACAGCTTGTGAAAATGACTTTTCTGTCTCAGCTATGTAATACATACTTAATCCTTTAAACCTTGAATTTTAATTGCCTACTAAATAAAAGAGCTATCTTCTTGCGGTTACAGCATCACTTGTAATTTTCACTGCATCGTTACCCCATTGTGAGCGCTCGTGATTAACTAAAGCAGCAACTTCTTCATCACTTAATTGCGCAGCAAACCCAGGCATGGGTGCTGGATAGATCACGCCTGCGATTACTTTATCTTTTAGCCCATTTAAAATAACATCGATATGTTGGCTTGCATCTTCATTTAATACAGTTTCATTACCTACCAAAGATGGAAAAACACCCGGCAAACCTTCTCCATTACTTTGATGACATGCCAAACAATATTTTTCATAAATTTTTTCACCCGAAATTTGTTCACTTAATACAGCATCGTCTTCAGTAGATTCATTAACCACAACATTTTCTTGTGTATCAGAAACAACCTCTACAACGCTTTCAGCTTCGACCATAAGCAAGGCCACGAGCATTCGGATTTGTGTTGCATCAAGCCGATCGCCAAATGCTGGCATCACACCACTACGCCCAGATGCTATGGTTTGATGCAATGCATCATCTGAACTTCCATATAACCAAATGTCGTCTGTAAGGTTGGGGGCACCTAGTGCTTGATTACCTTCACCCAGCAAACCATGACAAGCCGCGCAATTATTTTGAAAGATTTTTTTACCTCCACTATTTGCACCAATATTACTTTTGCTAGCCAGAGTTTTTACATAATTTTTTACTTGCGATACACCATCCTCACCAATGACATCTTGCCAACCTATCATTGCAGCTTGCCGGCCCTGCATTAAGGTCTGAGTAATCGCTTCCTCAGTTCCTCCCCATTGCCAATCATCATCCTTTAAATTTGGGAAAGCCAAAGCTTGACCCTTACCATCTACTCCATGACAAGCTGTACAATTTTGCACAAAAACTCTCTGTGCAGATTCCATAATGGCATTGTTATTCTGCAATTCTGAGATAGGACGTTTTAAAATATTTTTGCGTAGTGGTGAAAACTTTGCATCATAGCGGGCAAAGCTGTGATCAAGCCTTCCATGCTGCGACCATTTCAATGCGCCACTAAACGAACCTAGGCCTGGATATAACATTAAATAAATTACCGTAATCACTAAAGCAGCCAAAGTCATCCAGAACCACCACATAGGGGCTGGGTTATCCCCTTCTGAAAGTGTTTCGTCCCAGACAGGCGACTCTTCTTGCTCTTCTCGATTTGCGGAAAAATAAATACTAAATACTAACCAACAAAACCCAAGCACACTGACAGCAGTCAGCACAATAATCCATCCTGCCCAAAAATCTGTAGGCATATCAGCCATCGATATCCTCATCTTCTAATGGAATTCTTGCCGCTTTATTTGTACTTTCTCTGGATGACTTCATTGAAACCCAAATTACGATTGCAATCATAAAAGCCATGACAAACATGTCGCCGATAAAAATAAAATAAGCCACTACTGTTCTCCTTTGGCATATGCAGTGCCAAGCACTTGCAGATAAGCAATTAAAGCATCTAGCTCGGATTGTCCTTCAAGCATGGAACCGGATGATTCAATATCATCATCTGTGTAAGGATGACCAAGCTTCACTAACACTTGAAGTTTATTTTTAATGTCACCATCTTGGTTCGCTGCACGTTCTGCTAACCATGGATAAGCTGGCATAATAGAGTTTTGAACGACATCACGCGGATTTATTAAATGAATGCGGTGCCATTCATTAGAATATTTACCGCCTATGCGATGTAAATCTGGCCCAGTTCGTTTTGATCCCCACAAGAAAGGTCGGTCATAAACAAACTCGCCTGCACGAGAATAGGTTCCATAGCGTTCTACCTCGGCAACCAATGGTCTAATTTGTTGCGAATGACAGGTGCTACAACCTTCTCTTATGTATACATCACGTCCAACTAATTCTAGAGGCGAATAAACTTTTGTATTTGGGCTTGCCGTTTTCAGTGATTCTTGAAATAAACTAGGTAGCACTTGCACCAAACCACCAATTGCAGAAACAAATAAAATGCCAAAAATTAGCAAGCCAATATTTTTTTCTAAAACCTGATGTAACTGAACACCGTTCATGCTACAGCCAATGATTCGATTGGGGGTCTAACCGCAATAGTGCGACGCCCTACAATGGTTTTAAAAAAGTTATAGATCATTAAAAGCGTGCCAATAAAAAATAAAATACCGGCTACTAAACGTAATAGATAATATGGTTTCATGGCTGCCATAACTTCGGTAAAGCTATAACGTAACTCTCCGAGGTCATCGAGACTCAACCACAACACTCCTTGCGATACCCCCGCACCCCAAAGCGCTACGATATAAAGTATCGTGCCGGCTAATGCTAACCAAAAATGTATATTCGCTAATCGAACACTATATAAATTTCCACCAACTAATCTTGGAACGAGAAAATAAAAAGTACCGTAGGTGATCATTGCATTCCAACCGAGCGCACCTGAATGTACATGGCCAATCGTCCACTCAGTAAAATGGCTAATGATATTGACACTTTTAATTGCCAGCATGGGTCCCTCAAAAGTAGCGAGTCCATAAAATGCAAGTGCTAGAACAATAAATTTTAACGAAGGGTCACTGCGTAGTTTTTCCCATGCTGAACTCACCGTCATGATGCCGTTCACCATCGATGCCCATGATGGCGCAAGTAAAACCAAGCTCATTACCATACCTAGGTTTTGTACCCACTCAGGAATGGCATTGAAATGTAAGTGGTGGGGTCCTGCCCAAATATAACTATAGGTAAAGGCCCAGAATGCAACAATAGATAACTTATAGCTCCATATAGGTCTTTCTGCTTGCTTAGGCAAAAAGTAATACATCATGCCTAAGAATCCACCCGTTAATAAAAACCCAACTGCGTTGTGTCCGTACCACCACTGTACAATCGCATCCTGCGCGCCAGCATATAAAGAATAAGATTTAGTTAAAGTAACTGGCAGGGCAAGATTATTAACGATATGCAGCATGGCAATGACGATAATTAACCCGCCATAGAACCAGTTCGAGATGTAAATTTGTTTGATACGTCGTTTTGCAATCGTGCCAAAAAATACAATCGCAAAACAAACCCATACTAATGTGATTGCAATGTCAAAAGGCCATTCGAGTTCGGCATATTCTTTAGAAGTCGTCAGTCCCATTAATAATGAGATACCGCCAGCAAGAATTGCAATTTGCCAAGCCCAACATGTAAACCATGCCAGATTTGAAGCATAAAGACGTACATGACTGGTACGCTGAACACTGTAGTATGCAGTACCCATCAAAGCAGATACACCGAAACCAAATATCACCACATTGGTGTGAAATGTTCTCAATCTGCCAAACGATAACCACGATTGATCAAAATTAAGCGCAGGCCACACCATCTCTGCTGCAACATATACACCTGCCAGCATGCCAATCACCGCCCAAATTACTGAGAACATCACAAGCGTTGTCACCACACGATCGCTATAAATTTCTACAGATAATTTTTTGGCTGGATCTGGCATATTCAAACTCCCATTAAGGGACCTATGCCATTAATCCATAAAAATACAGTTATCCCCAATAAGCTAACAAATGCTACTAACAAATAACCAATCAAAGATGACGACATCAACATTCCACGTTCTGGTGTTGTATGTAGCACGATGGGCAAGCCTCGATAAAGTAAGTACATACTCCATAGCAAAGCAGGTATCAGTACAAGAACATTTATAAAGACATTTGGATATAAGTGCACAATGCTACCTACTGCAATCGGTGCACCAACAACCGTAATCATTGCAAAATGGATTCCAAGTGATTGTCGAGCTCCATATGTATTCGCCATCCAACGTGACACAATTGCAGCACTAATAAACCCAAATAATAATGCGATAAAGTAAGCAACACTGATGCTTAAAAGAATCTCTTTTTGTAAAGATAGTGGTTCGACGGTACCCAAGCGCCACCCAAATTTCGAAGCACCAATATAAGCAAAAAGTGGTGGTAACACACCGAACCATAGGGCAACTTTGAAAAACACTGCTATGGATGACGGTTCCAATTCAGCCAATTCTTTAAAAACAATATTTGGCTGAAACAGTAGCCGTAACATTAAACGTGGTGAGAATGCACTTTGCATAGTAATAGTTTTTTTATTTTTAGTGCTAAGACCTGGATACTTTAAAACTATATAGAAATTAATTGATGTATTTATTGATTCAAATCAATTTCAAGCATGCGTATTTTTTAATATTTTTAAAACTCATATAAAAAAACCGCAGTAATTAATACTGCGGTTTTTATTAGCAATTGTTCTAAACCACCATCAAGCTTCCGAGTCCCACTTAAACGCATCTTCACCTGAGATTGCAAAAAACATCCAAACATCAATTAGTAAAATTACTAAAAAGACGATAGAGGTACCAAGCGCCCATAGTGGATTAAAGTGATGATCACCTACTCCTAATGTATAGAGTATAAACCCAGTTACACCAGTAAACGCTACTATAGCTAACAATGCTTGTTGAACTTTTGACATTAGTATTTCCTCGCTTTTAATTTTTAAAAATTATTTAATTGGTTTGTCACACAAAGGCATGTCATACCAGCCTGCGAGATAGTTCATTCGTGCTGCAATTTTGCGCTCACCCTCACTGGCTCTATTTTCATCCCAATCTGCTAGGCGCGGTTTAATAAACCGCTCCCAAGCTGGTGGTACAAGAAGCAGCGCAAGCATTGCGTAATAACCGTAACCTGTATCTGGAGCACCGCAATCTTCTAACTCCCAAAAATGAGTTTCTCCTCTATCATGGTGGTCCGCTTGGCGACCAATTTCAATAAATCCCCATTGTGTAAATGGAGATTCTGCTACATCCCATGAATGGTGATAATCAATCGGTTGCCCTTTTTCACGAATTAGACCGTAGTGCTCTAAATAATTAAGCACTTCTAATTCAAATGCAGAAATCACCCAAGAGCCTATCATTACACCTAAACCAATCCACCCTGCTGCAAACCAAAACATGAAAATGGTTGGAAGGCTCATCGCATAACCGCGTATCCAACGATTTTGCCATGAGATAAAAGGCACACCTATTTTCTTTAGACGCTGTTGTTCCATCACATATAAAAATCGTGATTGACCAAAGTGTGAAAGCAAATAGTGCTTATAGATATTGCGACCTCTAGGTGAAGTTGCAGGATCATCTTCACAACCCAACTCTAAATGATGGTTGTAAACATGCGCATAACAGAAATGCGCGATGCCACTTAAAGCCATCATCCAACGGGCTAATACAAATGTTGGACCTTTAGTATGTGCAAGCTCATGTCCAAACATAATACCAAGACCCATGTAAATACCTGCTGAAACGGTTGCACCAAACATCTCCCACCCAGTTACACCATGGTGAATGGTGATTCCGAAAATTTCATTTGGACCAAATGAGTTTCCTGTTGCAAATTCATAAACCCGCCAGACAAGCGCAAGTTGAAGCATGACAAATACTGGGTATTGCACCCACATCATCAGTTTCAAAAACCAATCTATTCCATATAAATCACCATTTTCATCTCTGCCAGCTGGCTCACAATGAAAAAGCTTGCTAGCACTGGTTGCCCAGTCGATGATGATGGACGCTATTAAGAGTACTACACCTGTCCACACCCATGGACCGCCAATAACAAGACCCACCAACGTGGCGAAAATTAATATTGGAGTCTCAAAGTACCGAATATTTACTAAAAACTTGTGCATTTTTTTATCCTCGCTAAAAATTTACTATTATTTTTTTAACTATTTAGTAGTTGTTAATAACTACTGACCTTAATTTGCCTTGCTTAGCTTCCTCTGTACTTGGCATCATGTCGAATGCAACTTCATCTTGTCCGCATTGTGCTTTTCGTGTTTTTATGCGGTTAAACCAATCTTTAACATTCTTTCTTTCATCAATTAATGAATTGCAACCAGCAATCTCACACAGATGCACATAAGCTGACCAGTGAAGATCCGCCCAGGTATATTTATCGCAGACAATATATTTGTTTCCCTCTAGTTGTTGATTCAAAGCATCAAAAAATATTTTTAAATCCTCATTTGCAGTATTAACTACTTGCATATCTGCAGAATATGATGGATCGCTATAATTTTTTACGAAAACCTCATCCGTTATTAGCTTCACATGAGGTGCCACATTTGTAACTGCAATATCTACCCAATAATTTTGCATGGCTGCTAGCGCAGCATTGCGAGGTGTTAACGCATAACCCAAGCCTCTTGCATCTGTAAATGCTGTAATGGCATCAGCACCGCAGGTATAGAAATCTGCTTCTTTTAAGCACGGAGTAATAGAAAGCGGCGATAGCTCAGAAATACATTCATCGAGATTACTTACACCGTCAGTAACTGTGCTATAGCAATTCATTTCCATACCCTGTTCAGCAGAAGTGATAATGCATTTAAGTGTATCTGGATCAGCCGGACTACCAATAAGCTCTAACACATATTGTGTTTTCTTCATGTCGCCAGATGCGCCATATTTAGCATCTTCTTTTAAACCAGATTTCTCTGCCATTAATTCAAATAAATCAGTCATAACTATTTACCTATCTCCGTTAATCTTTAAAAACCTATGCAGCAACTTTTTCACTCTTTACATCAAAATCAGGAATTTCTGTTTTAATCCTTGCTAACCAGTCGGTAATGTTTTGATATTTGTTGAAAATAGAAGCTTTACCACTATCTTCGAGAACTTTAAATTCAGCAGCCCAATGTATATCCGCTAGTGAAAATTCTCCGACAATATATTTCTGATCTGTAAGAACTTTATCTAAAACACCTAGTACAACAGCACCCTGGTCTTCTACTTGCGATGTAAACTTTGTTTTTAATGCTTGAATCCAATATTGCTGCATAGCAAGTACTCTTGCTTTTCTTGGATGTATTGTTGGAGTGCGGCCCTTTATATTTAGATAGGTCATCACTGCGTGCTCACCACATACAGTAAAATCACCATCTTCTATGCATGGATAACGATTTAAATTAGACATTTTCAGTGACTCAGACATTTTGTCATCGAGAATAGACGCCTCTTCCCATTTGATTTCAACAGGGATTTTTCTATAAGAGGCTAAAAATAAACATTTATATGACGAAACATCACCAGACATGCATTTTAGCTTTGGTGTCTCACTTACTTTTGCTTTCGATTTACTAAATAGACCCATAATTAACTCCGTAATTTATTCTGCAGTTGCTCAAATTGTGTAAGGACTTGCGTAGCTCTAATTTACTATTCCATATTCTTTCTATGGAAAAAAGCTGCTTAACAAGAATGCATGGAATGCAGACTACTAATGCACATTAAAGAATGTGCTGATCCATATCAGTAAACGAGTGATATAGATATTTCTGCATACAAGCAGAATACTAATTTACTGATCTGTGTCAGATTATTGAGTGTTTTAGCTAGAAGAGAGCCTCTGATCCCACTTGTCGCCTTTATTTTTTTATCTATCTAATTAATTTATAACGGTTTTGACATATAACAGGTACACTAGAAACCATAAGTTATGAATGAGCAAAAAGTAAATTTTAAGTCCCTAAAAGCATCGTGCCAAAACTGTTCATTAATAGAGCTTTGCCTGCCTAGGGGTCTCAATAATAGCGATTTGAGTACCTTAGATGATATAATTCAGCAGCGCAGACTGGTACATAAAAATGAAAACATTTTTAGCCAAGGAGAAAAGTCTGGTTGTATATATGCAGTTCGTTCTGGCTCAGTTAAAACATTCACCACTGCTAAAAATGGTGAAGAGCAAATTTTAGGTTTTCATCTCCCTGGTGAAATCCTTGGTCTCGATGGAATGGATAACCAAATCCATAGCTGTTCTGGTGTTGCGCTAGACACGGCTACAATATGTGAGCTTCCAATAGGTGATCTAAATGTTTTGTGCGTAAAAATTCCTGGCTTACAACAACAATTACTCAGTTTGATAAGTAATGAGATTACTAAAGACCATACAATGTTGATGTTGCTAGCGCGACGTAATGCAGAGCAGAAATTAGCAACCTTTCTTATAAATCTTTCTGGTAGATTTAAGGCACGCGGTTATTCGGCCGATGAATTTGATCTCACCATGAGCCGATATGACATTGGAAACTACTTAGGTCTTGCAGATGAAACAGTAAGCCGATTAATTTCTAGATTCAAAGATAATAAAATTATAGATGCTAATAGAAAAAAAATATCAATCCTAGATCATGATGCATTATGCGGAGTTGCCGAAGGTGAGCAAAGCTTAAACTAATTAATCCATTTTAAATAACCAAGCTTTCTTTTGATGTTTTCTTAGATAAACTCTACTACAAAAAATAATATACTAATCAAATTAGTAGTACATTTTTACTAACTGCCACAGCTAAGATATATGCAAACACTAGTATTGCAGAGCACCATGCAACGATCCGTATTGTTTTCGTTTTACCGCGCTTTAATGCAATGGTTCCTAAAATAATATAGAAAATTAAGGCTACAATTTTTGCATTGATCCAGTCAATCGCTCCTGGATATTGTGAGCTAATTACTACCAAAACAATTGCTGACAACAATAAAATTGTGTCATTAATATGCGGTGCAACTTTAACCCACCTTTGCTGTAACCTAGATGAAGATTGCATCATCCAAATACCGCGAATTAAAAACCCTATAATTGATATATATGCAGTTGTAATATGAGTGATTTTAATCGTTTCGTATAGAGACATTTTAAATCGACCAGCTTAGATACAATATATTATGCATAAGTAAGGTATAGATGTGTATACAACTTACAAGTCTGATATGAATCAAATTTTATTTTCATACTATCCTGCAATTAGAAAACTATCGCTCTACCATCCAAAATATCTAGCAAGATAAATTATTCTTAACTGACTTATATCAGAAACTTACATAACGATTCTTGCTATCTTATTTAAAGCAATTCGTTAAGTAGCGTTTACCAACGTATCACCGTGGATAAAATAATCATGAAAAGGAACGTAATGCGTTTTAGTTTATATATAAGTTTAATAGTATTTGTTTTTGTAATACTCGTCTCTCCTTGTATTGCATATGAACAAGGAACTTGGTTCGCCAGAATTGGCCCTGCATTAATTGAACCAAACGATAGCAGTAATGATGTCGAAGGCTTAGCTAATACGGGAGTACGTGTAGACAACAATGTCACCTTGGGATTCACCATTGGCTATATGTTGACTTCTAAATATGCAATTGAGTTATTAGGTGTTACACCATCAAAGCATGATTTACGTGGCAAAGATGGAATAGGAGCATTAGGTAAAATCGCGGATGTAGATGTTTTTCCACCCACACTATCGCTACAGTATCACTTTGATGGCACCACTAAATTCCATCCATATGTAGGAGCAGGAATTAATTACACTCACTTCCCAGATGAGAATGTCTCCTCATCCCTAGAAACTGCTCTTGGAGGCAAAACACGATTAGATGTAGATGACTCATGGGGATTAGCTGTTCAAGCCGGCATGGATTATTCAATCAATAACAATTGGTTTATTAATGCTGCAATCTGGTATGTAGATATTGAGGCTGACGCTACATTGAAAACAAACGGAGTAAGTCGTGATGTAGATATTGATATAGACCCATGGGTATTATTTACTGGAATCGGCAGGAAATTTTAAATTTAATTAATTATTAATTGATCTAACACATTTTCTATTCATTGATATCTTTTAAAATTTTGCTCAAATAACCAACACAATAATAGGAAGTATTATGGATCTATCTCTTTATGCGTTAGCAACGAAAATTGCGCCAATTACGATTAGTACGCTGCCTGAAATCAATTTAATTGTATGCAAATCTTTCCATTCGCTAAATATGAGTAAGGCAAGTAATACTGCTACCAAGGTGTTCATATTGTAAAGAGGGATTAATTGAGAAATAGGCACATTAAAGTTAAGTAATGAATAAGCTACAAGCCCACTAGCAATACCCCACGTTAATCCAAATATACCTGCATAGGAGCTAGCTTTAATCGAAAAAGCTGTTGTGTTATCTAAAAAATAAAACCCTATCCCAGCAATCATAACTCCAATACCAACTGCTATAAGATACATTGAAATACTAATGCCAATATTAGTACTCAGCTTTTGAAAAATAGCAGATCCACCGTATATAAATGCCGGTAAAAATCCTCCAATTAGCAGCGCTGTTGTCTTAATAGACATGATAAAAGTCTCCTTTATAGAGATTAGAGCAATTTAATAACAATGGGCATGAATTTTTTATTTAGAATGTCCGCTTTCGGCCTTAAACGGACATTCAATATTAACTATAAATCTATGCTTTTGTGTATTTATCTAACAGATACTTTTCGTTATTTTGTTTTGAAATGTGTAGTAGGAGGTTATTTTTAATATCTACATCTGGATGAAAAGCACTATGTTTTGAAAACCAAAATACTTGTTTCAGTGGTTCATTCTCATGCCAGGTTGTGATAACAAATTTTTCATCTGGGATGTCGCCATGATTGAATTGTTCAAGATTTGCTAGATCAACTGAATCATCCCAAGTAACACAATTTAGACCCCATGCCATCATATATAAACAGCCAGAACTAACAAGCCAATTACTAATTTTTATTTGCCATTCTAGAGAGACATTTTCTTCGACAATTACAACAGCACGAAAAGGATTCAATGCTGATATGTCAGGCACTTCTGATGTTGGTTCTAACTGTAAATACTTTACTGTCATTTATTATTAAGACATATCACGAATGTCCGCTTTGAGTCGTTAGCGATCATTAAACTACGCTGCTTTGAGATTTCCAACCTGACTTCCCCCTTAAAGGTTTAATTCATGCCCACTTTCGTCTAATGGAGGAAATTCATATATAAATCTCTGCTGATAATTAAAAAAGTTCGCAATTATTTTAATGCTTGTTCAAGATCATCCCAAAGGTCTTCAACATCTTCCAGTCCGACTGAAATACGGATCATACTATCAACGATGCCGCGCTTTGTTCTTTCTGCGGAAGTTAAATTGTGATGTGTAGTTATGATTGGTTGAGTTACAAGACTTTCAACACTACCTAGGCTTGGAGCAATCGTGAATAGTTTAAGTCGGTCAACTAGATCCGCAGTTTCCTGCGTGCTTCCATCAATCACAAAACTGACCATTCCACTAAAGCCGTTCATCTGACGTTTAGCAATGTTGTGCCCAACAGAATCAGGCAGACCAGGATAATTTACTTTAATTATTCGAGGATGCTCAATCAATCTTTCTGCAAGGATTTGTGCAGACGCATTATGCGCATTCACCCTTACAACAAGTGTGCGCAAGCTACGTGCCAGCAAATGAGCAACTTCTGGCGCCATCACCTGACCAAGATTCTTGCGCCAATGCCAAATAGGTTTGAGTAATTCTTTTGACCCAATAACCACACCTCCTGTGAGATCGCTGTGACCTCCTAAATATTTAGTAGTACTGTGAACCACGAGATCCACGCCCAATGCAAGTGGATTCAGATTTACTGGAGTAGCAAAGGTATTATCTACCACTACAAGTACATCGTGTTTTTTTGCAATCGTAACTATCGCAGCAATATCTAACACTTCCATATTTGGATTCGTAAGTGTTTCAAAAAAAACTATGCGTGTGTTACTTTTTATTGAATCACTAAGCTGGTTAATTTCGCTACCCAACATGAAAGTGGTTGTAATTCCGAGATTGGGTAAACAGGTGTCGAGTAATTCATAAGTACCTCCATATACGTCCCCAAAGCAAATAATATGGTCGCCAGATTTACAGCGTGCTAAAAATGTAGCCGTTTCGGCTGCCATTCCAGAGCTAAATATCCAGGCAGCTTCACCGCCTTCAATTGCAGCCAGTTTTTTTTCAACGGCTTGAATCGTTGGATTTAGACCATAGCGAGTGTATAGACTTCCTTCTACTCGTCCCTCTACTACATCAAGTACGCTTTGTGTGTCGGGAAAACCAAACGTGGAGAAATTGTATAGAGGGGTAAAAACAGCACCGTGTTCGTCAAGAGTATCTCCTGCATGAACGCAATGGGTGGCTAGACCCAGGTTGGTCTTTTTTTTCATGACATTGCCCTTGTTTTATTACTATCGAACTTATTTGGTGCAAAGATAGTGTAGACAGTGGGAACTATAAAATAAACTAGTAAACCTGTAATTGGGGTGTATAAATAACCTAATAGCTGAAGCTATTAACTCAGATAAGGGTTTCATGTTCGCTTTCGATCCAAAGCGGACATTTGAGTAGAAATCTGATTTATCTTTTAGTCATACATCCATGTACTCACCAATCCATACTCTCTATATGTCGACGCAACTGCCCTGCAGTTTTAAATTTTTTCAATATTAGATTTGATTTTAAACCACAGCAAATATATTTAATCGCATCAGGATGTTTAGCATAATGCTTTGCACCACCCAATGACTCGTGAAACACTTGGATTAAAGTCAAAATATCAAACCTTCTGCTTTCAAGTTTGGATTCTTTTGCAGAAAATAAATCGACTAACTTCAAATCGAACTCTAACCCAAATTTGTTAACAATTACGTTATCTGAATGCAAATCACCGTGATACTCATTCAAGCTGTGGATACATTCAATGCCTTTAGTTAATGCATATAGAAGATGCAATGCTTGAAATGGTGTTAAGCGTTTACCTGGAAATGACTTGATAAATTCTGAAAGCAATTGCCCTTCGACATATTCTGAAATAAGTACTGTTACCGGTGTTCTTTTAAAGACAAAGCTTTCTTTGGTGTGATACTGGATAAGTATTTGACACTGCCTAAGCTTATGAAGTTTTTGTGCGTTAAATTTAACTGCGCGATCTTTTTCATTGCGATTGGGGTAAAATAATTTTGCAGCACGCTCTATACGTGTACTGATTTCGCGAATTTTATACACCTCGCCCTCGTAACCGCCTCCAAGTTTGGAAAGGATTTCATATTTCTTGGCGATTACACGCCCTGCTGGCAGATTAAATTCAGTAAATTTTGGTTTTATCAGTCGCGGCATTTCTATAATACATTTTAATTATTTTTTTAATGTTATGGCTTTTTAGGGTAATCAAAGTCTATCAGCTCACCTGAATGTTCGGTGATAGATTCCCAACTACCCACATCAAATTGAATTTGTGCAATAGAACAGGTGGGCATGTTATCTATTCTGGCATTACTAAGATAGTTACCCAAAATAGTAAAACCAGGATTATGACCCACTAGCATTACCCGTTTAGAGCTATCCACTAGAGAACTCACGATATCAATTAAAGTATTAACGCTGGCATCATAGATTTCACTATTTTGCTGAATTTTCTGCACACTAAAGCCAATTTCCTTAGCAATTATTTTCGCAGTTGTAATCGCTCTTATCGCGGGGCTTGAAATTATGATATCAACTTTATAACCAGCTTCAGCAAGACGCTTGCCCATCTCAGGTGCTGTTTTTAACCCCCTGTTATTTAAAGGTCGATCAAAATCACGTAAATCTGCATCGTTCCAACTAGATTTAGCATGGCGCACTAAAGTTAAAATACGCATGTCTTATTAAAGTCCTTCTGAAAAATTTATTTATCACAAAATGTGCAATTATATTTGGCATGTTTGAGTAACATTTTCTAAGAAAATATTATTTACCTAACAATTTATCTTTTAGATTTTGTTGAACTGGCGTATCACCTAACCAAATGCCAAACAAAGCCATAGAGAACTCTTTGCTTTCTATCATACCGAGTGGTGAACC
>JABDMD010000078.1 GCA_013001685.1 Gammaproteobacteria bacterium | reverse complement strand
ACCATATTTAGGTCATGACCAATCTTAACTCGCAATGCACCCAGTGCTGCATTTACGACTGTTTTCTTGTCAGCACCAAAGAATAACAGATCGCCATTTTCCACTTTAGAAACCTCAACCAGTTGCTTAATGGTTTCTTCTGGCAAGAATTTCAATATAGGTGACTGCAAACCTTCTTTAAGATCTCTTACATCATTACATTTAATGTAAGCCAAACCCTTCGCACCATATTGCCCAACATAATCTGTGTAACCATCGATTTCTTTGCGCGAGATGGTCGCACCATGTGGAATCTTTAACATTGCAATACGACTTTCTTTATCGTTGGCCGGTGCATTGAAAACTTTAAACTCTACCGATTTCATTAGGTCTGTAATATCGATGAACTCAATCGGAATACGCAAATCAGGTTTATCACTTCCAAAACGATGCATGGCGTCGCTGTAGGTCATCCTTGGAAACGGATTATCTAAATCGACATTGCAGTTTTCTTTAAAAGATTCGCACATCATGTCTTCCATGATCGACATGATTTCATCCTGCCCCATGAACGAGGTTTCAATATCAAGCTGTGTAAATTCCGGTTGACGATCTGCACGCAGGTCTTCATCACGAAAACAACGCACTACTTGATAGTAGCGATCAAAGCCGCTCATCATTAACAACTGCTTAAACAACTGTGGCGATTGCGGTAAGGCAAAAAATGCACCAGGTTGTGTCCTACTAGGCACTAAGTAGTCACGCGCCCCTTCTGGTGTTGCCTTAGTAAGTATTGGTGTTTCGATATCCAGAAAACCATTGTTGTCTAAAAAGTTTCGAATACCGCTGGCTACTTTTGCTTTAGTACGAATACGTTCTTGCATGAATGGACGACGTAGATCTACATAGCGATATCGCAAACGATTTTCTTCGTGTACATCTTCATCATCTAACTGAAACGGTGGTGTATCGGATTCATTCAAAACTTCTAACGATTTAGCCAACACTTCAATTTGCCCAGTGGGTAGATCTGGGTTAATCGTTCCTTCTGGTCGCATACGCACACGACCTTTTATATGCAACACATATTCGTTTCGAATTTGTTCGGCAAGTGCAAATATTTCCGGTGTATCAGGATCAAATACAACTTGCAGAATGCCTTCGCGATCTCGCAGATCAATAAAAATCACTCCACCGTGGTCACGTCTTTTATTTACCCATCCACAGGCAGAGATTTCTTGATCGATCAGCTTTTCAGTCACCTGACCACAGTAATGAGTTCGCATGTTTTACCTTATATGTACTAGAAGCTCTGATTTATTCTGATACTTCGTTAAAAAATAATCTTAAAATGCTCATATATATCTATATACAATCCGCTTTCTCGACATTATTTGCCTCATCTCAAAACAAATCAGAGCTCACTTGATTTGCGTAGATAGCAAAGATCTACCAAACGGCGAATAGTACGATTTGACCCTATTCTATGCAACAGAACAGCACTCAATTGAGAAAGAATCTCTTAATTAGTTGAAATTTTGAACCTAATCTGAAGCTTTTTGCTTTTTAGATTTTTTGGTGGTTTTTTGACTACCCTTATCGGAAGCCGTTTTTTTGTCTTCACCCTTTTTATCACTTTTACTATCTTTAGAAGAGCTTTCCTTTTGCGAGTCTGCAGAAACCAGGTTACGTTTATTATCTTTATCGGATTTGAAATCTGTCTCGTACCAACCAGTACCGCTCAATCTAAAACTTGGGGCTGAAACTAATTTTTTTAGTTTTAATTTTCCACACTCAGGACACATCTTTATTTGAGGATCACTTACCTTTTGCAAGGCTTCATGAACAACCCCACATGCTTGGCATTGATATTCGTAAATTGGCATGGTTATAAAATTTTAAAATTATTTAATTGGTAGTTCATTGTTTGCTGAATATCCAAAGCTTCACATACAACGTCTTTAACTTGAGAGTTTTTTGGTCCTTGCTGCAGCCATTTTTTAAGTTGTTCAACTGCACGCAGTTCGCCACAAGCAATTACTTCTACATTGCCATTATTTAAATTTTTTGCATGTCCTCTTATATTCAAACGCAATGCTTGCTCACGCGTTGAGACACGAAAAAACACACCTTGCACCTTGCCAAATACTGTGCAGTGAATACAGATACTATCTTTGCTTGAATTCATTGTTTGTTTATATATCCATTAATATAAAATCTCTATATGCTTTCTTATAATCACTCATATAATCAAATACAATAGCACCTAAATATAACCGGATTTAAACAGGAGAAAAAGCCACGATGGATACGAATCATACCGTTATCTACTTCAACCCCAAATGCTCTAAGTGCCGTATGACTTTAGAGCTATTAAATGAAAAAGGTGCTGAACCAGAAGTAATCGAATATCTACAAACTATTCCTTCAAAAACAGAGCTGAAAGAGATTCTTGCTCAACTTGGAATAGCTGCAGATCAATTGCTAAGAAAACACGAAAGTGCCTATCAAGAAGCCGGATTGAATGACTCCTCTTCGGAAAAAGAGATACTCGATGCAATGATGAATTTCCCAATTCTAATTGAACGACCCATCGTAGTTCACAATGGCAAAGCTGCGATTGGCAGACCACCTGAAAATGTTCTTGAGATTTTATAATCACCAAATATAAAAATGAAAAATATTTTAGTCTTATATTATTCTCGTCATGGAGCTACTAAAGATATGGCGCAACACATTGCGAGAGGCGTGAACTCTGTAAATAGTGCGGAAGCCAAACTTCGCACCGTTGCCCCAGTCTCTACAACTTGTGAAGCTATAGATGACAGCATCCCAGAAGAAGGTCATCCTTATGCTGATCCATCTGATCTTGAACAATGTGACGGTTTACTAATGGGTAGTCCAACTCGATTTGGAAACATGGCTGCTCCATTGAAATATTTTTTGGATAACACTAGCCCACAATGGTTATCTGGTGCATTAATTGACAAACCTGCAGGATTGTTTACATCTACATCCAGCTTACATGGCGGACAGGAAACTACATTGCTCTCCATGATGCTACCTTTATTGCACCACGGCATGATGATTGTTGGCATTCCCTACAGTGAAAGCGAATTGCTCAGCACCAAAACAGGTGGCACACCCTACGGGGCAAGCCATTTGGCGGGACCCGAAAGCAATAATAGAATAAGTGATGAGGAGAAAAAACTATGCTTTGCGCTTGGCAAGCGAGTAGCTACTTTGTCGCTTTAATTTATATTTAAAACTGATTTTACAAAAGGCACTGTAACCTTTTTTTGCTGGACTAAAGATTCTTCATCCAGCTTATCAAGTAATCCTATAAGTTTGTTGAGGTCGCGCGGGAAACGTTTCAGCAAAAAATTACACACTTCATCCGATAACTCTAAACCTCGTACTTTTGCATGTTCTTGTATTGCTCGACTTTTCCCATCGTCTTCTAGAATATTTAATTTATACACTGGGCCCCACACTAACCTTGAAGCAAGGTCGGCAAGCGAAACCATAGCCTCGTGCGGATTAACTGTTGCAGTCATCACAATACTTTTATTATTAGCACGCAATTCGTTAATCAATAAAAATAATTGTCGATCCCATTTTTTATTACCTAATACTGCATCTATATCATCTATACACAACACATCTAATTGATGCATATCATTTAGAACATTTGCTCGCTGATTAGCAAGCTCCTTCATCGGTAAATAAATTACATTTTGATGTGTATTGGCGAGGTTGTTACATATTGCCTGGAGTAGATGTGTTTTGCCTGAGCATGTCGATCCCCATAGAAAATATTGACGCGGCTCTGATAAGGACTCTTGTGCTAATTGCTTTAAGGCAGGTAGAAGTTGACTATCACTTTTATCAATAAATGTTTCGAAGGTTGCAAATTTAGGCAATGCAATATCAAGTGAATATTGCGTAGGTGTCTGCAGACAGGAAGTTGTCATTCAAAATTGTCAATGAAGAAAACGTTAAAACTTACGCTTGCTTACTGGAGTGTTTGGATGCTCGTCTTGAGCGTTCTTCCACTAAATAATCGTAGCCACTTACAATGGTAGTAAATAGAGTTAGTCCAATAAGGGTCTGGATAATTATCACAGGGAAAGCATTTATTTGGCTATAGATTACTGCGAGTACTAATAGTATTTGAACAAAAGTATTGAGTTTACTAATTAGACTAGGTTCTATCTCGAAGCGCCTTGTCATGGACACATATGAAACGGCACCTGAAAGCAAAGCAACATCGCGCATAATTACAATCAATACCAACCAGTGAGGCAGTAGGTTTAAAGCGCCTAGAGCTATATACGAACTGATCAGCATGACCTTGTCAGCCGCAGGATCTAAATATGACCCTAGTGTGGTCTTCCAATCAAAGGTTTTCGCCAGATAGCCATCCAGAGCATCAGATAAGCCCATCAATAGGCAGAGTAATAAGGCATTATTGAATTGGTTATCAAATAACCACCACACGAGTAGAGGCACTGCTGCAAATCGCAGCAGGGTAATTAAGTTCGGTACAAATCTCCAATAAGACATGTTATGTCTTAACTCCTGCATGTAATACAATTAACTGGACTACTAATGTAGCCAGTGTTAATACACTATTAAAATGCTTATTATTATCATGTTTCAGATGGTATAAGTAACAGAATAATGAAGCAACGGTAATTCTACGCATCTCAATACATACATTGAATATCTCATTCGAATTCAATATTTTCAATTAGTTACAATACACACTTATAATACTAAATACATGGGTCTTAGCTATAAAAATGCCGGTGTCGATATCGATGCTGGCAATAAACTCATTGATCTAATCAAACCTGCGATTCGCTCCACTCATCGACCAGAAGTCATGTCCAGTATTGGTGGCTTTGGCGGTCTGTTTGCTCTGCCACAAGATAAATACCAGGAGCCTATTTTAGTATCTGGAACCGATGGTGTGGGCACCAAACTTCGCTTAGCCCAGCAGCTCAAGCAACATTCCACTATTGGGATTGATTTGGTCGCCATGTGTGTCAATGATGTCATCGTACAAGGAGCTGAACCCCTCTTCTTCTTAGACTACTTTGCCACCGGCAAATTGGCCGTCGATGAAGCCAAAGTTGTTGTTGAAGGTATTGCTGAAGGCTGTCGACAATCGGGCGCCGCTCTGATTGGTGGCGAAACCGCTGAAATGCCTGGCATGTATGACGATGGCGAATATGATCTGGCTGGATTCTGCGTAGGTGTAGTTGAGCGCAGTAAACTAATTGATGGCAGCAAAATAAATGATGACGATGTGATAATAGGTTTACCTTCCAGCGGTATTCACTCCAATGGATTTTCCTTGGTAAATAAAATTATCGAAACAACAAATACTTCACTAGATGAAAAGATTGACGGTAAAGCATTAGGTGAATTGCTATTACAACCTACCATCATCTACACAAACATCGTTTTATCATTGCTAGAAAAGTTTGATATCCATGGTTTATGCCACATTACTGGAGGTGGGCTCACGGAAAATGTACCGCGCGTAATCCCTGATGGTTTTCTTGCTCAAGTCGATATCAATAGCTGGCAACGCTCTACGGTATTTGATTGGCTGCAAAAAATGGGGCGAGTAGATAACGATGAAATGTTACGCGTTTTTAACTGTGGTATAGGCATGTTAGTTGTACTACCAGAAAATCAAGCGAGCGAAGCGATTAAACTTAGCCAAGAAAGTAATCACCAAGCTGTAAAAATTGGCGAAATTAAAAAATCTTCTTCAAACCTAAAAATATCCCTACAGTAAAACTGTGCCAGAAAATTCCTGCAAGATTGCTGTATTCATTTCTGGTGGTGGCAGTAACTTGCAATCCATTATTGACCATATCGAACAAGGTCACATTAACGCAGATATTGCCTGCGTAATTAGCAATAAGCCTAATGCTTATGGTTTAGTTCGTGCACAAAAAGCCAATATCCCTACACATATAAATGATCACAAAAACCATACCACACGCGAATCCTTTGAGCTGGAACTCATCAAAACACTTGATGTCTATAATATTAAGCTAATTGTCTTGGCGGGGTTTATGCGTGTTCTTAGCACTACTTTCATAAATAAATATCATGGGAATATTTTAAATATTCATCCTTCTTTATTACCTAAATACACTGGCTTGAATACTCACTCTCGCGTATTAGAAGCTGGCGATACCGAACATGGTTGTTCTGTGCACTTTGTCACCTCCGATTTAGACGAAGGACCATTAGTTATTCAAGCAAAAGTAAAAGTAAATAAGTCTGATTCACCAGACGTATTAGCAGCACGTGTACTTGAAAAAGAACACATTATCTACCCACTTGCAGTTAAATGGTTTTGCGAAAATCGCTTGGCTTTTAAAAATAGTAAAGCACATTTAGATGATTCCCCACTTGAGCAAGCAGTACTACTCACTCAAGATCTAGAGACTCTACTGAAATAGAAGATTCACGATGAAAAATATATTCTTTGTTCTAATTGCTGCGCTAGCATTGTCTCAACCAGCATGGGGAGACTCATCCTCAATGCTTACAGACTCTAATCTACCTCCAGAATTTGAAGCAAGTTATGACATTCATAAAAGTTCGATGCGTGTCGGCGAGATGGAAGTGAGCCTGAAGATGGTTGGCGATGAACTAATTTATGAATCAAAAACCAAACCTGTAGGAATGGCAGCCTTTTTCCTTGGCGACCAAATTATTAACGATCGTGCTATATTAAAGCTAATTAACAATAGTTATCATACGATTGAGTTTAAACATGAAATGCAAGACAATAAAAAAAACCGTAATGAACATTATATTTTTGACTGGGATAAGAACAAAGTTTCCGTTAAGTATAAAGATGAAAGCAAGGTGCTAGACATTCCTGAGAATACTTTTGATAATTATTCTGCTCAGCTATTATTAATGCGTAAACCTGATAAGGATAAATCTACCAACATCTATTCCATAATCTCTAAAGGCAGACTAAAAGAATACAAATATCAACTAGAAGCTACAGAATTAGTAAGTACTAAAGTTGGGAACTTTGATGCCAACAAATATGTGCGTAAAAAAGATAACGACAAAAAGACAACCTATTTAGGTTGGTATGCTGAAAAGCTAAATTACATTCCTGTAAAACTAGATAAGTTTGAAAACGGGAAACTGGATGTTTCTATTCAAATCACAGGCGTAAAATGGTTGAACGAAGATACTGCTAACGCAAATTAACTTCCTGCAACCATCATTTCATCGATTAGTAACGACGGTGTGATTATATTACTACGTCGATCAACATCATTACCCACCTCAACAATTTTTTTATACATATCTTTTAGATTACCAGCAATAGTGATTTCATCTACTGGATATTGAATTTCTCCATTCTCGACCCAATAACCAACTGCACCTCGGGAATAATCACCAGTAACCGTATTCACTCCATGACCAATTAACTCGGTTATTAATAAACCTTTTTGCATCTGCTTAAGCAATTGATCCAAGCTTTTTTTGCCTGCTTGTAACTCTAAGTTATGCACACCGCCTGCATTACCGGTAGTTTGCATGGCTAATTTTCTAGCTGAATAGCTACTTAAGACATATCCTTTCAGTACGCCATTATCAACCAATGTACGTGCTTTAGTTGCCACACCTTCTAAATCAAACGAACTGCTACCAAAGCCACCTTTGATAAATGGATCTTCAGTAATGGTGATAGAGTCAGAAAATACTTGCTTATCTAAATGATCAATTAAGAATGATGCATTGCGGTATAAAGAACCGCCACTCACAGCAGAAACAAAATGCGATAACAAAGAACGCGCCATATTGGCTTCAAAAATTACTGGTGTAGATTGGGTTGAAATTTTACGCGCGCCAAGTCGACTTACTGTGCGTTCTGCAGCTTTTCGACCAATACTAGCTGCTGACTCTAAATTTTTAGGATCGCGAGTGGTTGCAAACCAATAATCTCTTTGCATGTTGCCGTCTTGCTCAGCTATCACTACGCACGAAAGATTATGTCGAGTCGAACTATAGCTGCCGACAAAGTCATGGGAATTTCCATAAATTGTAGTTCCTTGCGAGGTCGTCAAAGAAGCACCTTCAGAGTTGGATATTTTATCAACATCACGAGCTGTATTTTCACATTCAATCGCAATCTCAAGCGCTTCTTCAGGCGACACACCCCAAGGGTGATCCAAATCCAGATCTTGCATGTTTGTTGCCATAAGTTCGGCATCAGCTAAACCTGCACATTCATCTTCTTCAGTGAAGCTGGCAATTTTACATGCTGCCGTCACTGCATCTTTTATAGCTGAAGGCTCAAAGTTAGTTGTGCTAGCACTACCTTTCTTTTGACCCATATAAATTGTAATACCTAAGCCACGATCATTATGGTGCTCTAAGGTTTCTGCCTCACCTAAACGTGCTGTTACAGATAAGCCATGCTCAATATTTACAGTAGCCTCAGCACTTGTTGCACCTTGCTTCTTAGACTCTGTTAAACATGACAGAACTAAGTCTTCTAATTTTTCTTTTGTGTGGACTAAAGGTTGAACTTTCATTTTAAATATATATCGTTATTGAGAAGTGCCACCAACCGTGATGCCATCTATCCGCAAGGTAGGCTGCCCTACCCCTACAGGTACACTTTGACCTTCCTTACCGCAGGTCCCCACTCCTCGATCTAATTCAAGGTCATTACCTATCATACTGACACGTGTGAGAACATCTGGACCATCACCTATTAAGGTTGCACCCTTAACTGGCTTGGTGACTTTACCTTTCTCTATTAAGTAAGCCTCAGATGCATTGAAAACAAATTTTCCAGAAGTAATATCTACCTGACCGCCACCAAAATTCACAGCATAAAAACCAGAGTCAACTGAACTTAAAATTTCACCTGGATCGTGCTCACCTGCGAGCATGTAAGTATTAGTCATACGCGGCATCGGCAAATGCGAATAAGATTCACGCCTACCATTACCTGTAGGCTCGGTATTTGAAAGCTTTGCATTGAGTTTATCTTGCATAAAGCCTTTTAGAATTCCATCCTCGATTAAGGTCGTGCACTGTGTAGTGGTACCTTCATCATCAATATTTAGAGAACCTCTTCGATTTTCTAAAGTACCATCATCCACTACGGTTACTCCTTTACTCGCCACACGTTCACCTACGCGACCGCTAAATGCAGAAGTTCCTTTACGTGTGAAATCACCCTCTAACCCATGTCCAATGGCTTCATGTAACAACACACCTGGCCAACCTGGACCTAGCACCACATTCATTTCACCTGCAGGAGCCTCAACCGCCTCTAAATTTAATAACGCCATACGCACCGCTTCGTGCACAAAGGAATGTGCATGATTATCTTGAGTAAAAATATCATAGCCAAAGCGACCGCCACCGCCCGCACTACCTTGTTCAAGCCTACCTTTATTTTCCACAATTACAGAGACATTTAGTCTCACTAGCGGTCTGACATCCGCCGCCATTGAACCATCACTATTCGCAACTAATATTATTTCATGCGTACCCGCAATCGATGCCATTACTTGCTTAATTCGGTCATCTTGCCTACGTGCTAGCGCATCTAATGAACGCAATAAATTCACTTTGTCGGCTTCAGTGATCGAATCTAATGGATTATCTGGCATGTATAGTTGGTTGCCAGTATTTGCTTTCCAGGCTTGTACTTGTCCTTCTTGATTACCTCTAGCGATTGCGCGCGCTGCTTTACAAGATTCCAATAAAGCTGGCATTAGTATTTCATCTGAATAAGCAAAACCTGATTTTTCGCCCTTGATCGCACGTATTCCTACACCTTGACTTATATTGTAGCTAGCATCTTTAACAATTCCGTCTTCTAAAGACCAGGCTTCATGTTTGCGCATTTGAAAATAAATGTCGCCACTATCAGCCGAAGAATTTAATAATGTCGAAAATGCTTGTGATAAATGAGATTCATTTAAACCAGAAGGATCTAGGATGCTGCTTTTCGCAAGCTCAAGAGGGTTATGCATTAGATATTTAATTTATAGAGAAAAGTTATAAACCTATTTCATTCTTCTGTGCTGAATACACGGAAAAGTTTTACGTCTAGATTGCAAATAATCAAGATTAATTTCTGCAAGGGTAAAACCTGCACCATGTTTAATACGATTTAATATTGCACCCCAAGGATCGATAATCATACTATCACCATGTGTTGCTCGACCATTTAAATGATATCCACCTTGAGCTGAGGCGATGATGTAGGTTAAGTTTTCAATTGCGCGCGCTCTAAGCAAACTTTCCCAATGAGCCTTACCTGTAGCCGCGGTAAATGCAGCTGGCAATACAATAATTTCAGCACCAAGGTCTAACAAGCCTCTAAATAGCTCAGGAAAACGTAAATCATAACAAACTGCTAAACCAATCTTCCCAAAAGGCGAATCAACCACTTTTAAATCGAGGCTACCAAATTCAATTGTTTCAGATTCAATATATTTTTCACCCGTATCTACTAGATCTACATCAAACAGATGGATCTTGTCATAACGTTCAATAAAATTTCCTTTGTTGTCATATACCATACAAGCTGCAAGAATTTTATTAGGGTCATCGCACTCCAATGGAATCGTACCTCCCACTATCCAAGTGTTATGAAATTTTGCTTGGTCGGATATAAAGGTTTGAATAGGTCCATTACCCTGCACCTCACGCACCGCAATTTTATCGCTTTCCTCAATGCCCATAATGGCAAAATTTTCAGGTAAGACGATTAACTCAGCACCAGCCGCTGTTGCTTGGGCAATTAAACGGCCTGCCTCGTGTAGGTTTGCATCTACATTTGGACCTGATGCCATTTGAATTGCAGCAACTTTACTCACAATAAATTAAAAAGTAGTTATCAAAGATGCTTGTATTATCGCATACCCTGCCATGAATCGAGTCTACTAATGTAGAGATATAAACAAACAACGCTAGCAAGTTTGGATAAAAATTTATGGTTTTGCCCGATTTGAGTTTGGTTCAAGCTGTCCTGGAGATATTGGAGGTGAAACTTGAGGTGGCTCTTGAGGATATGAATCTGGAGACGGTTGACCTTGAACTTGTGGCGCTGATTTTTTACCTGCAACTTTTTGTGAAATTGGTTCAATAATAGGTTCTTGCCAACTACCCTTCATACTGTACTTCACTTCAGTAACTTTGTTAACATCCACACCAATTGTTTTAGCAATTTTCTCTCCAACAATTACTCCTACCGCACCTAGCGGCCCACCCACCGCTAAACCAATCCAAGGCAACCCGCCACTCACATGCGGTGTTACAGTAACCACTTGATCATAATCTTGTGCGGTAATTCCTGTTCGTCCTTGAATCAATAAATCTGCAGAAGAACCTTTAATCCTTAAATTATTGGTCGTTAAATTTGCATCTTTAAATTGCAAATCACCACGAATTTTCTCAAAGGAATAACCTTTAGAGAAAAAATCCGTGAAATCCAAAGACAGTCGTCTAGTTATTTCTCGCAGATTAAACAAGCCGACTAATCGGCCTGCACCACCCGGCTCAACTGAGGAAATAGCACCATCTTTAAACCTTAAATTCGCTGTACCAGTTACTGCAGCTAATGAAAATTGGTAAGGTGCTTTTGGCCAGACAAAGTTTGCGTTAACACTACCTTCTCCACCGGTAACTGCGCTATCAAAACCCAATCCCGCCAAAGAATTCTGCATATTTTGTGTAGCTAAAGCAATTGTAAGATTTGTATTTTGAATATCTCCCCCATCTGCTTCCCATGTTCCGTTTGCAGAAATTTGCAGGTCTTTCCCTTTACCTTGCAATGAGTCTATGGTTAATCCCTTAGTCGACGGCTTTGTCTTCAAGCTAACATTATTAAATATTGAATCTTTATATTGAAATTGTTCTGCATTAACCACCAATGCTGGCAAAGTACGCGGATCAAAATTTGTGGGCTTTGAAGATTTTTTTTCTGCGGGTTTAAAACGCAAATAATCAAAGTTTGCTGTAGCAATACTTCCACTATACGTATCAATAGGATATTCAAAGTTGCCTTTTGCTACAGATGAATTGATACCACCGCTCCAGAATTGTGAATTTTTTGTAGCATGAAAATCAACATTATCGATACTTAAATCTCCCATCGCCACTTGATTAACAAATAAATCTATTTCTTTAACTTCAATAGTTTGCTCTTTCTCGGCTTGCATAAGTTCTCGCCATTCTGATAAATTCAAAGCATTCATCCTGCCTGAAATCTTGATACCACTTTCAGGTAGACTGAACTGATCATCACCCATACGCAGCTCCATACGAGATAATCGGCTTGTACCTTGATCAAGAAAAGCTTGCATAAATACTTGATTTTCTAAGCTTGCAAATATTTTGCTATCTACTCCTTGTTGATGTTTGCTGTGGATCGAAATTTTCTTTGTTTGATCAAATACTTTATGAGAAAAAGGTTCTGGAAGTAACGACACAACACCATGAAGATCACTGCTAACATCAACAGCAAATGATTTATCTGAGTTGTTTTTCCCAAAACGAGGAATATCAATTGTTGCATCAACTGGAGCAGTACCCTTAATATATTGATTCAGTTTTGTATAATTAGATGAAAAATAAGAATCTAGATCAAAATCACCTGAGACAGATAGTAATGTGCGTCCATTTTTAGATTTAATTGCATTTGCACTAACAGGTAAGCCATATAGTTTGGCGCTTAATCCGTTTCCTTCTGCGCCACTTTGATCAAAACTTAATTTTCCATTTAGATTAGTAAATGGAAGTGATAATGAGTTTACCGTTAATCCAGCATTATCAAACTCTACCTCGCCACTAACTAATATTTGTTTTTCTAATTTTTTTGTAAGCGTTAACGAAAGGTCTAGATCAAATTTAGTATTCCCACTAGTAGTTAAATGTCTTATTATTTTACTATTCTCTGGGACGATAGAAGATTTTTGCAAGTATTCTAGAATATTACTTGCCGGACCTTCTGCACTTCCGTTAAGGATTAACCTTGGCAGTTTTAAGTCATCAATATACGCATGCACCTGATTGATTGAAGAATTCAGTATAGCTCCTTGGCTTGCATTCACTTCTAGATAATTATTTTTGATCTTAAAATTAGCAATGATATTACTTGCGATCGGCCAATTTGGACGATAAGCCAAAACACCCTCCTCAACATTTGCAGTAATCTCAAACCTACCAGGCTTATTCTTAAATGGAAAATATTTAGGATTACCATGGAATAATATTTTTCCATCTGTAAACGTGCCAGCAGTAATACTATCGCTTAACCATTTCGACAACTTCGGTTTCATTTTTCTATATGGAAGATACTGTTTAATTGTCTCTGCTTTTACATAAGGAATCTCTACCTGAACATCAACATAAGGTTTTTTCTCAATAACTTGCAACATGCCTTGCAAGCTTGCGGTCATCTCATTCGACTTTACTGTAAGTTTCTGCATGGCGACTAACATATTGCCATCAATATGCTGCCAATTTATGACTCCATTTATGTTTTGATTTTCCAGCGGCTGACTAAATATTTTTTCTATTTTTACACCCATCGCATCACAAACTAAATTCAACTTCCCCCGCTGGTGATTACCATCAACTTCTCCTACTATCGAAGTTATCGCCAACCCTTGCTCTGGTAGCGATATATTAGCTTTTTGCAATAATGACTGATATGTATACTTTGAGAGTTGATTTTCAACAAACTGAGCAGAAAATTGTGACGTTTCCAAAACACCCTGAATTTCAATTTTTTCTAGCACTCCATTTAAGCGCTCAGCTATATATGGGAAATGTTGTAAAGTGGAAAGCAATTGATCTGTATTTATATAATCCAATGCTGCTGTTAGTGTGAAATTTTGCTCGCCACACTCCACACAGCTAATTTCATACTGTTTGCCAGGCCATTCATGACTAGCGGCTTTAATGCTCACATCATTTAAAGCAAGCTGCCAATCTTCTAAATCACCTTTGAGCCTAAAATTTGTATCTATGAATGTGATTTCTTCATTAGAAATAGCATTTTTTATTGGTACTTCTATATCTTTATAAACCAAATCATGCAAACCCAATCTTCCAACAAATGTGCTTTGCTTCAAAGTATAAAAATCACCCCACACTTGAAAATCTGAAATGCCTTTTCGAATCCCAACCTGAAGACTTGGGAAAAAATCACTCAACAACTCAAGATTAATATTCTCGCCCTTACTATAAAGCTTACCTTTAATATTCTTAAAACCTTTATCCAAATCGCGAATATCTGCACTAAATACTAGAGATTCTCCTAATGTTTTTGGCAATATAAATTTTGAAGAAACCTTAAAGTGCTCACCTGAAAACCCAAGCACAACATCTACACGATCAAAAAAATAATCTAGCTTATTGATTTCATCGACGATTGCAATTGAGCTATTTAATAAATTAATTTTTAACTTAATATCCTTATTCTGTTTTTTTAACAATTCACTAATATCAATTCCATTTAAAATAATTCTTTCATCAGCTGTACGAATGGTTTCAAGATTTCCGCCAATAAACGTTAATTCATCAAACATTAATTTTCTGTTCACGATACTTCTATGAGTATTAATAGAAATAATTGCTTTATCTACATTTAGAAGTTGATCATATTGATCTTCGTCTTCAAAGATTGTTAAATTACTAGTTGTAATTTGAGGAGTAATACCATGCCAATCTATACGAATAGAATCTACGTGCACGGGCTTACCTAATATCGATGAGATGTTCTGTTTAATTTCTGGCAGATAATTTTGATAAATTGAAGGATAACCACGCACGATACTGATTACTATTGCTAATAATACAAGTATCGCAACCAAGACATACCAGCCGCCTAATAATAATTTACGTAGCATAAATACGACTTAGCGAAAGATGTTAGTTACAATAGATTTGTTATAGAGGCACCACATCAAACTGCTCTTGTGAATAAAGTGATTCCACCTGCAACTTAATCGTTTTGCCAATATAATCTTCTAACTCCGCTAGGCTTGTAGACTCCTCATCCAATAATAAATCAACTACTTGTTGAGACGCTAAAACCAGCAATTCGTTCGTCTCATATTGCCTAGCTTCACGCATAATTTCACGAAAAAGCTCGAAACAAACCGTCTCAGCTGTCTTTATATACCCGCGTCCAGAACAAGTAGCACATGGTTCACACAACACATGCTCTAAGCTCTCACGAGTTCGCTTACGAGTCATCTCTACTAAGCCCAATGGCGAGACCTCACATAACTGACTTTTAGCTCGATCCTTATCTAATGATTTTTCAAATACACGTATTACTTGTCGCTTGTGTTCCTCATCTTCCATATCAATGAAATCGATAATTATGATACCACCAAGATTACGCAGCCTAAGCTGCCTAGCAATCGCTTGTGCAGCTTCAAGATTGGTCTTGTATATGGTTTCTTCTAAATTGCGATGACCAACAAAGCCACCAGTATTAATATCAATAGTTGTCATCGCTTCAGTTTGATCGAATATCAAATAGCCGCCTGATTTTAAAGTTACCTTTCTATGTAGCGCTTTTTGTAATTCATCTTCGATTGAATATAGATCGAATATTGGACGACTTCCTGAATATCTCGTAACACAATCAGATAGCTCAGGAACTAGCTTTTTAGCAAATTCCTTAACCGTATCAAATGTTGTGCGTGAATCAATTCTTATGATATCAATATCATCAACTGAAAGATCTCGCAAGGCGCGCACTGCGAGAGGGAGATCTGAATATACTTCATCGACCGATGAAACCTGATTTACTTTGTCAACAATGGTGGCCCAGAGGTTAAGTAAAAATTTTAGATCTCTTCTTAAGTCTGTCTCACTTACACTTTCTGCAGCGGTACGCAATATACATCCACAGTTTGCATTCAAATCATCAACCAATTTCTGTGTAGTTTTTGTTAATCGCTCGCGTTCTTCCTCGCCTTCAATACGCGTTGAAAGACGTACATCATGTGAGTATGGTAATAACACCATATAACGCGAAGGCAAAGTTATATTAGTTGTGAGACGCGCACCTTTTGTACCCAGCTGATCTTTTACAACTTGCACCAAAAGCTGTTGGCCCTCATGCAACAAGTTCGTAATATTATCGTTTGGTGCTTGAAGAATCGTTTCATCTGACTGGTTAATTTCGCTCCTCTTCCCTCGAGAACTTTTAGGCAAAAATGCTACATCGGAACTATGTATAAATGCTGCTTTAGATAATCCAATATCAACGAATGCAGCATCCATACCT
>JABDMD010000074.1 GCA_013001685.1 Gammaproteobacteria bacterium | reverse complement strand
CTCTTATATATACGTTTTAAATTAGAAATGCCCCCGCCCAATATGATCACATCTGGATCGAGAAGATTAATTATATGTGCCAGACTTCTGGCCATGCGATGCTCATAACGCAGCAAAACTTCTTCGGCATCATCATCTGCTTGCAAGGCTAGAGCAGCAATATATTCAGCATTTAATTTTTTACCAGTGCTCCTGTTGAAATCATCCTCTAAACCAGGCCCAGATAAAAACGTTTCTATACAACCTTGTTGCCCACACCAACATTTGGTTAACTCCAACTCTCCATCTTTAGGCCATGGCAATGGGTTGTGACCCCACTCTCCGGCAATAGCATTGGTTCCCTTTAGAACTTGTTTATTGATTACCAAACCACCGCCCGTGCCGGTACCCACTATCACACCAAATACTGTATGTGCATCTTGCGCAACCCCATCAATAGCTTCAGACAAAGCAAAACAATTTGCGTCGTTTGCCACGCGAATTTCTCTACCAAGGTGTTTCTCAAAGTCTTGTTTGAATGGCATACCATTCAAACAAGTAGTATTTGAATTTCGCAACAACCCTGTTGATGGTGATAATGATCCAGGCGTGCAAATACCAACTGTGCACTCATGCTTTAATTCAATTTCAGCATTTTTAATAATTATACCTATTGCATCAATTATCTTGTGATAATCCTCTTTTGGGGTCGCAATACGATTGCGCAGTAACTCTTTACCATCATCGCTAATCGCCAAAATTTCTATCTTAGTGCCACCTAAATCAATTCCTATACGAATGTTAATCCCCTTTATAATTATTCATCTTTAGACCACAACGTTTCATTCTCACCTGCATGTATAGCCAACACTCTGCATGCAACAAACATAAAATCTGAAAGTCGATTTAAATAGATCTGTAAATTTGGATTTAGTTCTTGATCTTCACTAAGCATTACCACGGTACGCTCTGCCCGCCTACATACTGCACGTGCTAAATGACAAGTTGTAGCTGCATGACCACCACCAGGAAGTATAAAGTTCTTTAATGGCGAAAGCGTTTTATTATAAGCATCAATCTTATCTTCTAATGCTTTAACAATATGTTTATTCATGAATGTGAGCTCAGCGTTATTAAGCTCCGCACCCACATTAAATAACTGATGCTGAATATATATAAATGTGTCTTTTAACTCACTAGGAATGTCATAAGCAACCACCATCCCAATTACAGAGTTCAACTCGTCTACATCACCTATAGCATGTATTTGTGCACTGTCTTTACGAACACGCAAACCTGTTGATAATCCTGTATCACCCTTATCTCCTGTTCTGGTATATATCCTTGTTAAGCGATTTGGCATGATGTTTTAATCTGTAAGTTTAATTCGTAATTCAGCAAAAACTGATTGCCCAGGCGTGTTGAAATCTGATGCTAGTTCATAATCCTTATCAAATAGATTATCTACTTTTACAGACAATGTAGCTTTTGGAAAGTGCATTCCTGCAGACAAATCCACCAACCCGTATCCAGACAACTCTACATCACCAAAATCTCTTCGCTCAGAACTTAATAAACCGTTTAACTGCACGAAATACTTATCATGCTTATATACCAATGTTCCATTTAAGGATCGCTTAGCCCTCCTCAAGAGCAGTGAATCGTCAGACTCATTTCGAGGATTTTTAAGCGTACCCTCTAGATTTACATGCCAATGTTTTGATTGATGCTGAAATTTAAGTTCTAAACCTTGTATTCGCGCGTCGCTTACGTTGCGATTTTCAAAAGTGAATGCGCCTGGATCAATTAATATAGTTTCTATAAGATCTTTAATTTTATTTTCATAAGCGCGCAATGATACTTTGTTGAATTGACTAAAATCATAATTCATACCCAACTCAATTGATCTAGAAGTTTCTTCTTTTAAATCCGGATTACCACCGAATCCAAATCGAGCATTACTATCTGGCGCTCTAAAACCTGTACCTAAACTAGCAAACATCCTAGTTTTTTTAGTAAGCTGATATCTATACTCTGCATTCCATAACGTCTCGTCTCCAAAATCATCATGATTAACATAGCGCGTAGACCCAAAAACACTATGCTTGCCAAATTTAAACTGCTGATTAGCATACAATGAATAGGAATCTGTATTTTCTTTATAGCGCGTTCCAAAAGAATGTGATTCGGTATCTTCATCTGTTTTAGTGGCACCAAAGGTAAAAATATTATCAATTATTGATATATCGTTTTTCCAGTCATAAACAATTCGATCTGTAAACGTAAAGTCTTCATCACCCAAAAAATTCACTTGATTCTGACGAATCTCATCTTTAATTTTTGAAATAGATAAACTAGAAAACCATTTTTCTGTAATAGGCAAATCAAAAGTTGCATTTAACACATCATTTTTACGATCTTGATCCAGATCAGTCCCAAAACTATCATATTCTGTATTGCCTTCAGTCTGCCAATAGCCAAATTTCCAGTTAGACCTACCTAGTGCAGTTTTTAAATTGATGTCCACTGTTTCATTGTCATGACCATGATCCGTATTCGAATTAGTGGTTGCAGGAAAGCCATCTGAATCAATACTATTAAATGAAAAATCACCAATTGCATAATCATTTGAAAACTTTAAATCGACACCTTGCTCAGTTGTTGAATAACGCCCACGGGAAATATGCACAGCAGCATTATTTTTAACTTGGTCTGTAGTAGTGATGATATTGATAACACCACCTAACGCTTCTGAACCATAAACTGTAGAACGAGGGCCTTTGATTACTTCAATGCGCTCAATCACTGAAGCATTAATTATTTCTAATGCAGGTGCACCCGTTGTTGCGGAGTTCATCTTTACGCCATTGATCAGCACCGCTGTATGATTACTATTTGCACCTCGCACAAAAACAGAGGTTTGTTGTCCAAAACCACCAGTACGACCAATTTCTACACCTGCATACCAGCGCAGCAAATCTGCAACATCAGCTGATGGAGTACGCTCAATAGTCTCGCGATCGATGACAATTACAGATGGAATGACTTCATCAATATCTTGTGAGTGTCTTGCTGGTGTGACCACCACTTCATCAGAAGCTAGTAGTAGATTACTGATGCCAAATAATGCTGATATTAAAAACAATCTGTATTTCATTTAGCGTCCTTAGGATTTATTTACGGACGCACAGCGAAGCGCACAAATTTTCTTGTGCATAAAAACTTCAGCCAGAGTCGCCCGCCGCAACTCTTTAACCCATTTTACTGGGAGTCACATAAGGCCGGTCTCCGGGCTGATGAGTGTCATTTTTGTTAATTAAACTAAGTAATTTGCCTTCCAATGCTTTTTTCACAGTGGCTAAATAAATTACTAAAACTCAATCACCGTTGCGGGGGCAGCGTCTGTCTCACACAGACTTCCCTGTTTAACCCTTGCATATTCGGACAATAAGCTTATTTGAATATACCAAGGACACCTTAAGTGATGTGTAAACTAGATTCTATCAGTTTTGAATATTTTAGTTTTGAAGTTTTTTAATTTCAGCAATAACTTCATCACTATGCGTGGCTGGCTTTACAGATCTATAGATTTTTGCAAGCTTACCTTCTGGATCGATAATAAAAGTATGGCGTTTAGCTAACTTAAGAGGGCCTAATTTTGTTAATGAGCCGTAACTGTTCGCAACTTTGCCACCTATATCTGCAAGCAAAGGAAATTGTAGGCTATATTTATTAGCAAATTCAGCATGACTATTAGTTGAATCCAAACTCACACCAAAAACCTGCACACCAAGATTGTGCAGTGCAGCGATATCATCTCGAAACGCACAAGCTTCTTTAATGCAACCAGGCGTGTCATCTTTTGGATAAAAATAGAGCACTACCCATTTCCCCAGATAACCATTTAGCTTGTGCACAGCTTCAGTTTGATCTGATAACTCAAACCGTGGCGCCTGCATTCCCACATCAAGATCTGAAGCAGAAGATATTCCAAAGATTCCCATATGAACAATACTAACAACTATAACGATATACTTTTTAAACATTTTAGTATTTAAGGTACAAATTTAAACACTCGTCCTTGGTAATCGAGCACATATAATTCACCAGATGAATCTTCACCAAACGAGCTGATATTTAAATCAGTTTTCATCAGCTCTTGCATTTCAAAATTTTGCTCTTTATTAATTGTCCAAATAGTACCGCTACAAAAATCACCGAATATATATTTCCCGTATAACTCTTTAATTTTACTCCCACGATAGACGTATCCGCCTGTTACTGAACATCCATACTTATGCGCATATTCTGCAACCGGTTTAACTAAATCACCTGAGTCACATTCTTTTTTAGGTAAAAAACAATGATTACCTTCCATCAAACGCCAACCATAATTTTCACCACCTTTACTATCTACAGACCGCCAGTGAATTTCTTCCCATTTGTTTTGCCCCACGTCAGCAATCCATAAGTCACCTGTTTCTCGATCAAATGAATGACGCCATGGATTACGTAAACCATAGGCCCATATTTCGGGAAGCACATTGTCTCGCTCTACAAATGGGTTATCTTTAGGAATTGAATAACCACTAGATTGATTAACATCAATGCGTAACATCTTTCCTAACAACGTTTCTAAATTTTGTGCATTATTCCAAGGATCACCACCGCGCCCACCATCCCCAATACCTAAATACAAATAACCGTCTTGCCCAAATACCAACATGCCGCCATTATGATTCGAAGCAGGATCTTCTTGCGAAATCAAAACCTCAAGACTTTTTAGATCGATTTGTTTATCAGCAGGTAGATCTACGGTTAAACGCGCTAGAGTGTTGTCACCATTTTTTGCGGTGTAAAAAAGAAATAGATATCCGTTTTCTGAATAATTTTTATGGAAGGCAATCGATAATAAACCTTGCTCACTGCCTCTTGTTGTTATTAATGACGATGCATCTAAGAAAAGATGTTTCTGTGTACCTTTGTATGCAAAAATTTTGCCAGTTTTTTCAACTATGAAAATTCGAAAGTCATTCGCATGGGTAAGTAAAACCGGTTGATTTACATCATCATGTAATAACCTCAAGTTTGCAGCATAGCTATAATGCATAAAGCTCGTAGCTACAAATAAAATAGCAAATATAGTTTTTAAGCTATTACACATTACCCGCCCCAAAAGCTTTAACAGCTCCTGCGGTGACATCCTCTTCTGGATTAAACCAGTTAAGTTTACTATGCAATTTCACAACATCACCAATGATTGCTAACGTTGGTGGCTTGACATCATGTTTTTCTACTAATTTAGGCAGATTTTCTAAACTGCCAATAATATTTCTTTGATTTGCTGTAGTCCCTTGCATTATTAGTGCAGCAGGAGTTGATGCATTAAGGCCATGTTTTATTAAACTATCACAAATAATTTGCAAACCATGTAGACCCATATAAAAGACCAATGTCTGGTTTGAGTGCGCCAGCATTTCCCAATTCAAATCTACTGTGCCATCTTTTAGATGCCCTGTAGCAAAAATTGCAGCTTGCGAATATTTGCGATGTGTCAATGGTATTCCTGCGTAAGCTGCACAACCTGCCGCTGCAGTAATACCCGGCACCACTTGGAATGGAATATTTTCATCAACAAGAGAATCAATTTCTTCACCGCCTCGACCAAATATAAATGGATCACCGCCTTTTAATCTTAATACACGTTTGCCTTCTTTAGCTAAACGCACTAATAACTCATTTATAGATTCTTGTTGTAGGGTATGTTGAGAACGCTCTTTACCTGCATATATATGCTCAGCATCTTTACGGACTAAATCCATAATCTCTTGCGAGACTAAACGATCATAGACCACTACATCGGCTTGCTGCATTAAACGCAAAGCGCGGAAAGTTAAAAGATCAGGATCGCCTGGTCCTGCCCCTACCAAGTACACTTCTCCTTGTGGAAGATCACTATCGTCTGCTTGTTGAATTGAATCATCTAATAGCTTTTGTGCAGCACTCGATTGATTAGCAAATACCAATTCTGCAATCGGCCCTTGCAAAACTTTCTCCCAAAATTTTCTTCTTTTATCGATAGTAGAAAACTTTTCTTTTACAGCAACTCGATTATCTTCTATTAACTTTGCTAAATGCCCATATGATGCAGGCGTGCAATTTTCAAGTTTAGTACGTAGCATTCTAGCTAATACTGGGGAAGCGCCCCCAGTAGACACAGCTATCTGCACAGGTGAACGATCTATTATCGACGGTAATATAAAATCACAGTTTTTGCTGTCATCTGCCGTATTTACAAGGATATTCTTATCCCGACAAAGTTGCGCAACTTCAGCATTTACTTTTCTATCATCGGTTGCTGCGATTACAATTTGGTAATTACTTAAGTTATTTTCTAAATCATCAACAGTAAATTTTTTTTCTTGCCAAGTTACTTGATCGCCTAACTTCCTCTTTATCTCTGAAGTTACATCAGGCGCAATAATCGTAATGCTTGCTTGTGCACGCATAAGTATTGAAACTTTACGCTCAGCAATAACACCACCACCTACAATCAAGCAGGGCTTATTTTTAATATTCAAAAATAATGGCAAATAATCCACAGTGATTTTCTTTATCTAAGTAATAGTATATTTTCAACTATTGGAGCTAAGAGGGTTATATTATTACCTAAGTAACTTTATATTCTCTACTATTGGGTTTATAACTGGCTCTATCTTTTTACGCATCACAGATCCAATCGCATCTGTCATACCAAAAATAGGGTCAACAAGTGTTTCATTTATCATGGATAAATTAAATATTGCTTTTAGCTGGGGCAATATTGACTGATCTAATACTAAGAGTCTTTGAATTTCTCGATGTTTTTGGTGATATTGTTCAGTGTATTCAATTAACGCCTGTATATCTCGCCAGGTAGGCATCTCATTGTCAAACTTATTAAAATACTGGCCTATCGAGTTAAGGATAGCTGCAACTGCATCTTGATCATTAGGCTTACTTAACACTAATTCTGTAGTTTGCAAATATGCTTGACCAGCAGAACTTAAAATTTGGCATAATAATTTTGCGATTTTGTTATTTTTCTCAACTTCTGATCGGATATTTTTAGAAATCTCTTCCCAGTTATTATGCGAGTCCACTTTGATCGGAAGATCATCAGGAGTTTGTTGTAAAAAGCCTATGTAATAGACATTTTTGCGTTTGCCGCGTTTCCAAATTTCTTCGCGCAACTCTTCGGTTATCAAACCAGGCTGAAGCACTAAACGAACACTATCTATAATTGCTTTTTGATGTTCTTCAAAAGGTAGAAACTCAATTAAGAATTTAGCAAGCTCCTGCCCCATCAACCCCTTCACAACACTTT
>JABDMD010000071.1 GCA_013001685.1 Gammaproteobacteria bacterium | reverse complement strand
CAGCTGGCGAAGTGGGATAACGAGATGGCGTCTGAAGGCGAGCTTAAGATCGCCGCCCAGATGAATAAACAAGCAGGATACGTTTAACGTAAAGCCTAACTGTAAACCCCTGTTCTTTTTCGTTTATTGGCCACAATGTATGAATAGGGATAGGGGTATTTTTAGCTAAAAAGCTATTAAAATATAAAAAAAAACGGCAAACTATAGCCATACAAATAATAAAGAGGAGTTCAGAGATGAAAGTAACTTACGATGCGGATATCTGTAGCCATGCTGGTGAGTGTGTTAAAGGCTCACCAACTGTATTTAAAGTAGAAGACGGTCAGTTTGTAATCGATACAGACGCAGCACCAGAAGCAGAAATTCGTGAAACTGTTTCTAAGTGCCCTTCGGGTGCTTTGAAAATAGAAGGTTAAGAAACCAAGCTAGAATTTACTTTGGTGTTGATTAGCACTAAAGTTTGCATATAGTAATTTAGTTGTTAAGCAGTACTTTAATTAGCGCTCTTAACGTTTGTAGTTTTATCCTAATGAAGATTGCCTATTAGGGGGAGATATGATCGGAGATCAGTTAAGAACAAAAATGATATTGAGTGGGCACCCAAGTTGTCCAAACACTGGGAAGTGTTTACAGACAGCAGGTGAGAAGGGTGTTGATGTAGAAACCGTGCTCATAAATGGAATGGATGACAGTGATTTTATTGCAAAATCTCCTTATGGTATTGCTCCAGTTTTACAAGACATTGACTTTATTGTTTATGGAACGGCTGCAGTGATGTCATATCTTGATGATAAAGGCTTTGGTCCATCATTAGTCCCTCGTAATGGTGTGCATCGTGCTGTAATGTATCAGTGGGCAGGTGTTGCTACTGAGAAAGTTCAGGCCATGATGGGCGACAATATAGATAAAGCAGGTTTAGCAACCTTGTTTGATGGTTTAGAGAATCAACTTAAGAACCCACCAAAGAAGGGTGACTTCATTTGTGGAGATTTCTCTTTAGCAGATATCCATTGGGCAGCATGTTGCAATTTGCTAGAGCATAGTGGAGCAGGTGATTTAATTAGTTCACGCCCAGGTGTAAGTGCTTGGTTTAATAAAGTTAAATCGCATCCATCAACTAGTAAGGAGAAACTTGAGCCTTATACCTGCTTGCCAACTGCAAGTGATGTAAGTTCAGGTACCTTACGAGACATTTCCATTAACGTTTAAAAGATACTTTTTAAACTTACATTAAGCGTTCTCAACACTGGAAAGGACGCCAGTGAGTATTTGATATCATGTTTGGACTATTTGGCGGTAATAAAGACTGGCAGGCATCTGTCAACAATGGTGAACATAAGTTTGCTGTAAAAGCTGGTGATAATCTCCTTAATGCCGCATTAGAACTCGGCATTCCTTGGCCGCATGACTGCAGAGTAGGTAGTTGTGCAACATGTAAATGTAAAGTTACAAAAGGTAAAATAAAAGCCTTAACAGATTTCTCATATGTATTAGACCCAGATCAACTCAAAGATGGGATGGTTCTAGCATGTCAGACGCGACTAAAAAGTGATGTGGAGGTTCATGTTGAATTAGAAGATGCTGAGCATGCACATCAAGTAGTTTCTTTTGAAGGGTCATTTAGTCGTATTAATGATTTAACCCACGATATTAAAGAAATAGTTATTAAATCAGAATATCCGTTACCTGATCGCAGCGGTGTTGCTGGGCAATATGCAGAGTTAAACACTAGTGGATTAAGTGCTCCACGATCTTATTCTTTTGCTAAAGCGCCAGAAAATGAAGCTAAGGATGAAATGACATTTTTTGTACGAAAAGTGCCTGGTGGTGAATTTACAGAATGGTTATTTGCAGAAGATCGGACGGGTGAAAAAGTTACTGTTTCTGGTCCATTTGGTCATTTTTGGATGCGACCTGATAAATTAACTATGGTATGTATAGCAGGCGGAAGTGGTATTAGCTCCATAAAAGCGATTTTGGAGTCTGCTGTAAATGATCAAGTTGAGCGTGATTGTCTTTTCTTATTTGGTGCACGTACACAGGATGATTTGTACTGCTTAAATGAAATGGCTGACATAGGCTCTAAATGGAATAATAATCACTCATTTGAATTTGTGCCTGTATTGAATATGGAGCCAGATGGTAGTGGGTGGAATGGCGCTACTGGATTGGTAACAGATTATCTCAAGTCAGCTTACGTAGATACTGGTAAAATAGCTCTAAGCGAGGCTCAGGGCTATTTATGTGGTCCTCCACCGATGATCGATGCTGCTATTGATGTGATGGTGGACCAAGGTATGAATAAAGAGAATATATTCTTTGATAAGTTCTTAGATGCTAGTTCAATGCCTGGTGGGCGTTAAAGATTTAGTTAATTTAGAGAGTTTAGGAGACGATTATGCGTACACTACAAGCCTTAGGAGTAATGGCATTATGGACCATTGCATTCATTGCGATTATAAATTTTGTTAACTTTGGAGAACATCATCGTGAGCCATTATGGGCACTTGGTGCAGCTTTATTATTCATAATTATGATTATTGGTAATTTCTGGATCTTTTTTGCTATTGGTAAAGAAGAGCCTTGGGAATGGGTGAAAGGTAAAGAAAGCGGAAGTGATGAATAGCATGCGGTTTCGTTTTTGTTATTTTAAAAAGGCCGTGCGTATTGCACGGCCTTTTTAGTTTTACGACATGTAAATTTGTTTTGTCTTCGGGATGTTGTCTACATTCCAATGTTTGATTGCCCAGCTCCAAATCTGTTTAATAGGTTCACTTTCAAGTTTCTTGGGCACAAGTTGACCTAAGTCATTTAATGCCTGTATTAAAACAGTGCTTCTATTGCGTATGGCTACCGCTGCTGCTCCCGTTTGCTTGCTTAGCTTTTGGCCCCGCTCATTGACGATAATTGGAATATGCAGAAACCTTGGTATGGGTAGCTGTATTTGCTGACTTAAATATATTTGTACCGGTGTGAACGCTAATAAATCAAATCCACGCACCACTTCTGTGATTCCTTGATATGCATCATCAACCGTCACAGCTAACGCATAACTGGGTATATCGAATTTGCGGTAGACAATAATGTCGCCAATCTCTTTAAAAAGATTGTGGGCTATTTCACCATAAGTAGCGTCTTGAAAAGTAATATTTTTGTTTTCTGTCCGTAGTCTTAGATTAAAACTAGCATCTGTTGTATCAAGTTTTTTATTCGCACAGGTTCCAGGATAACGCTTGCCCAGTTCACTTTTTTGAATATCATTAGCCAAATCCTTGCGTGAGCAGGAACAAGCGTAAACTTGATCTAGGCGAACTAAATTGTTTATTACCGAGCGATATTGTTCAAGGCGTGTTGATTGGTAGAGTGGTGCTTGATCCCATTCAAATTCAAATCTTTCAAGAGTGAATAGTATGTCGTCTGTTGCGCCGGAAATCTCACGTGGTGGATCTATGTCTTCAATGCGAAGCAACCATTGACCATCATTGTGCTTGGCTTGCAAATAGCTAGCGGTTGCAGTTACTAAAGAGCCGTAATGTAGTAGCCCAGAGGGCGAGGGGGCGAATCGGCCTACATAGCTTTGTTGTTTCACAAATTAACTATATAGAGTTTTCTTCTCGCTGAAATCAGTTATATATGCTCTGAGGGATTCTAGGTAAATATCTGTTTTTCTTTGATTTCTTGCAGTGTCTTACAGTCGATACATAAGGTCGCTGTAGGACGAGCCTCTAAGCGCTTAATACCAATTTCTATTCCGCATGATTCGCAATAACCATAATCTTCAGAGTCAATGGTCGCTAGTGTCTGATTAATTTTTCTAATCAGTTTGCTTTCACGATCACGCGTCCGCAGTTCTAAACTAAACTCTTCTTCTTGTGTGGCGCGATCGGCCGGATCAGCAAATTGACTGGCATCATTTTTCATTTGATCAACCGTGCGCTTAACTTCATCAATTAAATCCTGTTTCCAGTGTAGAAGGATATTTCTAAAGTGCTCTAGCTGAGCCTCACTCATATAGCTTTCGCCACGGTGCAAGGTATAGGGGGTAATCCCCTCTACTGGCAGCTCTACAGCTGAGCGTTTATTGAGAAGTTCAATGCGTTTTTGCTTTTTCTTTTCTCTTTCGGCCTGAGCTTGCTGTTCCTTAAGCTCGGCTTTAGAGGGCTTTTTGTCTACTGGGGCAGCTTTTGCTACTGGTTTTTTTGCAGCAGCCTTTTTAGGTGCAGCTTTCTTTTTAGCTACTTTTTTCTTCGGTGCAGCTTTTTTCTTAACTGCTGCCTTCTTTTTAGGTGCAGCTTTCTTTTTAGCTACTTTTTTCTTCGGTGCAGCTTTCTTTTTAGCAGCTACCTTCTTTTTGGGAGCGGCTTTTTTCTTGGTTTTTACTTTTTTAGCTGGCATGGAAGACTCTTGTGAAAATGAAGCCAGCTTTTATGCCAGATAAGACGGCTCGTGGCAAGCAATGGTTATGGGTGTATGCCAATTGATTTGATCAGAATGTGCCAGAATGGCTTATTGCTTATCTTCTACCTTGGCAGATAAGCTGCCTTTTGCCAGCTGTACAGATATTTTATCGTCTTTTGCTACCTGCTTAGTATCGTGCAAAATTTGTCCAGTTGCTAGATTGCTGACAATGGCATAACCGCGATTTAAGGTGCCTAATGGACTGACGACCTCTAGAGTCCTGGCTAATGTGTGCAATAGCTGTTGTTTATGTTCTAGCTTTACCTGCATGGTGCGATGTATTTGTTTATGTAGTTCGTACAGCTTGATTTTCGCTTCTCGCACGCGGGTATAGGGTGACTGACTCTCAAATCGCATTAATAATTTGCTTAGAATATTAGTCTGATCAGATAGTTTGAATTTAACTGCACTGTGAGCACGTCTTTGTAGTTCAGTCAGATATTCTTGTTTACGTTGAATTGCTTGCTTAGGATGCAAAAATTCTAAGCGTTGAGTCATCCAGTCAATGGCTTGATGTAAATTACTCAAGGAATCGCGTATTAAGTAACGCAATGTACTTTCATATTGCTCAAATAAATTTAACAACTCTTCTTGATCTGGAGTAATTAACTCTGCTGCAGCCGAAGGTGTGGCAGCTCGCACATCAGCTACGAAGTCTGCAATGGTGAAGTCGACTTCGTGACCTACACCAGAGACGATGGGAATTTTCGATGCATATATTGCACGTGCAACAATTTCTTCATTGAATGACCAAAGGTCTTCTATTGAGCCGCCTCCTCGAGAAACTATTACAACGTCACTGTCTTTCCGTTTATTAATCTCTTGTATAGCGTCTACTATAGAGCCTGCCGATTCTTCGCCTTGGACCGGTACTGAATAGATTCGAATGGTTAGTAGCGGATAACGTCGATGTAGCACGCTTAGAATATCACGAATAGCCGCTCCAGTTGCTGAAGTGACTATGCTTAGAACTTTGGGATAGGTCGGAATGGTTTGTTTATTTTCGCTATCGAATAATCCTTCTTGATAGAGCTTCAATTTTAAGGCTTCATATTTACGTTGCAGAATGCCAACCCCGGCTTCTTCCATGTGTTCGATGGTAAGTTGATATTCCCCTCGAGGCTCATACAGGCCGACACGTGCTCTTGCCAAGACTTGAATGCCATTCTCAGGTTCAAATGGCAATGCTCGATTTGCATTGCGAAACATCGCACAACGTACCTGTGCTTGTTGGTCTTTTAGCGAGAAATAGATATGTCCTGAAGCGGGTCGCGCCACATTGGAGAGTTCTCCTTCCACCCAGAGCAGAGGGAAATTTTGTTGCAATAGCTGTTTAACCTCTCGGTTGAGTTGTTGGACGGAATAGATCTGTCGTTCTTCTAGATCCATTCCTATTTGCATACTATCCATACTGGGCATGATACTTGATTCTTAAACAAGTTTACCGCGTATGGCTCAATCACTATAATGAGCCGCCACTTAGGCACATGGACCGCACAATGCGAATCAAACAAGACGCGCTCACTTTTGACGATGTTTCTCTCGTCCCCGCTCACTCTAATGTCCTGCCGCGCGATGTGGATCTTAAGACCCAGCTGACGCGAGATATAAGCCTTAACATGCCATTAGTGTCTTCTGCCATGGATACGGTCACTGAGGCACGTTTAGCCATTGCTATGGCACAAGAAGGTGGCTTTGGTGTCATACATAAAAATCTTTCAGTCGCTCAGCAAGCTAGCGAAGTTAGTGCAGTTAAGAAATTCGAAAGTGGTGTAATCAAAGAACCAATTTGTGTAGAGCCCAACACTAGCATCGGTGAAGTGTTGGAGCTTACACGCGAAAAAAATATTTCAGGTGTGCCTGTCGTATCTGGTGAATCTTTGGTTGGTATCGTAACCAGTCGTGATCTGCGATTTGAAAAACGTCATGACGAGCCAGTTTCAAAAATCATGACACCACAAGACCGACTTGTAACTGTGAAAGAAGGTGCAGGTAAAGGTGAAATTAAAAAGCTTTTACATGAACATCGTATTGAAAAAGTTTTAGTGGTTAATAATGATTTTGAGTTACGTGGTTTAATTACGGTTAAAGATATTCAAAAATCAAAAGACTTTCCTTTAGCATGTAAAGATCATGAAGGGCGCTTACTCGTCGGTGCTGCAGTAGGTGTGGGGGCCGAAACTGATCAACGTGTTACAGAACTTGTACAAGCCGGTGTGGATGTAATTGTGGTAGATACCGCGCATGGTCATGCACAAGCCGTGTTAGATCGTGTTAGCTGGGTTAAGGAAAATTTCCCTGATGTACAGGTCATTGGTGGAAATATTGCCACAGGTGAAGCTGCCCTAGATTTGATTAAAGCCGGTGTAGATGCGGTTAAAGTTGGAATTGGCCCAGGATCAATTTGTACAACTCGTATAGTTGCCGGAGTAGGCGTGCCGCAGATTAGTGCAGTCGACCATGTAAATGAGCTGGTGAAAGGCAAGGTACCCATAATTGCAGATGGAGGTATTCGTTATTCGGGCGATATCGCAAAAGCGGTAGCTTCCGGTGCACACACCATCATGATTGGTGGATTATTTGCGGGAACTAAAGAGGCTCCTGGTGAAGTTGAGTTGTATCAGGGTCGTTCGTATAAAAGTTACCGTGGAATGGGTTCTTTGTCTGCGATGCAGCAAGGTTCAAGTGATCGCTATTTCCAAGATGACGAAGGTAGTGCAGAAAAGTTTGTACCGGAAGGAATAGAAGGACGTGTTCCATACAAAGGTACGGTAGTAAATATACTTCAACAACTACTCGGTGGATTGCGTTCTAGTATGGGCTATGTGGGTTGTGGAAATATTGAAGACATGCGTACTAAGCCTGAGTTTGTGAAAATTTCAGCTGCAGGTAATCGAGAAAGTCACGTGCATGACGTGACCATAACCAAGGAAGCACCGAATTATCACGTCGAATAACAAATATTCGCATGTCATTTCAATTTGTAGTTTTTCATGAAAAATATTCATGCCGATAAAGTATTAATCCTCGATTTTGGATCTCAATACACACAACTAATTGCAAGACGCGTGCGAGAGTTGGGCACTTACAGTGAAATCTACCCTTGGGACATTGCTATAGAAAAAATTATTGCCTTTAACGCTAAAGGCATAATTTTATCTGGCGGGCCTGAGTCGGTAACGCTCCAAAACACACCTGAAATTTCAAATGAAATTTTAAAGCTAGGTATTCCTGTGCTCGGAATTTGCTATGGTATGCAAGCGATTGCTAAACAATTGGGTGGCGAGGTTGAAGAATCGAATCAAAGAGAATTTGGCTACGCGCAAGTCAATATTGAAAGCGGTAGTGAATTATTAGCAGGGCTTTCAGATCAAACTGTAGAAAAGAACAATGCTGTTTTAGATGTTTGGATGTCGCATGGTGATCGTGTAGCAAGATTGCCTAATGGCTTTAATGTTATCGCTAGCACCGATAGTGCGCCGATTGCAGCGATAGAAAACAAGCAACAAAAAATCTATGGTTTGCAATTCCATCCAGAAGTCACTCACACCAAAAAAGGTAAAGAAATATTAGGGCGGTTTATCCATGACATTTGTGGATGTGGTTCTGATTGGACCTCGGTAAACATTGTTCATGAGTCAATTGAAAATGTAAAACTACAAGTGAGGGGCGACCAGGTCATCCTTGGTTTGTCGGGTGGAGTAGATTCATCCGTGGTTGCTGCTTTGCTGCATAAAGCAATCGGTGAGCAGCTTACGTGTATATTTGTTGATACTGGTTTGCTGCGTTTACACGAAGGTGATCAGGTCATGGAGACTTTTGCGCAACACATGGGTGTGAAAGTGATACGCGTTAATGCAGAGCAGCGTTGTTTGAAAGAGTTAAAAGATGAAGCGGATCCTGAGAAAAAGCGTAAAATCATCGGCAATTTATTTATTAAGATCTTCGAAGAAGAGTCATCGAAGTTAAGTAATGCAAAATGGTTGGCACAAGGTACAATTTATCCAGATGTTATTGAATCTGCGGGTGCATCTACAGGTAAAGCGCATTTAATTAAATCGCACCATAATGTTGGCGGTTTGCCGGAGGATATGAAATTAAAATTGGTGGAGCCATTGAGAGAACTTTTCAAAGATGAAGTTCGCAAAATGGGTGAAGAGCTTGGTTTGCCATATGAAATGATTCATCGCCATCCTTTCCCTGGTCCTGGTTTGGGTGTGCGTATATTAGGTGAAGTTAAAAAAGAATATGCAGATCTATTACGATTGGCGGATGATATTTATATCTCAGAACTTAGGGCTTATGGATTATATGACGATGTGTCGCAAGCCTTCGCAGTTTTCTTGCCAGTGAAGTCAGTGGGAGTAATGGGAGATGGGCGTAGATACGATTATGTAATTGCATTGCGTGCGGTAGAAACAATAGATTTTATGACCGCACGATGGGCGCACCTACCGTATGAATTTTTAGATCACGTGTCGCGACGAATTATAAATGAAATAGATGGTATCTCGAGAGTTACATATGATATCTCAGGTAAGCCACCAGCCACAATAGAGTGGGAATAAGTTTTCGTTCGGCTTAAATTTAATTTCTTTGATTAAAGATCAAAAATATATGCAACAAGCTTTTGGTTTGGCTGAGCATGCAATGAGCCAACAAGAAGTGCCTGTGGGTGCGGTGGTGGTTCTTGAAGATAAGGTAATAGGCAAAGGGTGGAATCAGCCAATTGCTAATAATGATCCTTCCGCACATGCAGAAATAATGGCTTTGCGTAATGCTGCAAAAACAATTGGTAATTATCGTCTGCTTGATGCAACTCTCTATGTAACTTTGGAGCCCTGTTTAATGTGTGTGGGTGCCATTTTGCATTCACGTATTAAGAGGCTTGTATTTGGTGCATATGATTCAAAAACAGGTGCAGCAGGCACAGTATTTGATGTGCTCACTGATACCAGACATAACCATACAGTAGAAGTGCAAGGTGGTGTTTTAGAAAAACAAAATGCTGAGTTGCTGCAAACGTTTTTTCGTCAACGCAGGTAACAGTAGCTAACTAGTTTTGTGCGACTATGTCGTAGAGTTCGCCTTTGTTTTCCAGCCAGACGAGTAGATCAAAATAATTTCGTATATTTTGCACATAGACAACAGGTTCTTTACCGCGCGCATAACCATGTCGAGTTTTTTCGTACCATTTTTTATTGCTTAATAGCGGGAGATATTTTCTAACATCCATCCAAAGATCAGGGTCATCTCCAGCACGTTGAGTAATTACGCGTGCGTCTTCTAAATGACCAAAACCTACGTTGTATGCAGCGAGTGCCATCCATGTACGGTCAGGCTCGCCGATGCGTGATGGTATTTTCCCATGCATCGATAAAAAGTATTCTGTCCCACCAATTACACTTGTATGTGGATCGACACGATTTTTAATTTTTAGATCTTTAGCCGTTTCACGAGTAAGCATCATTAAACCTTTAACGCCGGTAGGTGATACTGCATTCGAATTCCATAAGGATTCTTGATAACTTACAGCAGCAAGAAAACGCCAGTCTTGGTCGAATTCAATAGCAGCTTCTTTAAAAAGGTTTTCATATTTTGGTAAACGTTCACGTACATGTTTAAGAAATGTGTGACTGTCTACTGGAGTTATGTCGTTAACGTGCCCAAAATATTTTTCTCTTAAATGGTTAAGGGTGCCATCTCTCTCTACTTTATCAAAAAATTTATTAACCGCTTTTCGTAGAGAGCTGTCCTCTGATTTCTTTAATGCCCAAGCAAGTGGTTGTTCTGGTCCAAGATTAAAACCAACTCTTAGTTTAGGAAAATAGCGTCGCGTTACTGCTAGTTCATTTGAGTCGGCAATGGTGTAATCAATTAAGCTATCCGATGTCAAAAGCATGAGATCTTCAGAGGTTAAATCCGGGTACTCTTTCCATTCTAATTCAGGAAAGAATTCCTTATGATCTAACAGCATTTGGGCATGAGAGCTGCCCTTGACTACCGCCAGACGCTTGCCTTGTAGATCGACGATATTCTTAGGCTTATTTTGGCCGCTCTTAAAGGCTACTTGAGAGACTACCTTTGTATATTCGGGGCCGAAATCAACATAGGCTTCCCGTTGTTTGGTGTGAGTGATTCCAGCAGCACCTATGTGTGCTTTTTCGTTAACGATTGTAGGGAGTATTTGGTGAAATTCATTTTGAACAACAATGTTCAGTTCAACACCTAAAAAATCTGCAAATTGTTTTGCAAGTTCATATTCAAAACCAGTTGGCCCGTTCGGTCCAACATAATAAGTAGTGGGACTGTTGCGTGTAATTACATTTAAAGTATTACTACGTTTGATTTCATTTAATAAAGACGAAGAATATTGTTGGTTAGCTACATAGAGTATTGCAAGCACAGCAACAGCTAGTATGAAAACTTCAATTTTATGTAATGTTGATTTCATGGGAATAGTAGTTGCGTATTATTTTAGAAATTAGATTGTCTTTCCCTAGCAGAGTTCAAGATAATTCTATGAAGATCCCATATAGTTATCTGTGACATGTCTTGCAAGTGTGCATGAATTTATGAAGAAACTATAACGAATATTTCTATTTATTGATAAAAAATTTAGCTTGTTCGTTTAAGTTTTCCGCAGAAGTATTCAACACTTTTATAGCAGTTAATTAAGCAAAAGCGCTAACTAACTATTCTTAAAAGTTTTTTTGTTTTAGCTTAAAATTGGGTGATATTACAGTTGATCTCAAATATACAATTTGAAGTAAACGTTCATATGTCTCATGGGCACTTACTGAAGAGTCATCAGAAGATGCTTCATTTGCTCGGTTTATGCAATGAGCTTGAGAACAATCTTATTCAAATCAAACTTGTTTCTTTAGTACGCTTGTATTGAAGTCCGCGTAAGCTTATTCCCAATTGCGCTTAAATTTATATGTATTGTGTTTTCATAATCACAAAGTTAGATGAGCACATTAATACTTTTTAAATAGTATTGATAAAATTTCTTTAGTAGTAGATTTATGATTTCTAGCAGAATGTAATTTCTGCACACATGTGTTAATTCAGAAGAAGAGTTTGCTTAAGAATGAATTATCAAATAATTGAATTCGCCGCATATATTTCTGCTGCCTTTTAATCTATGAGTGTAAAAAATTAATTTAATTGATAGTTACGTGCATAAATAAATTATTTGGTAATTTTTTGTGTAGATTGAAATTTGGTGGAAGTGTCAATTGGTTGACTCATTAAAACCCTCTAAAAATCATTTAGTTATGAAAACACTTGAAAAATAGTGTATAACCCCATGTTAAACACACGTTAAGTGTTGTATTTTGTTTAATAACTACTAAAATTAAATATGAGTACATTGCTAATAATTGTTAATACCAACTATTACATTGTTACCTCAAACATATAATCACGTACATTTAATACGCGTACAAATAATAATAGTTAAAACACAATTAAGTTGAGAAATGGCTGCAAGCGGAGATGACATAAGTTCAGCGTCTTTAATTAATATCGTTACTGAAAAGAGCGATGCATTAGAGATTGATGATAGTAACGTTATTGAGTTGCCTACAGCAAATGACTCTCAGTTTTTTGCTGCTCAAAAGAGTACGCCTGCTGAGACTTATGAGGTTGGTGATTTACTTGTTTCTTATTTAGATTACATAGGTGTCGATTATGTTTTTGGCATTCCTGGTGGTGCGATTGAGCCTTTATACAATGCACTGTCTCGCAGTGCAGAAAAAGGTGGGCCAAGAGCGATAGTTGCAAGGCATGAAACCGGTGCTGCTTTTATGGCTGATGGTTATGCACGGAATAGCGGCAACCTGGGTGTGTGTTGTGCAACAGCTGGACCTGGGGCAACGAACTTAATAACAGGTGTTGCTTCAGCATACGATAATCATTCTCCATTACTAGTAATCACAGCTCAGACCGCTCTTGAAAACTTTGGTCGCAATGCTGCACAAGAGTCTGGCGATACTGGAATCAATACCGTGGCGATGTTTGAACCATGCACTCATTACAATACATTGGTTTCTCATGTAAATCAGTTTGAGCAAAAATTAGCGTCAGCCATTATGACTGCGTTTCGTTCGCCTATGGGTCCCGCTCACTTAAGTATTCCGTTAGATGTACTAAGAGCTGTTAGCCCTGTTAAATATCCAACTAACGATCTTGCAAATTTACTTTGGAATCCAAGTCCTATAGATATCGATAGTTTAGAAATATTTTCAAAACAGCTTGCCACTGCTAAAAAGATTGTTTTCATTATTGGCGAAGGCTGTTTGCATGGAATAGGGTCAATATTAAATGTGGCAATGAGTGTACATGCAAAAATTGTAACCACGCCTCATGCCAAAGGCCTTGTCAGTCCATATCATCCTTTATTTCGTGGCGTTTTAGGATTTGCTGGTCACGATAGTGCAACTGAAGTTTTTGATGATGAGGTGGATACCATTGTTGCTATAGGAACGACACTGAGTGAAACCGCCAGTAATACGTGGGATCAAAAAGTTTTAAACCAGCGCTTAATACATATTGATTCTTCCGAGCATAATTTAATGCACTCACCAATGGCGCGTTTACACGTTAGGGGCGACATCGCAAAAATCTTTGAAAAAGTAGAAAATAATTTAGACATTCAAAAAATAGCAACTTCAAATAATAGGCATGCAAACAAAAGTAATGTAGATATAAATAAAAAGCCTGAACTAAAACGTTTTTTTAAAGTTATCGATGAAAGTAAATGCCATGACAATAGTTCACCTATTAAGCCGCAAAGCTTAATGACGGCATTACCCAAAATCTTTCCACCTGAAACAAAGTATCTTTGTGATTCTGGAAATAGCATGGCGTGGTCAATTCATTATTTACATCCTTATGATCGAAGGCTGGCAGGATCAAGAGACGATGACCATGGAGGTTTATTTTGGACGTGTTTAGAGTTTGGTTCTATGGGTTGGGCGATTGGCTCATCAATAGGTACTTCACTGGCAAATAATAAACATCCAGTAGTCTGCTTAACTGGAGATGGTTCAATGCTGATGTATGGTGGTGATGTAACCGTAGCCTTACAAGAAAAGTTGCCTGTATTTTTTATCATTCTTAATGATTCAGAATATGGCATGGTCAAGCAAGGCCAAAACCTTGGTGGCGGTGAACATATTGGATATGAATTACCAAAAATAGATTTTGTTCAATATGCTGAATCAATGGGTATTTCAACTCGCTTGATTAATTCAATAGAAGATCTTAAAAATTTGAATGTAAAAGAATTAATGACGAATGGTCCAGTAATCTTTGATGTACGCATCGATAAAGAAGAAGTGCCTCCAATAAACAGTCGACTTAAAGCATTGGGCACACTCAAGTAAGTTGATTAGTTTTTAAATTTATAAAAATATATAGTGTATTAGTCTTTTTCTCAGGGCTTACAAAACTATATTTAGCAAAAGCTAAAATTTTCTTAACATGTATTTCCAATTATGCCTTCAGAAGAAAAGAAACAAGAAGTCATACATACAAAAATCTGGAGAGAGGAACCTGAACCAGATAACCCCTTCGCTGCAAAAAAATGTTTCTGTGCTGGATATGATGTGTATGGAGATCTATTAGACAAAGCAAGTTGGGTTGAATATTTATATTTACTTTTCAAATTAGAAAAACCGACACAAGAACAAGCCAAGCTACTTGAAACGATTGCAGTCGCAATTTCAAACCCAGGCATTCGTGACCATAGCGTGCGTGCAGCAATGAATGCAGGGGTAGGAGGTTCAACCGCAGCATCAGTATTAATGGCCGCGCTAGCAGTAGGTGCAGGCCAATACGGGGGTGCAAGAGAAGTGTTTTTAGTGATGCAACTCTGGGAAGAATGCGGTCAAGATTTAGAAAAGTGGGAAAAAGTTTTATTGAACCCACCAAAAGAAGAACGTGCAGATATTTGGCAACCCATGGAACACCCACCCGGGTTTGACCCTAATGGTGTGTCATGTCCAGCGCCCATTGTTCAAACATTAAAAAAGTTAGCATCATTATCCAATTCAAATTCCAGTCTAAATTGGTTATTAGAAAATCAAGCAGCTCTTGAAAAAACGGTAGACATGCCAATAGCATTTACGTCAGTAGCTGCAACTGCTTTTCAAGATTTAGAATTTTCAAGCGAGCAAGGCGAGATGTTGTACTTGCTTCTTAGGTTACCAGGAGCGAGTGCTCACGCCCTTGAGCAAAAATATTACGGAATTAAGAAATATCCATTCTTTCTAAATAAATTACATTTGATAGACGAATCGGATCCAGGCCAACCATAATTAATATTCGACCAATAAGTAATAAGATATGAAAAAAAATCTGAGTAATTTAATTCAGCACGAAAATAATTGGATAACTGAAATGGGAGCATCGTTTCCTGGCGAACGTGTGGTATTTAGAGGCAAGGATGTATTTCAGGAATTAAGTAAATTTAGTTGGATGCAGGTTCTTTTATTTGGTATTACGGGCAGAGAGTTTTCAGAGGATCAAGCGCGTTTATTTGAAGGAATATGGGTAATTTCTGCAAGCTATCCTGATCCTCGTATTTGGAATAATAGAGTTGCAGCGTTAGCCGGAACCGTCAGAAGTACAGGTAGTTTGGCTATAAGTGCTTCATTAGCGGTATCAGAAGCAACGAATTATGGGCAACGACCACTAATTAAAGCCATAGACTTTCTAATTGACACTTGTAAACGAATTAAAGCAGGTGAGGGGTTAGAAAATATTGTACTAACTGAGTTAAAGTCAAAAAGAATGTTAGCAGGCTATGGCCGACCAATTGTTAATAAAGATGAAAGAATTAAGCCACTGTTAGAACTTTCACAGAAGCTTGGTTATAAAGATGGAGAGCATGTTTTATTAGCTCTTGAGATCGAGCAAATACTCGAGAAAAATAATTATCCATTTAAATTAAATGCGGCTGGAATGGATGCAGCTCTGGCGGCTGATCAAGGTCTGGCCCCTAATGAGTTTTATCATTTCATGTCACTATGTTTTACTGCCGGGTTTTTCCCCTGTTTTATAGATACGAATTCTACTAGTGAAGGTGTGTTTTTTCCTCTGCGGTGTGAATTTGTCTCATATTCGGGAGAGAATGCTAGAGAGTGGGGAAAATAATTAATGGTAAAAAAACAAAATTATTATAAAAATGTAAATTTTGTTTAAATCAAGTATTACTATTCATCGTACATTTTATACCGCTCGTGTTTAATTCTATTTGATCCACGGTATTAAAATACCGACACATCTCGTCTTCAATTTCAACGTAACTCCTTAAAATAAGGTGCATTAATACGTATTTTTTCGCTTGAGTGTCGAGGTTGATGCTCCTCCATTTTGTAATGAAGTTCACTCATTATCGTTGGTAAGTGAAGGGAATAATTATGTACGACATCAAGGAGTGTCAGCATGAACAATCATCCAATTTTTGAATTTAAATTCATACTTTTTAGTATTTTTATATTTGCAGTGTTAACCAACACTGCTTTTTCTGATTACGATGAAGACGAAGAAGAAGCGCTTATCGAACTGTATGGTGATGAAGAATTTATTAGTATCGCTACTGGTAGTGCGCAACCCATCTCTCGTGCACCTGCAGTTGCTACCGTTATTACTGCAAAAGATATTAAAGAGATTGGTGCAACAGATATAGACGAGGCATTAGAAACGGTACCGGGCTTGCATGTATCGCGTCGTGCTGCAGGTTATCAACCTATCTATACGTTTAGAGGCGTGCACACTAATGAAAATCCACAAGTACTCATGTTGGTAAATGGAATATCTATAAACAATTTATTTGTTGGAGATAGAAATCAGGTATGGGGTGGTTTCCCAGTGGAATCGATTTCTAGAATTGAAGTGATTCGTGGCCCCGGATCTGCAGTGTATGGTGCAGATGCCTTTGCCGGCGTGATAAATATTATTACAAAAGAAGCGTCCGAAATTGATGGGCTGGAAGTGGGTTCACGTTTGGGTAGTTTTGATACTAAAGATGCTTGGGCGCTTTATGGCGGGGAAGTAGGGGGCTTTGATATAGCTTTTTCAGCTGAATTTCGTGATACCGATGGGCAAGATGAAGATGTGGATGCAGATATTGCAACCTTGCAGGGTACTTCACTCGCCCCCGATTCTGTGAATACGGGTGCCGAAAATTTTGATACGCGATTAAGTATTACAAAAAATAATTGGAAATTTAGAACAGGACTACAGCGTAGACGTGATCTAGGTACCGGTGCTGGAG
>JABDMD010000067.1 GCA_013001685.1 Gammaproteobacteria bacterium | reverse complement strand
ACAAATTGTTTTTCTTAAATCCTGTTTGGTGTGGGAGAGAAAGTACGTAAACGTGTACTAATCTCAATTAGGGCCCCCGGGGGGTGTCTATGAATTTTTTGGACGTGACTAAAAATCCTAAAAATTTTTCTATTAAAGGTAGCACCAGGGTAGCACCGAGTTATAATAGAAAAAGTAGATTTGAGTTAAGTGCTTGAATTAATGGTGGCCAGGGGCGGAATCGAACCACCGACACGAGGATTTTCAGTCCACTGCTCTACCAACTGAGCTACCTGGCCATATTTTGAAACGGGCTACCGTTTTTGTCACAGGAACTGAAAATAGATTTTCAGTCCTAACCTACTTCGGCAACTGCTCCTGCGTTGCTCTATCTCCTGCATCCATACAGTCGTGTCATACGGCGACCCCGCTATGCAGGCTAAATTTGGGATTTACTTGAAGCGGGCTATTAAACGTGGCTCTATAAAATGAGTCAATACGTTTTTAATAACTAAACGTTATTTTGCATTAGGATCGACAAATTCCTTAGGGGCTTCTGAACCTTCGCCAAAAAAGAATTTTTCCATTTCTTCCTCAAGAAACTTACGCGCTTTTGGATCTACAGGGGTTAGGCGATATTCATTCATTAACATGGTCTGGTGACCTACCCACATCTGCCAGCCTTCTTGTGAGACATTGTCATACACCTTCTGACCTAACTCACCTGGATAGGGTAAGTATTCGAGACCTTCAGCTTCTTTATTAAGCTTCACACATTGCACCATGCGCGTCATGAGCTTGTTCCTTATTATAGTTTAAGACTTGTTCTAACGCCTTTTTTACAGGAGTCGCCAAACCAATTTTTTGGCCAGTAAGTTTATACCAAACCCCAAGATTGTCTTCCATTACACCATTGGGTCTTTTATTGATCTGAATGAGTCTTAGGTGCATATGTAGCCTAAAATGAGAAAAAGTATGTGAAATAACTGGCAATGACTGAAAACTTGGTGAACAGTTTTTATAGTGTTGATTCAGCCATATATCTAGCTTAGTGTTATCTTCGAACTCCGGGAAGCTATATAAGCCACCCCAAATACCTGCCGGCGGACGCTTTTCTAACCAAATTGAATCGTCGTCGCTATCTTGAATAATCGCCACAACCACATCCCGTTGAGGGATTTTTTTAGATGGTTTTGGTGTAGGCAACTCACTCTGTCTTTGCTGCACATTAGCTTCACAACTACCTTGAACAGGACAGATTCTACAATTTGGATTACTACGGGTACAAAGCGTAGCACCCAAATCCATCATTGCTTGTGTATATTCTGCAAAACGTTGCGGAGGAAGTAAGGCGTCTGCATGTTGCCAAAGTTGCAATTCCACTTCTCGCTTGCCTGGCCACCCCTGCACGGCAAAATATCGAGCTAATACACGTTTAACATTGCCATCAAGAATGGCATGAGCTTGATCGAAACTTAACGCTAAGATTGCTGCTGCCGTGGAACGACCGATCCCCGGCAAGGCCATCACGTCATCAATATTTTTAGGAAACGTACCATCATGACGCTCGCAAATTTTTTTTGCAGCTTCATGCAAATTGCGCGCACGTGCATAATATCCAAGGCCTGTCCATAAGTGCAACACTTCATCAATATTCGCGGTAGCAAGTTTTTTTACGGTAGGAAAATATTGCATGAAGTTTGCGTAGTATGGGATCACAGTTTCCACACGTGTTTGTTGCAGCATTATTTCAGAGACCCAAATTTTGTATGCATCACGATCAACCTGCCAAGGTAAATTTTTACGGCCATGCACATCAAACCAAGACAATACTTGCTGGCTAAAACTTTTTTTCATTTTATTGCTAGTACTTATTTTTAGCTTTTTGTTGTAACAACTCAACACTTTCAATTACGCGTTGTTTAAACTTTTTTTTCAGTAGATACGAACGTATGATGGGAGGAATCCAAAACTTAGGCTGCGTGTTTGCATCATACTTCACCATGGTGCCTGATGGATTTTGAGTTAGAACCCACACTGCATAGCCAGAGCGCAAATCACTTAGCATAGGTAGCACGAATGCCTCAAGCTTTTCATTGCCAGTTTTAGTGATGTCTTCCACTCGTGTAATGCTTTTACAAAAAAATAAAATACAGTCCTTAATAACGGTTTTTACTCGCAGACCCTTTTGTTTAATCGAGTCTTGTAATTCACTCTCGATGATAGCGGGATTAAGATCAGCAATATTTTCGAAATCAGTTAATACCGCCATGACACGCGCTTGCGAGGCATCGACAATAAATTCGGCATTTAAATAATAGGTTTTATCTTCATAACGAACATTTACCTCTGTCGCATAAGAAATCACACATGCATTTAGCCAAAATAGCAAAATGCAGAATACGGACTTCATCAAAACAATTACACTAGAATAGTTTAATTTTATCTTTTAGTTCATCGCCTAATTTTTCTTTAAGTTCTTCAACTTTTTCTGCTTTCTTTTCCTCAAAGTCTTCTTTTAGTTCTTCTTTCTTTTCTTCTACGATCGCAGTTTGCTTGGCCTTAATTGCAGCTTGCAAATCAATACCATAACTTAAATCATCAAATGGCCCTTTGATGGTTATTGGTATGGCATATTTACCTGGCTCATTAGATAAACCAATCGAAATTGTATAATCCGTTTTAGACTCCGCAATATTAACCTTGCCTTCTCCTTTTGCAAAAACAATAGGGGAGTCGAATGTGAAATCCTTGTTATCCGATAAACCATTCACGATATTAAAAGTCCCAAATAACTTATCAAACACTACTTCCTCACCAGTAGGCTTCGGGTCTCTGCCCTTCATAAACGCTGCCGCTTTTTCAATATTGGCGGCCATTTTCGCATCTCTTAGCGCACCGTTGCCTGCATCGAGCTTGACGTTACCATCGAGTGCTCGTTTTAATTCGGCTACACTATTACCGACAGTATTAATATCTAAAGAAAGATTACTCACGCCTCGCATATAGGCTTGTTCTTCACCTAAAAAATCAATACTGAGTTGATCGATTTGGACGCCGGCCAAATCTGTAGCCAGTGCATATTTTGGGGTATCCCCACGCACATCCACACTCGCTTTCCCTTTCATAGTGCCATCATAAAGATTCATCGACATTGGGGTAACTTGCAATAAACCATCCTTAGCAGTAACCGTTGCTTTAACATTCGTCATGGTCATACCGGAAACGATTAGTTTGCCAACAGTTATATCGCCATTCACGCGCATATCTCTCAGTGTGCTAGTTGGCAGTTCAATCGGTTCATTCTCATCTGCTGGAGTACTTTCGGCTTTTTCTTCCGCACTTGAAGTCGGCAATAATTTATCGAGATCTAATAATTCTGAAGCTAATGAAAACTTAACATCAGGCTTACTAAACGATTTTACTGAAGCATTACCCGCTAATTGCGTGTCCAACATAGACACCACAAGAGACGAAAGACTCAGGGCTTCATTTGCAATATCCGCATCAATATTGGTTTGCATGGAAACATCTAACTTACCCTCGGGGAATGCATCCCCTGTTCCGGTAATCTTAATATCCGTGTTTTGCATAGAATATTTTTGCATAGAAAAATTTCCACTTACATCAGAAGTAAGGTCTAGATTCATCGCACCATTCGGAAACGATTCACCTGTGCTGTGCAGATCGACATCCAGACCTTGCAAACTTAAAGTTTGTGCTTTTGAATCAAACAATGCTTTGGTAACGATAACTAAACTAGCATCCATAACTGGCGAGGCATTCTTTAGTTTTAAATCCATTTTTACATCAGTTGCCTTGCCATCTATTAATTCACCTGTGGATAAATTAAATGGAGCAATTTGAATTTTAGTACCAGTTTGATCATCCTGCCAAAGCAATTCGGCATCGGTAATTTCAATACCATTGATTACCACATCAACCTCAGAAGCTGCAGATTTTTTAGCAGGCATCTTTTCTCCAGCTGGCTCTTCCGGCATTAAGTCATCCCAATTGGATACGCCCTTTGCATTCTTATGCAAGTTCATTTTCAAACCATGCAAAACTAATTTTGAAGCTTCAACCTTACTCTTTAGTAACGGTAATACTGCAACATTGATATTAACTTTCTCAACTGTTGCCATGGGTTTGTCGCCAAATCCAGATGCATTTCCAAAAGTAGTTTGACCTAATGTCAACCCTAACCGCGGCCACAAAGTATGCTCGATATTACCTGCGATGATTAAATTTCTGCCCGTTGCTTCTTTAGTTTTATTTACAATTAATTCTTTATAATTATTTAGATCAAGAGTTTTTATAAAAAATACACCCGCACCAACTACTACTACAATTAATAAAATAATTGCTATAAATAAATACTTAATTATTTTCATCGATACTCTCCTGACAACATTTTTTGTTATAACTTAATAGACAACTAGCATTACATGTAGCTTAGGGTTTGCGAGTCCATGTGCCTGATTTTCCACCAGTCTTACTCAGCAGCGCAATATCTTGCAAAATCATACCTCGATCGACCGCCTTACACATGTCATAGATCGTTAAAAGCGCAACTTGTACTGCAGCCAAGGCTTCCATTTCCACACCGGTTTGACCATGTGTTTCAACAGTCGCTTTACAGTAAATAGCTATAGGTGCCTGTTCAATATCGAATTCAACTTCAACTGAAGTTAACGCCAAGGGATGGCATAACGGTACTAACTCTGAGGTTTTCTTTGCACCCATAATCCCCGCAATACGTGCAATCCCTAATACATCGCCTTTTTTATGGCCGCCCGTTTGTATCAGCTTTAAGGTTTCTGCCTGCATACGAATACGCCCATCCGCCACTGCAATGCGATGACTCACTGGTTTCTCTCCCACATTTACCATGTGGGCTTCACCTTCTTTATTAAAGTGGGTTAGTTTGTTCATGCTATGCAAATGGTACCATTTCGCATTGGTTTGTAGACAACGATTTCGAGGTTTATATTTTAAGTATGTCTGTACATGTTAAATACTTTGCTAGCTTACGTGAGAGCATCGGCCGCAGTCACGATGATGTACTGATTACAAACAACACTACGGTTGCAGAAATTTGGATGTTAGCTACCCAGAACATGCATCGACCGGATCGATTATTGGTTGCGGTGAATCAAGAGTATGCAGATTTTAATAATGAAGTGTGTGATGGGGATGAAGTTGCGTTTTTCCCGCCAGTAACAGGTGGTTAACTTAAGAGCATTTTAAGTCTTAATCCGATCACCGCTGCACACATGAATTACACTAAAAATGATCGAATCATTTCGGTTGCTAATGGCTTTAATATTTGGGCATTCATCTTTGCTTGGGGCTGGCTTTTATCGCGAGTACTTTGGGCTCATGGTTTAATAATAATGATAATTTACATCCCGATATATTTTTTCCATTCTATTGTCATGGCTTCAATAGTAAGCAGCCTGAAATTACACGAACTGCATTACTTCGTGCCCACCATTATTTTAGCTGCAATACACCTCTATATAGGCTTTAAAGGTAACCAGTGGATGCGCACCTTATTGATTCGTAAAGGCTATGAGAGCATGTAACATAAAATTTTATTGAATTAATAAAAACAAACCACGTGAATCACGCTGAATATTTAATAAAACTGCGCTTTTATTTCTTTGAATTGCAGTTTTCATATCGCGAATTGTTTTCACGCGTTGCTTATTCACACTTATAATAATATCGCCTTTGCGCAAACCGGCTGATGCAGCTTTGGCACTTACATTAATCACCTCTATTCCTGAGGTAGCTCCACGAGCAGTATGTTCTTGCTTTTGACTAAAAATCGCACCTGCCAAAAGTTTACTTAGCTTTTCACCTTGTATTGTATCAATTACTTGATCTTCAATGGTTGCAATCAATGTGCGTGATTTACCGTTACGCAAAATTCCAATTTTCACTCGATTACCAATCCTCAACAGACCGATCTCATTGCGCACTTGTGCTGAACTTTGTACATCTCGCCCATTCACAGAAACAATCACATCACCTACTTCCATCTCAGCTTTATCAGCAGGAGAATTAGCTTCAACACGTGCCACCACTACACCTTTTTTGTGTGTAATTCCAAAAGCTTCTGCTAGTTCTGGTGTTAAATCTTGAGCACTAAACCCTAAGCGTCCGCGTTTTACTTCTCCATGCTCGATTAATTGTTCAGTAATTTTTTTGGCCATATTCATTGGGATCGCAAAACCAATACCAACGTTGCCGCCACTTGGACCATAAATAGCAGTATTGATGCCGATTAACTCACCACGTAAATTGACTAATGCACCACCTGAATTTCCGGGATTAATTGAAGCATCTGTTTGAATAAAATCTTCATACGATTCAATGCCGAGACCGCTACGACCTAAGGCACTGACAATTCCAGACGTTACGGTTTGACCTAAACCAAACGGGTTGCCAATGGCTACTACAAAATCACCTTGTCTCAATACATCAGAATCCCCTAGAGGGATTTCTTTTAGATTCGCTGCATCAATTTGAATCACAGCGATATCTGCACCCGGATCTTTACCAATTACCTGTGCATCAAAACGTTGTCCGTCTTCTAAAGTCACCACGATGTCTTGCGCTTTATCTATCACATGTGAATTGGTTAACACGTAACCATTACGCGCATCAATGATCACTCCTGAACCTAGCCCAGTTGTGCGACGCTCGCGTCGTTGCTGCGGGACATCAAAAAATCGTCGAAAGAAGGGGTCATCAAAAAACGGGTCTCGAACTACCACTTTGCCAGTAGTTGAAATGTTCACCACGGCAGGAGTTGTACGCTCCAACATCGGCGCTAATGATGGTAACGGTTCACCATCTACAGAATTAGGAAGCCCAGCGAATACGTTTGTAAAACAAAGCGATAAAATAATTAAAACAAAGCTGCGCATGATCTGTAACTTCATAGTTAAAAAGTATTATTGGTGATTTTAATCAGTAAGACCAAATTATACGTATAAATATCCCTTATTCAGAGTTTCTTACTTATAGTTTCTGGCGTGGATTGAAATCAAAGCGTTTTTGCATATCTTCAAAGTAACTTTTGTCTTCATCATTACTACTTTCTGGCATAACAATCTGTAAAGTCACGATCTGATCGCCAGCAGGATTGCCTTTTAAGCCTCGATTTTTCAAACGTAATTTTTTTCCTGACTGTGAACCGGCTGGGATTTTAGCTTCTACACGCCCGCCCAATGTTGGCACATGAACACTTGCACCTAACACAGCCTCCCATGGGGTAATAGGAAGGTCTAATAAAATATTTTTCCCATCTAACTTAAAAATGCGATTTGGTTTAATCGTTACTTCCAAATACAGATCACCATTTGGCCCACCGCCCGCTCCCTGACCACCTTGCCCTGCTAGACGAATGCGTTTACCTGAAGTAATCCCTGCGGGAATTTTTACATCTAAATTGCGCCCATTACTTAAGCGAATATTCTTTTTAGCACCTTGATACGCATCTTCAAGTGCAATGGAAATATTTGCATGCTGGTCTGCACCTTTTGATTGATAACCATGATGCTGAAATCCCCTAGATTGATTAAATCCAGCACCACCTTGTGCGAAACCACCGCCAAACATTGATTCAAAAAAATCACTAAAACCACTAGAGCTAAAGCCTGCACCAGAGGTATTTCCTGCACTGGAAAAAATATCTTCCCAACCAGGTGGAGGATTAAAATTTTGCCCTTGTTTCCAATTTGCACCGAGTTGGTCATACGCTTGGCGCTTTTCTTTATCCTTTAGCACCTCATAAGCTTCACCAACTTCTTTGAATTTTGTTTCTGCATCTGCTTCTTTACTAACATCAGGATGATACTTACGCGCAAGACGACGGTAAGCTGTTTTAATTTCAGCTTCTTTAGCATCGCGCTCTACACCAAGTATTTTGTAATAGTCTTTGTATTCCATAACATCTTAATGATACTAGTAAATTTTCACATCCCCTACATCAAAGCGCCGCGAATAAACGCGGCGCTTACAAACCTCCATGTACTGACATCCATGTCAGATCATTTTATCCTTCGACCGAAATTTTCTTTGGCAATGCCTTTTCCTTTTTAGGAATGTGTAGCTTTAGAACGCCATGTTCTGTCTTCGCAGAAATATTATCCGCATCAGCAGTATCCGGCAGTGTGAATCGACGATAAAAACTTCCATAAGTTCGCTCAGTACGGGTGTATCCTTCACCTTCGTCTTTACTTTCAGATTTACGTTCACCTTTAACGGTTAGCACACCATCTTCTAGTGAGACATCAATATCTTTAGGCTCAACACCTGGAACATCTGCAACCACTTCATAGGCATCCTTAGCTTCTTTGATGTCGACAGCTGGCACCCAATCTGTAGCCGTATCCGTGTAGCCGGCAGAATTAGTATTAAACACACGATCTAGTTCTCCACGAAATTCGCGGAAGGTATCCATTGGATCCCGATAGACTCTTGCAAGCATTTTTAGCCTCCTTACAACTGGATTGTTAACTTTGATGTTTAAAAGATATGGGCTAATTTTAGCTTTTCAAGGGTAATTTCTTGCTTATTTTCAAGAGATCTAGATGGCTTCGAACTGTGCCGCTGCACGGTTCTTTTGGACAGCATCGGCAGTGAAGATTTGCCCGTTCATAGCTAGATAAATACCATGTGGTAAGTGTTGTGCAGCGGAAATTGCGTAGCCAATATTAAAGATAGCATCAGTATTACGAAACCTTGCTGGTTGCATAGCGCCAGTCAATACAATGGTTTTGTCTTTAATCTCTTCCAAACGTTGCGCAGTATTGATCATGGTATCAGTACCATGAGTAATTAAAATATTCTCACATGAATCAGCAGCAACTTGTTGGAAAATCATATCGCGGTCTTCGTCAGTAATTTCTAAACTGTCTTTTTTTAATATCGATTCAACTTCATAAGAAAATTTAGCCAACGCCTCTTTTAAAATATTATCTACAACCGGTTCACCAATTTGATAATCGCTAAGCGCATCAAAATATATTTTATCAATTGTACCGCCAGTACAAAAGATTTTAACTTGATGTTTCTTAGAATGTTCTTTGTTTAACATATATTGCTTACTCTTACTCAATGTTTTGTACTTGTTCACGCATCTGCTCGATTAATACCTTCAAATCTACAGCGGCTTGCGTAGTCTCAATATCTGCAGACTTAGAGGCTAGTGTATTCGCTTCACGATTAAATTCTTGCATTAAAAAATCTAAGCGCCTACCAATAGGATTCTTGCGATCAAATATAGTCTGCATTTCCACTAAATGGCTATCTAACCGGTCTAGCTCTTCTGCTACATCTAATTTTTGTGAAGCATATACTAACTCTTGCTCAAAGCGCTGTTGATCCATTTCGACATTGAGCTCATCAATACGCTGTTGTTGTTTTTGTTTTATCGCTTCTAAAACTTGCGGATACCGTATGCGCACCTTCTTGACAAGATTTGCAATTTCTTCACAGCGCTCTTGTAACATATTCTTCAAACGCTCGCCTTCAGTACCACGCATATCTACTAACTGTTCTGTTGCAGTCTTAAATAACTCTATACAAGTAGCATGAAAACTATTCATATCAGTTTCGGTCGTACGCACCACGCCTGGCCAAGAAAGAAGATCTACTGCCTCAGCTGGTGTGGCTTGTGGGAGTTTTTCGTTTACATGATTAATTTGCTTAATTAAACTATCAAGCAGAGGTTCATTCAGCTCTAATGCAGCCGCTTGAGCATCCGCCAATTGATAACGAAATGTGCAATCTACTTTGCCACGCGCCAGTTTAGACTGCAGAAATTTCCGTAGCTGCGGTTCTATTCGTCGCACTTCTTCAGGTAGACGAAAATTGATCTCTAAATAGCGATGATTAACTGAACGTATCTCCCAGCTCACATTACCCTGATCACATACATCTTCAACTCGAGCAAAGCCCGTCATACTACAAAGCATTAGTTATCCTTATTTTATTTATTTATCCACTGAGAGTGCATGCACCTTTATAAGTCGAAATACTATGTAAAATTTTTGCGTATAATGCGCGACTCTTTGCAATTCCACCAGGTAGTTTTATGAATTCTCCAAGCTCGACCATCTCACGCCCTAGCGCCCGCCAAACAGACCAAATGCGTGATATCCGATTTACCCGTAACTATACCAAGCATGCAGAAGGTTCAGTATTGGCAGAATTTGGTGATACTAAGGTGCTTTGCACTGCCAGCGTGTCAGACCAAGTTCCAAGGTTTCTAAAAGGCCAGGGACAAGGTTGGATTACTGCGGAATACGGCATGCTACCGCGTTCAACCAATAGTCGTATGGGTCGTGAGGCTTCACGCGGCAAACAAGGTGGACGAACACTTGAAATTCAGCGCTTGATTGGCCGATCGTTACGTGCAGCCGTTGACCTCAAACAACTCGGCGAATATTCGATCACTATAGATTGTGATGTTATCCAAGCAGATGGAGGTACACGAACTACATCTATATCAGGCGGTTTTGTAGCGCTCTATGATGCCATTAAAAAAATGCTCGCATCTGGCGACCTTAAAAAAGACCCAGTGAATAACTATATCGCTGCGGTTTCAGTAGGCATTTTTCAAAATGTACCGGTATTAGACCTTGATTATGCTGAAGACTGCACTGCTGAAACAGATATGAATATTGTGATGAATGACAGCGAAGCGTTTATTGAAATTCAAGGCACAGCTGAACAACAAGCCTTTACTCAAGAGGAACTTGGAAGCTTATTAGCTTTAGGCAATAAAGGCATTCAAGAGATTATTCAACAACAAAAAGCCAGCTTAAGTTAATAGTCTTAAGAACTAAATATATGTCAAATAATATTGAGAATGGAAAAATCGTATTAGCGAGCGGCAATTCAGGGAAGCTAAGAGAAATTCAAGCAGTTCTTGATCAACAACGTTTTCAACTTATTAAACAATCAGAACTTAATGTGCCTGATGTACCAGAAACAGGCACTACGTTTGTTGAAAACGCCATTATCAAAGCACGTCATGCCGCACAACTCACAGGCCTTCCTGCATTAGCAGATGATTCCGGTATTGAAGTTGATGCACTACAAGGAGCACCTGGTGTATACAGTGCACGTTATGCTGGCGAACATGGTGCAGATGAGGCCAACAATATAAAATTACTCAGTGAGATGAAAAACGTTGCCGAAGAAGATCGCGGCGCGCGTTTTCAATGTGTCATTGTGTACATGCGACATGCAGGAGACCCGATGCCATTAATTTGCGAAGGCATTTGGGAAGGAAAAATATTATATGACTTAGCCGGGTCTAACGGCTTTGGCTATGATCCATTATTTTTTGTTCCTACACATGGCTGTTCTTCGGCACAACTAGATCCTGCTGAAAAAAATCGTATTAGTCACCGAGCGCAAGCTCTGCAAAAATTAATTTCTAAACTAAATTAGGTTAACAAAGGTTTAGCATGCGTCATCATGCATAGTGTTCCATTATCCCTTTATGTACACATCCCCTGGTGCATAAGGAAATGCCCTTATTGTGATTTTAATTCGCATGAGATACAAAATACGCTGCCCGAAGACCAATACATTGATGCATTAATTATTGATCTAAAATCTTATGCAAAAGAAGTACAAAATAGGGAAGTTAAAAGTGTTTTCATAGGCGGAGGCACACCCAGTATATTCGCTGCTAAAAGTATTCAGCGTCTTATTGATGCGATTAGAAATGAGCTAAATCTAAGTAGCGCCGCTGAAATTACTATTGAAGCTAACCCAGGTACTACCGATCAAGAAAATTTCGCAGGCTTGCATGATGCAGGAGTTAATCGAATTTCTATTGGTGCACAGAGTTTTACCAACACACAATTAAAAAGTCTAGGCCGTATACATGATGCACAAACAGCCATCGATGCTGCACATGCTGCTCATCAAGCTGGGTTTAAAAATTTTAATATCGATTTAATGTATGCCTTGCCACAACAAGAGATAGCTGCAGCATTAAATGACGTAGAACAAGCAATTAATCTAAGTCCTACACATATTTCTTATTACCAACTTACCATTGAGCCAAATACTAGTTTTTATCGCCAACCACCTAAACTACCTGATAGCCAAACAAGCTGGGAAATACAGCAAGCAGGCATGGATTTACTCGCCAAACATGGTTACCAACAATACGAAGTTTCGGCATTTGCAAAAGAAAATTATCAATGCGTTCACAATACTAATTATTGGCAATTTGGTGACTATCTTGGAATTGGTGCCGGCGCACACCAAAAGTTAACGCTAGACTCTCCAAATTTGATTACGCGTTGCGAAAAACCCAAGCATCCACAACAATATATGCGATATATAAATGATGAAAAATCTTCAACGCAAATTCATACTTTATCAGAACAAGATATAATTTTTGAATTCATGTTAAATGCATTGCGCTTAAAACATGGTTTTACTAAACAACAGTTTGAGTTACATACTGGCCTACCAGTTGAAAAAATTAATCAGCCATTACAAGTTCATATTTCAGAAGGCTTATTAATTATGGATAACGATAAGATATATTGCAGCGCTCGTGGTTATGAATTTTTGGATAATATTTTACAAAGCTGGCTACCTAAAACAGCTGTTGCCTGATAATTAATATACCAGATGATTTTTACTACCGTAAAACCAGCATACGATCGCTTTCATCTGCACAATCTTGACACATTTAAAACATAGTTTTATTCAACAATATAGTCCTCTCAATCAATAGGTAATTGTTATGCAAACAAAATGGCTAGCCTTATTTGCACTAATGTTAATCATCACAGGCGCAGGTGGATATTGGATTGGGCAAAATATTAGTGGTGGCATTGATAATGAACTGTTTAGTCAGAAGCCTTTAACACCTATCGAAGCTAAAGAAACTATGACGGCTGAAGCTGCACAACAACAACGCGATGAACATTACCAAAGCTTAACTAGAATTACTGATGTTTTATCTCTACCCTCATTATTTGCACAACAAGAAGCACTACATGCCATAGCAGGACGCACCAATAGAATTCAGCTACAGCAGTTAATAAAAGAGGCAGCGGGAATAGTCAATACTCAACAACGTGAAAGCTTATTGAAAATATTAATTGCGCGCCTAACCGAGATAGACCCACAGACAGCTGCGAATATTGCTAAAGAAGCCTATGAGAACAAAAACTATACCTTGCTGCCTCAGGTCTATTTGCACTGGGCAAAGCTTGATGTAGACGCTGCAATTAGTAGCGCTAACAACATTAAGAACACTTACCAACAAAGTACTGCAGCACAAGGGGTAATATCTGCAATTAGCGTTAATGATATCCAACTAATAACTAAGGTTTCTAAACGCTTAGGTATAGAGTCTTTAGAAGAGCAATATGTCAGCAATGCTTTAGTTGAAAAAGCCTCTCAAGAACCTGAAGCTGCCATGCAAGAAGCCATGATTATGCCTGCAGGCCATGAACGTGATAGTGCACTGCAAGGTATTGCTGACACCTGGGTAACACAAAACCCTCAGCAAGCATTTTCATATGCAGAACGCATATTAGACAATCGCTTGCGCCAACAAGTACTAGAAACAGTGTTATACCGTTGGGCAGAGTTAGACCCCCAAGCTGCCTATAATGTTTTACAAACCCTTCCCAATGCAGGCAGAACTAGTGGCATTAATTATACTGTCTTTACATACTTAGCAAACGAAAACCCAAGAGAAGCATTAAACGCTATCGAAAATATCCCTTCTTCTCGTAACCGAGCTGATGCGTATAGCGCAACTATACAAACTTGGGCTGCAAGTGATGCGCAAGCTGCAGCAAACTTTGTAGCACAGTTAGACAATAAACAATTGAAGCAACAACTTGCGCCCACTGTAATTCAATATTTAAGTAGCCAGTCACCTGATGAAGCATTAGCTTGGGCTAAAGAACAAGATCCAAGCGGACAACAATATTTACAAAATACCGTTGTTTCTCAAATCGCAACTGAGAATCCTGAACGTGCTTTACAAATTGCATTGAGTTCGCAGCAACCAACATTGCGACAACAACTTATCGTTACGGTAATTGATAGCCTTTCATATAATGACCCAACAAGCGCAGCAGGAATAATCGATCAACTGCCTTATGCAGATGTAAGTGCTGAAGCGATCAACTCAGTGGTTTACAACTGGGCAAACAGTGACCCCGATGCGGCTATGGCTTGGGTGAATAGTAAGAGTGGACAAATTAGAGACGATGGCTTAATTAGCATAGGTAGCCAACTTGCCAGTGTAGATCCTGATTTAGCAGCAAGTTACTTACCACAACTAAATGGACTCGTACGTGAAAGTTGGGCCGAGAACATTACTTATTATTATTCATCTTATGATTTAACCGAGGCTGCAACTTGGATTGAAAACTTTAGAGGCGAATCGATTTATGAAAATCTACTAAGATCTGTAGTAGGAACTGCAGCCAGTAGTGATGTCGGCTACGCACTACAACTTGCGCAAGGAGTACCTGGCGCAGAGCAACGCAATGCCTTGATTCGTCAAATTGCAGACCAGATATCCAATAGCGATCCGCAACGAGCACAGCAGCTATATTCGCGCTTACCTCGCGATGAAAACCAAAACCAGATTGAAGAAGCGAATTAGCCTTTTTAATGACTAACTTGCTTACCCCTTCATCTATTCATTGCCCCTATTGTGGTGAAAAGTTGGCGATTCTCATCGATGGTAGTGCTGGTAATCAGGACTATGTCGAAGACTGCCAAGTGTGCTGCTCGCCAATAGATATTTCAGTGCAAATTGATTCAGCTGGTCAGATTGTGGACATTCGATCCAAACGAGATACAGACTAATATTTAACTGTTTCAGACCATATATTTTGTATTTATTGGTCGGGTTATACACAAGTGTAATAAAACACGCACTTTCAGTAAGTTTTATTGGTCAATAAATCATCAATCCAAACTTGATAGTCATAACGCTATAATAATCAACAACTTAAATTCTTGTACATTATTTAGGCGATTTAATAAAAATGCCAAATTTCTCGTGTTTTGTCGATAGACTTTAAATTTACACACAGTTTTATCCACAGATTTTGTGGATAAGTGATAAACCCCTATATGGACAATCACTTAAGGCTCAATCATCAGGAGTCTTATAAAGGAATTACTCAAACTAAACGCTTTAAGAGAATTATCTAGCTAGCACTTGAGTTGGAGTTTATGGTTGCGTATGATCCGCGGGCTCTAGAGAGAAACTCATAGCGAATTATTAGGTCATGAAAACAGACATACATCCAAATTACCAAGAAGTTAACGTAACCTGTAGCTGCGGAAATACTTTCATTACACGTTCTACTTATGGTAATGATGCGATGAGTATTGATGTGTGCTCTCAGTGCCACCCATTCTTCACTGGCAAACAAAAGATCGTCGATACTGCTGGTCAGGTAGATAAATTCCGTAAACGCTACGGTAATAAAAGCTAACGTAAGTTTTAATCCTAGTTCATTATTGAGCCAGGTTCCTACAACATTCATATCCACTTTTTCAAAACGCTTACTGTTTTAAGGTTTTATGCCCTTTGGTATTTGAGATATTTGGCTAATTGCCAAATCAGGGTACGATTGTGCCTAATATTCATAAAGCACAAGTATAAAAGTGGAAACTTTATACGATTAATCTACGTCAAAATACAAACAACATTATGGGCTATATATTGGGCCAAGAATTTGAAGCCAAAAAAATGAGGAATCGATGATGGGCAAGCAAACAAACTTTTACGTTTTGGGTATATTACTACTAGGAAGTCTTTTCTATTCAGGTTGTGCCACAAACCCAGTATCGGGCAAAAAAGATTTTGTATTGATGTCTGAAGCTCAGGAAATCAATTTGGGCAAACAAGCTCACCAACAAGTGATGAAGCAGTACCGCCCTTACAATGACCCTGCTTTGCAAAGTTATGTTGAAGGTTTAGTCGATGAACTGGGCAAGAAAAGTCATAGAGCCAATCTTGTCTATCATGTAACGGTACTGGATAGTCCACAAATCAACGCCTTCGCTTTACCTGGCGGTTATCTCTATATCACTCGAGGCATCATGGCCTACATGAATTCTGAAGCGGAGTTGGCCGGCGTACTGGGCCACGAACTTGGACACATCACTGCAAGGCATGGTGTGCGCCAACAAAGTGCCGGAACCGTAGCAGGCATATTAGGTGCAGGTGTAGGCATTCTTACCGGTAGTGGTCAAGCTGCACAGGCAGCCAATATTGGAAGCACTGCATTGATCCGTGGTTATGGCCGTAGCCATGAATTAGAAGCGGATCGTCTGGGTGCTGAGTATCTTGCAAACGTTGGCTACGACCCACAAGAAATGCTTAATGTAGTTGAAATTTTAAAAGACCAGGAAGAATTTGATAAACAACTTGCTAAGGAAGAAGGTCGAGAACCGCGTGCTTATCATGGCACCTTCTCTACCCACCCGGCGAATGATGCACGTTTACAAGAAGTAGTAGGCGCAGCAAATAATATTAAAACTGCTGCTACTCGAGAAGCTGGTCGTGAGAAGTTCTTAAAATATATGGATGGTGCAGTACTTGGCACATCAGAACAAGATGGCGTGATACGTAAAAACAAGTTTTATCATACCGATTTAAATTTATTCGTTGAGTTTCCTGAAGGATGGAAAGTCGATAATTTACCAGATCGTTTAATCGCGCAACCAAAAACAGGCGACGCGCAATTACAAATTACAGTAGATGATTTAAATAAAAAACAGACTCCAAAAGAATATCTAAATGAACAGTTCAAAGGTCAAATCAGTAATGGCCAGCCTGTACAAACAGCAAACTTTCAAGGCTATACCGGCTATACCAATCTAACCACAAAAGGTGGAAAAGTACCCAGCCGCGTTGCTGCAGTTTTTCAAGGCAAACGAATCTATCAAGTACTCATAGCAGGTAAAGATGGCAATGCATTAAACAAGTATGATGCAGCAGGCCTAACCACTATTAAGAGTATGCGCCAACTTAAAAACGCGGAGAGAAAATTAGCCAAACCTAAAAACATCAAGTTAATTCGGGCAAAATCAGGCGATACTTTTGCGTCACTAGCTAAGCGCTCTGATATTGCTACCCATGCTGAAGAACAACTGCGTCTACTTAATGGTATGTATCCTGATGGTGAACCTAAAGCGGGTCAGCTTATTAAAATTGTTCAATAATAATTCTTAAACACTTAATGTTTTAAAAGCGACCCTCTAGTAGAGTCGCTTTTTTATGCCTATTCATTGATATGACAGATAACGTTTATCTCGTTGATTCGAGCATCTATGTTTTTCGTGCCTGGTTTACTGTGCCTGATAGTGTCGTAAATCAAGCTAATGAGCCCGTAAACGCAGTGTATGGTTTCGCAGACTTTGTATATCAATTTTTGCAACAAGCTAAGCCTAAATACGTGGCTTTTACATTCGATGAGAGTTTGAAATCATCTTTTCGAAACGAAATCTATCCGGAATACAAAGCTAATCGTGACCCTGCTCCTATAGAATTAAAACGCCAATTTAAATATTGTCGTGATTTTATCGAAGCCTTAGGCATTTGCGAAATCGGCAGCCCTTATTATGAAGCGGATGACTTAATAGGTACCTTAGCTTCACGCATGCGCAAAAAGGGACACCCCATCACAATCCTTTCTGCCGATAAAGATCTTGCACAACTTATCACCGAAGATGACATTTTTTGGAATTTCGCCAAAGGAGAAAGAAATTCCATCCCACAAATCAAAAAACAGTTTGGAGTTTACCCAAATCAAATTGCCGATCAGCTTGCGATTGCAGGTGATGCAGTTGACAACATTCCTGGTGTTCCTGGAATTGGTATGGCAACGGCTGCAAAATTATTAAATAGATTTACTTCTCTCGATGAGCTATTAGAGAATATTCCTAAAATTTGCGAAATGAAAATTCGAGGCGCTAAACGCGTACAAGGCTTAATTGACGAACACCAAAAGCAATTACACTTATATAAAAAGCTCACTGAAATTCACTGCGAAGTTGAGCTTAATGATAATGTGAAACTAAAACGCAGCACCCCCGACTTCACCATGTTAAATGATTTATTTGAGGTATTAAATTTTGGTGATTTTCGACGTGAAAAATGGATGAGATTTTTAAAAGCTGCCTAAATGGCAAAATTAATAGCCTTTAACAAACCCTTTGGTGTACTCAGCCAATTCACTGATGCTGAGGGTCGACAGACACTTTCAGACTTTATCAGTATTCCTAATGTATATGCAGCAGGACGTCTAGACAAAGACAGCGAAGGCTTATTACTTGTCACCGATGACGGCAAACTTCAGCAATGTATTGCCGACCCAAAATTCAAATGGGCTAAACATTATTGGGCACAAGTGGAAGGCGAAATTAATGATGAAGCATTACAAGCATTATGCCAAGGTGTTCAGTTAAAAGATGGTATGACACTACCCGCAGAAGTAACTCATATTGATGAACCAGAAAACCTATGGGAACGCGATCCACCAATCCGTTTTCGCAAAACAGTTCCTACGCAATGGCTAGATATCGTAATTAAAGAAGGCCGCAACCGACAAGTACGACGCATGACTGCATCTGTGAACCACCCAACGCTTAGATTAATTCGCCACCGTGTTGGCCCGATTGAAATAGACCGACTTTCTCCAGGTCAACACAAAAGCATTGATGTGAGTGATTTAAATATTTAATTCCTAACATACATTTTCGACCACCATGAATGGCGGGCATTCATTACTGCTTCGCACCCAACTTCATTGCACGTTCTTTAACAGCACTCTTATTAGACTCTAGATAACTTGATGACGTTTCTGGCCAACCTTGAGTGTGTTGCATGACGATATCAGCAAGTGCATCAATGTGTGCAGACTCATCATTGAGAGCAGAAATATAGCTAAATGCCTCCCCACCCGCTTGCATAAATACTTCACAATTTTGCATACTAATTTCTTCTAATGTCTCAAGGCAGTCTGCTGAAAAACCTGGACAAAATACATCAACTGACTTAACACCCGCACCCGGAAGCTGCTCCATGATTTTAATGGTGTAGGGTTGCAACCATTCAGCCTTACCGAACCTGGATTGGAAGGTTAGCTGCCATTCCTCTTCTTTTAAATTTAGTTTTTCAGCAATTAAACGTGCAGTTTCATGACACTCACAATGATATGGATCACCTAGTATCAAGTTTCGCTTAGGTAATCCATGAAAAGAAAAAACTAGTTTCTGATTACGTTGTGTTTGTTGCCAATGACTTTTTATTTGCTGTACACAGGCATTGATATAACCTGAATCCGTTCCATAATTATTGATCATGCGTAGTTCTGGCATCCAGCGCTGCTTCATAAATACTTTCGCAACTGCATCAAAAGTAGAAGCTGTGGTGCTGGCAGAATATTGCGGATACAAAGGGAATAAAACTACGTGGCGCGCACCCTGTGTCTTTAGATTTTCTAAAGCAGAGGCAATAGAAGGATTGCCATAGCGCATAGCAAGCTCGACTTTTACAGGACCGGGACAAAGTTGACTAAGTTTGCTTTGCAACGCATCTTGCTGCTGTTTGCTAATAACAAGTAATGGGGAGCCTTCTTCAGTCCAAACTTTTTCATATGCCTCAGCACTTTTACTCGGTCGCGTTCGCAAAATAATACCATGCAGAATCAGCCACCAAATGGGCCTAGGAATTTCTACAACACGTGGGTCCCATAAAAATTCAGCTAAGTATTTGCGCACCGCACTTGGAGTAGGCGCTTCGGGTGTACCTAGATTGGTAATAAGAACACCTAGGCAAGAATCGCTGCCATGTACATAATTATTTTTGCCTTGAAATTTGGGCATGAGTTATTTGAATAATTTTTAAATTAAGACTGAAAACTAAGACTACTGGAAATAGCAGCCTATAGGCAAAGCCGAACGAGCTTTTATAGACAATCTGTCTTGTTCAATCTACCGGAGCATTCCATTAGATTGGCTCATTAGGTCAACTTACTGAGTCGTTTATGTAATGGACTCGTACGAGGAAAGTGAGCAAGTAAAAATTTCATTTGATCTGCAAGTACTCTTCGGCCTTGTAGATAAATATACTCTGCATGAGTAGGAATAAATGGGATCGCTAACAACTGCATACCAGCTTGTTCTGGAGTTTGTCCCGCCTTGTGGTTATTACAGCGTTTGCAGGCCGTAACTACATTATTCCACAGATCTGTACCCCCTTGGCTGATTGGACGAACATGATCACGTGATAAATCTTTACGATCAAAGTGTTCACCACAATACAAACACAAATTAGCATCACGCTTGAATAATGTTCGATTATTTAGTGGAGGAACGTAACTATCATGCAAAGATTTGTTATTGCCGTAGGTAGCAATAATTGAATGTACATCGAGTTTACTTCTTAAGCCGCTGCGCGCATTAATACCACCATGGATAACATACATACGCTCACCACATGTATAAGCAACTTGCTCGCCGTGATATAGACGCGCAGCATCTTGGTAGTTTATCCATTCCATTGGCATACCGGACACGTCCGTGCGTAGTATTTGTAGACCGAGGTCAATCACTCTGGTTACTCCAACGATAGTCTTAAATTGCAAACTGTATAGGTAAACCGCAAAGCATTGCAATCAAAGGTTAGACCAAATGAATGCTATAAAATTCTTAAAACCCTTAAAAATATGAGATTAATTATGTGAGATAGCACAAAAAAGCACCAAATTAGTCTTGAACTTACAAAAATCAATTAGTGTGAGGTTTGATTACCTCCCTCTTTTGTAGCACGGTCTAATGCAGCTTGAGTTCTTGCAATAAGCAAATCCGCATAATCTTCATCTGCCATTTCTGCTACGCCAACCGAAAGAGTAAATTTTTCATTTAACTTTTGATCACACAAAACAAGGTGATTAACTGCTTTGTGTATTCGCTTCGCGACATTTTCTGCTTGGATTTCATCTGTGCCAATTAACAACAATGCGATACAGCCATCTTCATGCTTAACCGCCATATCCATACCTCGCAGCTGAATTTGTACTGCATTGGCTACTGCCTGAAATATTTTATCTGCGGTGTAGGAGCCATAAGAACGAATAAAATTATCATAACGATCAATTTTTAAAATCATAATTGACAAGGCACGATTACGCATCGCGCATCGCGTCATTTCATAAGGCAAGGTTTCCTTCATCCACTCCTTATTATATAAACCGGTAGCACTATCTTTCTCTGCTTTAATTTTACTACTGGCTTCATCATGCAGACGTTGGTAAAGCAGACGATTCAAATCAAGCATGCGTTTAACGAAAAGCTTCATTAAATTTTTTGCAAAATTTAAATCACTGGAGACGAATTCCCACAAAAGTTTTTCAGGAATTTCTAGTACTTTACAGTTTGATTGTGCAATAACAAATGCACTAGTCGGTTGACCCCCTATTACAGACATCTCGCCTACTGTATCACCAGGATTTAGTATAACTATTGCTGATGCGTCTTCTTGCAGATGCATGCCTAAATGACCGTCAACTATGACAAACATGGAATGGTTTACCTGGTCTTTATACAATAGCATCTGGCCAGGGCTTAAAGACTTGCTAGAGCACTTAACTAACAACTCGGAACACTGTTCCAAGTCTACAGCACCAAATAAACCTAGGCGTGATAGCGTGGAAAGTTGACGAGTGTCGCCAGGCGCTATAGTCATGAAGTAAATAGAACTGGTTAAAGAATATACCTTATCCTAAAGACAATTGAATGCAAAACAATTTTAGTATTTTTCAAATTTTGGCGCTAATTAAATAATTGTAATTACAAGTAATTAAATAGCGTCAAATTATCGATCTTCCTTCCAACTACCTTTTTTCTTTTTGTGCTTGAACTTGTCTTTGTGTTTTTTACGAAATTCTTTACGCTCTTCTGGTGACATGTTTTGCCATTTTTCACGCAGTTTTTCTCTTTTCTCAGGCGGTAAGTCTTTATACCATTTATAACGTTCACGAACTTTATCTTGTTTTTCTGGTGACATGTTTTGCCAATTTTTAGCGCCTCGCGATAACTTATTTTGCTTGTGAGGAGGTAGCTCTGACCACCTACCCTCAAACTTTCTTAATACGCGTTGCTGTTCTGCGCTTAAATCTTCCCATGCGATTGGGTCTTGTGCATGCGATGCTGCACAAAATATTAGCAAGAAAATTATCGTTAGCGCTTTACTCATCATCTGATTCAGTTATGTTAACTTTTAACTAGTAACATCTTCCTCTACCAACCAAGTATAAAACTCTAGCTCTTCATACAATTCAAAAGTATCTTGCGAAGCAACCATTTCCATGGTTGTATCTTCATTTACTAGAGGTTGATTTAATTGTGTTTTTACAATTATCACTGCAATAAAAATAGATAGTGCCGTAGCGGCTACAGCGAATAATTTAGGTAAACTAAATCTTTGTGGTGTGCGTTCTAAAGCACTTTTTCTAGCAGCAATTATCTTTTGACTAGTTTCTGCATCAATACGATTTACAGAATTATCCAAAGCATCACATACTTGAGAAACTAGTTTTTCATCCTTCCCGTTGTGGTTATCTGTGTTCATAAGTTTTCCTGTAATTGTTCACGTAAAAAATGCACGGCTCTTGAATAATGGGTTTTTACACTTCCTTGTGAACATTTCATAATCTTTGCAGTTTCTGCAACCTCCATTCCTTCCCAGGCGCGCAATAAAAAAGCTTGTCGCTGACGTGGAGATAACTGTTGAACTAAATGATCGATACGCTCAACAGAATCTTCTAAGTCAGCAACTGCACCAGGACTTAAATCATCACTTGGCGCATGCTGTATTGGATCATAGCTTTCATCATCTCCAACGTTTTTACTAAACCAAACTCGCCAGCGGCTTTGCGTGGAATTTTTACGATGAAAATCCATTATGCGATTATTCAGGATACGGTAAAACAGTGGTGCCCAATGGTCCGCTGGTTTATTGGCATACTTACTCGCTAATTGCATCATGGCATCCTGCACTATGTCTAAAGCATCTTCACGATTTCTAGTCGATAACTGCGCCATACGAAATGCACGACGCTCTGTCTTCATTAGAAACTCTTCCAGCTGCTGTGACTATGTCGAATTCAAACTTTCCTCACTTTTTGAGCAGCTGTAAATAATTAATCTTTGGGCTTAAACCATAGGACATATATAGTAGTACTAAATCTAACCTAACCGCTTAACATATCGATAACCGTCCATCCTGGAAGGATCCACATTTCACGGTATAGAATGCCCTTATAATTTAAACAACGGTTTTGCGCCTATTTGGTTGACACCCTCATCCATTAAAAATACCAGATAGTTCACAATGTTAATGTAGTTTATTCACATTATGTGGTAATTCGAATATTCAGCATAAACTTCAGCTAAATACGCTGTACTGTATAGATATAACTATATGAATCAGTACCTTAAAGAACTATAAATTGAGCGCATATCCACCCAGAGCATTTAGATCCAACTATTTTCATACCTATTAGCAACTTTATTCACAGAGTTATCCACAAAGAAATGAATTCACCTGCTGTTCTACTTATTGCGCTTCCGGTTCCGCTATACAAGAGGTTTGAATATTTACCTGCTAGGAACCTGGATTCTAAGAGTTACAAAATTGGCACACGTGTGCGTGTGATATTTGGGAATCGTAAACTAATTGGTCTGATAGTAGATAAGGCGGCGAAAAGCTCCTTACCTGTAAATAAACTCAAGCACATCACTGAAGTATTAGATGATCAGCCAGTATTTGATTCGGCATTACTAAAATTATTATTTTGGGCTGCAGATTATTACCAACAGCCCATAGGTGAAGTTTTATTTACTGCACTTCCCTCCGTGCTGCGCAAAGGAAAATTCATTACCCCAACAACTAATACGCTATATCAATTAGCTACTGGAAATAATCTTGATACTGAATTAGGTCGTGCACCCAAACAACGTTTAATCGTAGAGCTATTATCAGCAAATCCTAGAGGCCTTAGCGCAGACGAAATTACAAAATATATACCAGGCTGGCGTAGTGCAATGAATGCATTATTAAATAAAATATTTGTCAAAAAAATATATCAAGAAAGTGTAGCTGAACCAGTCCTTGTTGAAAGCAACTTTAAAAACCTAAAATTAAATTCAGAACAGCAACAAGCCTATGATAAATTAAGTACCAAGCTCAATGATTACAATTGTTACTTACTCGACGGAGTAACGGGCAGCGGTAAAACTGAGGTTTATTTATCTTTAGCAAAAGATACATTAGCGAAAAATAAACAAGTTTTAATTATGGTGCCTGAGATTGGGCTAACACCTCAGCTATTACAACGTATCGAAACTCGCTTAGGTGAAAAAGTGCATTTAATGCATTCAGGGTTAAGCGATAGCCAACGTGCGCAAACTTGGCTAATCACTAAAACAAATAAAGCAAATATAGTAGTCGGTACTCGCTCAGCTGTTTTTCTACCTTTTACCAAACTTGGCTTAATTATTATCGATGAAGAACATGATCTGTCTTTCAAACAACACGAAGGCTTCCTTTACAACGCTCGAGATATAGCAGTGTACCGTGCCAAGCAACTAAAAATTCCGATTATACTAGGCACTGCGACACCCTCTTTTGAGACCCAACATAATGTTAATAAAAAGCGTTATCAAAAGTTGATTCTTTCAAAACGCGCAAAAGATTCAAGTATTCCTGATGTTAAGTTAGTCGATATGCGTTCGAAATCCTCATCAGATGGTTTATCTAATGAACTCATTCAAGCAATGCAGACTGAGTTAGATAACAACAATCAGATATTATTATTTCTCAACAGGCGTGGTTATGCGCCCACGATACTATGTCAAGAATGTGCTTGGATAGCAGAGTGTTCACGTTGTGATGCGCGCATGACATTTTATAAAAAGAGAAATATCCTCAAGTGCCATCATTGCCTTAAGGAAGAGAAAGTTCCCGAACGTTGTCCAGCCTGTAAATCAGAAAGCTTATTGTGGCTTGGTGAAGGCACACAGAGAATCGAAAACAAATTAAAAGAAATTTTCCCTAACACTTCGATAACACGCATTGACCGAGATAGCACACGCAAAAAAGATGCCTTGGAAGAGAAACTAAATGAAATACATGATGGAAAATATCAAATTATTATTGGCACGCAGATGCTTTCTAAAGGACATGATTTTCCAAATGTAACATTGGTTGGCATATTAAATGTGGACCATGGTCTCTTTAGTACAGATTTTCGTGCTACTGAACGCCTCGCACAATTATTAGTACAAGTATCTGGTAGAGCTGGACGTAGTGCCAAGAAAGGTAAAGTGTTATTACAAACGTTTTTACCTGAGCACCCTTTACTGAATTGTCTGTTATCGCAAGGTTATGCTGCGTTTAGTAATGAAGCATTAAAGATTCGTAAAGAATGTGCATTACCTCCCTATACCTTCATGCTCATGGTTCGAGCACGCGCTAATAATATTACTTTGACGCAAAACTTCTTACAGGATGTGAAATCTATTATGCAGAAAGATAATATTCAGGATCTCACTATCTATGGTCCAATTCCTGCAATGATGGAACGCAAAGCTGGCATGTATCAGAGCCAACTGATTATCTTCACTCAACGTAGAAAATCCATACAACAAAATCTGGGAAATTGGACTCAAGCTATTACCGAAAGACCACTAGCGAGACGAGTACGGTGGGATATTGAGGTTGACCCCTTAGAAATAAACTAGAGATGAATTTGAAATGAGCTGAGAAAAAATCCTTAAATTCAGTACAATGCAACGCCTTTAAAGACCCTAAATCTGCCTACATGCAAGATCAAATAGCAAAACTTATCAGCACAGCAATTGACCGCCTTAATTCTGCAGGAAGTATATCTGCTGGCCTTAATGCCAATGTGCAGGTAACTCGCAGTAAAGATAAAACCCATGGCGACTTTGCTTGTAATGTTGCATTACAACTAGCTAAACAAGCGCAGATGCCACCACGCGAATTGGCAGAGATACTATTAGCTAATATGCCAGAAGCTCCTATCGTTGCAAAAATTGAAATTGCTGGTCCTGGATTTCTTAACTTTTATATCCAGGAAAACCTGCATGGCGAAGTGCTTAACAGCATATTGCAGCAACAAGCTAACTATGGCCTAGCAAATACATATGCAGGTAAAAAAGTGCAGATTGAATTTGTATCTGCAAATCCTACCGGCCCTTTACATGTTGGACATGGCAGAGGGGCTGCCTATGGTGCCACCATTGGAAATCTACTCGCCGCAGTTGGCTATGATGTACAGCGCGAATATTATGTAAATGATGCTGGACGACAAATCGATATTCTAAGCGCATCAGTATGGCTACGTTATTTAGAACTGTGTGATGAAAAATTCACTTTTCCTAGCAACGCATATCAAGGTGATTATGTTTGGGATATAGCTGCCACTCTACACCGTGAACACGGTGATAAATATTTGCATGCCACAAAAGAATGGATGTTTGATTTACCTTCAGATGAACCTCAAGGTGGAGATAAAGAAATATATATCGATACCATTATTCAAAAGACCAAGGCATTACTAGATGAGGACGGTTATGAAATTTTTACTAACTGTGCCTTGGAAACAATTACTAATGACATTAAAGACGACTTAGAGCTGTTTGGTGTTCATTACGATAATTGGTTCTCGGAGAAATCATTAGTAACGAGCAACAAGGTACAAGCTGCATTGAAAATACTTGATGAAAATGGTTACAGCTACATAAAAGACCAGGCCGTTTGGTTTCGATCTACCGACTTTGGTGATGAGAAGGATAGAGTTTTAGTGCGTGCAAATGGCACACACACCTATTTTGCATCTGATATAGCTTATCATTTAGACAAGTATCAACGTGGATTTGATCGCTTGATTAATATCTGGGGCGCAGATCATCACGGCTATATAACTCGTATAAAAGCAGCGGTGGAAGCATTAGGCAAAGACCCTAAGGCTTTGCAAATTCAGCTGGTGCAATTTGCCAACTTATATAAAGGCGGTGAAAAACTTGCCATGTCTACTCGCTCTGGTGAGTTTGTTACTTTGCGTGAGCTTCGCAAACAAGTCGGAAAAGATGCAGCACGTTTCTTTTATGTGATGCGTAAGCATGAACAACATTTAGATTTTGATCTAGACTTGGCCACTTCACAGTCAAAAGATAATCCAGTTTATTATGTGCAATATGCACATGCGAGGATATGCAGCATATTTGAACAAGCTGGTGTAGACATGCAAGATAAATCAATTTCCGATGCGGATAGTGAACAACTTTCCAATGAGCATGAAAAAACTATCTTGAAACTATTAAGCCAATATCCTGAAAACGTCTCTGCTGCTGCTGAAAAATTATCTCCACACATCTTAGTAAATTATTTACGCGAAGTAGCGAATGCCTTGCATAGTTTTTATAATGAGAAAGAAAACCAGGTTTTAATGGATGATATAGCATTACGAAATGCTAGACTTAAATTAATTTACGCAACCAAGATTGTGATTAATAACGGTTTAACACTGCTTGATGTAAGTTCGCCCCAAAAAATGTAGGAAAAACTAATGGCTCGTAGAAAGAAACGTTCCACTGCTAAATCATCCAGCATCATTCCCGCATGGATATGGCTAACGCTTGGTATTTTAATCGGCCTAGGTATCGCCATGTTCACACGTTCAAACGATCGTCTTGTTGAGGAGCAAGCTGCTACACCTTCGCAACCCGCAATCACCAAAGAACCTGAAACCAAACGTAAGTTTGACTTTTACACACTGCTACCAGAACTTGAAATTGTAATTCCTCAAGAAGAAACCCAACCACCTAAACAAAAACCAACTTCTTCACCCACCACCACATCGAAACAACAGACCGATTATAAAGGTGGTTACTTGTTACAAGCAGGCTCGTTCCAACAATTTAATGAAGCTGATAGCTTAAAAGCACGCTTAGCGTTGATTGGTGTCGAAGCGAACATTCAATCTGTTGAAGTAAATAAGACTAAATGGCATCGCGTACAAATTGGCCCATCCAATGATCGCAATGCGCTAGAGAAACTTCGTAAACGCTTAAAATCGAGCCAAATCGACACTATTCTATTGCAGGCTAAAAAGTAAATATTTTTTACTATTCTTTTTGCTGAACAATAATTTCATAAGCAACTTTAGTTTCGTCTTTATCAGGTAGATCTGGGCCATTCACTCCTAATATTTCAAAACTATTGTAGTTACCTTTTTTCATTACAATACGACCAAATAAATCATTTGCTGCCAAACGTAACTCTTCTACTTCATCGTAGTTAACACTAAATACGGTATTATATTTTTTAATACTCCATTCTGAAAAATATATGCTTAGGTCAGTATAAACAATTACTCCTTTGCGCGCTTTCTTCCCTGCAGGCAGAAATTTAAAACCATTCTTATTTGGATACCAGATTGCACGACTGTAAAAAATAATTTCTTGCTGGTCTTCTGTAATACTTTCTAGAAAGACGTTCTGAAATTCTTCTTCCTGTACTGGGCCAAAGGTTGGATTAACAAATAAGTTTCCCGATTTTGCACAAGAAATTAGTAATAAGGTAAAAAATAAAACTGCAAAGAGTGATTTGAATTTAGTTAACATCTTATTATTATCAAGCAAGCGACTCATACATAGACTCGATGTCTTCAGCAAAAGTCTTTAAAAGTTGTGGACGTTTTGTTTTTAGAGTTGGAGTAAGTAGTCCATTTCCTATACTCCATGGCTCCAAGTATAAACTAACCCGTCGCACTTGCGCATAACCAGGGAATTCACGCAGGCATTTTGATAAATGCTTAATGATATGTTTATGTGCACCAGAATCGTGCAAACTCTCAGATTTTTTTCGATCTAAACCTAATGTATTCGCCAAGTCCCTCCACTCAACTTCGTTTAATACAAGCAATGCTGATAAAAAAGGTTTCCCTTCACCAATAATCATCGCTTGATCAAATAATGGATCAGCACAAATAGTGGTTTCCATATCTTGAGGAGGTACTTTTTCAGCGCTGGTTAAAACAATAATATCTTTGATACGGCCAGTGATATACAAATAACCATCATCATTAATTGAAGCTAAATCACCCGTATGTAACCAACCTTCATCATCAATAACCTCTTGAGTAGCTTGTGGATTATTAAAGTAACCCAACATCACGCAATCACTTTTGGTACATAGTTCCCCTTGCTCAGTAATTTTTACTTCAATACCTGGTAACGGCTTGCCAATACTAAAGGGATCATTATCCTGTTGCCGCCCAACACTTATAGTAGGACTACTCTCTGTCATTCCATAACCTTGATAAACTGGTATGCCTAAGCTAATAAAAAATTGTGCAATCGATTTATTTAATGCTGCACCGCCCGCAATTGCATAGCGGAGCCTTCCACCCAACCTTTGTTTTATTTTTTTAGCTACTAAGTTATCAAGTAATGGCCAAAACAATAAGCTCCAATGCCATCCTCTCATTTTGGTTTGATATTGAAAACGCCGCCAACCAATTTTTTGTGCGAGTGCAAATATTATTTGCTTAAATTTCGATTCTTTTTGCAATGAACTCTGCACTCTAGCGTAAATCATTTCATAAATACGTGGCACAGATATAAAAGCAGTTGGCCGTACAGCCTGTATATCCTCTGCTAGCTGTTGCACTGAACGAGCGAAACATACTTTCGAACTCGCCATCATAGGCAAGTAACACCCACCGGTACGTTCCAATGTATGAGACAAAGGTAAGAATGATAAAAAAACATCCTCAGGATAAAATTCACCACACTGCAATGCGGCATAAGCATTCGCTAATATATTTTTATGGCTTAACATCACACCTTTTGGTTTCCCAGTTGTACCAGAGGTATAAACAATTGTGGCAAGGTCTTCACTCGTTAAATCTCCAGTATTAAATTCTGAAGCAGTCTTATCAGTGCTTGACCAATGAGTAAAATTTACTAGTTGTGATCTTTCATTCTCGTCCGTTAAAGCATCAACACTAATTACACGTTTTAGTGTTTCTGTTACAGATGATATATTTGATAATTCACGCCATTGGCGTTGGTTTTGAATCAACAGGATTTTAACGCCTGCATCTTTTATGACATAAGCAACATTGTCAGGTCGATCATTGGTATACAAAGGAACAGTTACTAAACCACAAGCCATTGCAGCAATATCGAACATCACCCACTCAGGACAGTTCCGCAACATGATTGCAACACGATCACCTTTTTTAAGTTGCTCTTGCCTAATTGCATGTTGAATTTTTGCTACCTGATCAGCAACATTTTGCCAACTTAGATTACACCAGCCATGTTCGTCATTATGGTAGCCGTAAGCGATTGCATTGGCAGAGCGCTGGACACGCTGCTGTAATAAACCAGGCAGTGTGTTAGCAACTTCAGGGCTTATGTAATCTGTGTTTGCCATGTATTCATCATCAAACTTATTGGCATTAATTTGAACTAAATTAAACCACAATTGCGATTATTTTAACCAAATTACCCTATTATCATCGTCCCTGTTATATTTAGTAGCTTAAAGAAACCCTTAGTTTTTAGGGTTGAATTTGCTACTAATTGCACCCATATATATCTTTAACTAACTAATGTTACTCACAATCGCGATTCTAAAACATGCCTAAAAATATAGCGGAAAAATCTGTTGAATTTGCTGTACCTTTAAAAGGCATACCTGAAACTGCAGTAATTCAGTCTAATTTGCCGGTTTACAACGCTGAACAACGCGATGAAAAAATCGCCAACATTAAGCGTTTATTGAAACGCGAAAATGCAGTGCTAGTTGCTCACTATTACACTAACGAAGATTTACAAATAATTGCTGAAGAAACTGGCGGCGTGGTATCAGATTCTTTAGAAATGGCACGTTTTGGAAATAATCATCCAGCAACAACTTTGATCGTTGCTGGTGTGCGCTTTATGGGCGAAACTGCAAAAATATTAAGCCCAGAAAAACGTGTATTAATGCCAACCTTAGAGGCAACCTGTTCACTTGATTTGGGCTGTCCGGCAAAAGAATTTAGTGAATTTTGTGATCAATATCCTAACCATGAAGTAGTTGTTTATGCAAATACCAGTGCAGAAGTGAAAGCACGTGCAGATTGGGTAGTAACCTCAAGCATTGCACTTAAAGTTGTAGCGCATTTAATGGATCAAGGTAAAAAGATTTTATGGGCACCAGACAAACACCTTGGTCATTACATTCAAAAAGTAACTGGCGCGGAAATGGTGTTATGGCAAGGCGCATGCATTGTGCATGAAGAATTTAAAGCGCGAGGACTGGGTGAATTAATTGAAAAACATCCTGATGCCGGAATCTTGGTACACCCGGAATCACCTGCTGCTGTAATTGATATCGCAGATGTAGTTGGCTCTACTACCACATTAATAAAAGCAGCAAAGGAGCTTCCACATAAAGAGTTTATCGTTGCTACTGATAATCGAATTTTCTACAAAATGAAGCAGGAAGCTCCTGGCAAAATTTTTATTGAAGCCCCTACCGCTGGCGAAGGTGCAACTTGTAAAAGCTGTGCGCATTGCCCATGGATGGCCATGAATGGACTACATAACCTGGAAGCAGTTTTGGAATCTGGCCTAAAATCTGGCGAGAACGAAATTTTTGTAGACGAAGAGATTCGGCAAAAAGCCTTTCGATCCACTAGCCGTATGCTTGAATTTGTTGCTCATTGAAGCCCTCTAAAGGGCCTAAAAATAGGACAAACTACCCTCTACACTGCCGAATAATAGAGTTCGTCGCCCGTTCTGGCCTTTTGTGCACTAGACCCTAAACTTCCCGCCAAAATTCACGCAATATCAGTCACTAATCGCTGATATTGAACCTTATCAGCGGACTGATAATTCAGCCTGACAAATAATTAATGACAGCTCAAGCAAGCATAGAAATTCAAAACCCGCTCTCACTAAAGCAATTTATTAAACTGTTGCAGAAGCTTCCGCCTGGACGCATTGCTGCGCTTCCTATAGAGAAGTTACCAAATAATATACCCGCAGACATAAGCGAAAAGATTCCTATGGCGTCAAGAAGTGCTGTTGATGATCTCATCATGTCAGCAAACTCATTTCACCTTAAGCGTCGTATGCGTGATCAAGAGTCTTATGGTACTGAAGTAGTAAACGCATTAGATAAAGCTAAAACTGCTTCAGGATCAGCTAATCTTCGAGTGTTTAAAAATAAGATTCTACTTTTAGTTGAAATGTTACAATCTGCTCAACGCGGCACCAAGAAAATTGGCAATGACACTTTTGTAAAGCACATCACATCAATTAATAATTTGTTAATCGATGTGCGCAGCGAAACAATTAACCTGCTTGATAGTCTGTCTTTATTACAAAGAACAAAACCTGCAAACGATGCTGACAAGAAAAGGTTAGCTGAGTCGATTTATATCCTGAAAAAAGAAACTAATTCAGTAGGTAAAATCCTTTCCGAATATTATATATTACGTTTAAAAGTTTTAGCGCGCGCCATACATCAGAAACGCAAACTGATCGAGACTCGTGAAGAGACTACACAAATGAAACAACAAGAGCTTGATGACTTGCAAGCTGATCTTAAAGAAGCGCAGACTTTATGGAATCGCACCATGAAGCGCAAGAAGACGATTGACGAGACTAAAGAAGTACAGCAACGAATCTACGATTTAGTGAACGAGATAAAAGCAAGCGAGGTAGTTATTGCCGAAAGTGATTTAATCCTCTGGTTAGATGCGATTGTTGAAGCTAGCTTAAATGACGATTCAAAGCAGAGAGTTACAAATTCATTACGACAAGCTAGAATTTCTTTATTCTACTTGTTGAACAAATTCTGTGCTTCACAAGAAGCATCTGCAATTCAAATAGCTAAAAACCCATTTATACAAGTAGATCCTGAAAAAGCGATTAAATTTGTATTAATGTCAGAAACGTTTATTCTGAATTATTTCACCAAAAAGAAAAATACTGCTACTGCCTGGCTTAGTGGAGCAGCTGAGAATAAAATTGTTGAACTAGATCAATTACAAAAAGAAATTCTTACTGAACTAAGAAAAGCCAGTAAATCTATGTTCAAGTTATAAAACTTGTTTGCATAGCTTTTAAACTACTACTACTGCTCCCCTTCCTGCTCTTGTTCTGGCTCAAAGTCAATCGCATCTTCTTCTGAAAGATTTAATGTTTCAGGTTTACTCGCTGATTCGTTAGCAGGATCTTGCGCCTGTTCTACATCCTGGTTTAATGCTTCTGTTTGTTGTTCTTTTAGAAAAGCTTTCTCTTCAAGCTGCTGCTGATGCTCTCGCGAGACGTATAATAATACACCAGTTGTAAAAGCAGCAATTACTACAGCAAGTATCTGCGCAATCAACCAGGCCTTTAGCTTAAGTCTGTGTACAAACCAATAAAATAGCCAACTAAATAAAATATAAACCAAGGCTGCAAACCAATACGTCGCAACACTGACTGAGTCAATAGCATCAAAACTACTATCTTCCAATCGCATATACAACCAGCATCCGATTGTGAATAGTACGATCGTTACAATGATATGTATAATGAGTCGAGCTGACATAGCACCTTTAATATTTATAAAAATTAAATTGGCAAATTATTTTTCGGCGGCATCTGCAAGTAATATCCTTGCTCATCTAAATTCTGCATGACTTGATTTGCGTCTGCTAAGGCCAGTTTTCGATCTTTAGTTAGTTCAAATTCCAAAGTAAATTCTGGTTTACCAAAAAGCTGTATTAATTTCTCAGGTATACACTCAAAATTATCTTTCTCATAAATATAAATATAACTATCTGCTTTTCTAATACTCTTATAAACAAAGCATTTCATTATCAACACCAAAATATTTTTGAGACATATAAAAACCTAGCTATTAAGTAAAATCAATATAAACGAATATTACTTTACAAACAGCTTATGCCTTTAGGAATGTATATTAAAAATTTTTCGTAACAAGATCAGATTATGTTTTTACTCTTTATCTCCACTCTCAACTACAGGAGGAGTTATCGTATTAGAAGGTTTGGTAAATCTTTTAACTGACTTAACTTTATCCAGAGTGTACTCAAAAGACACAGTGCCACCACTAGTTTGCTGTTCAATTGAAATAGAATCTTCAGTAGCTCTAACTAGTGTGCCTGAATGTTTTTCGCCATCACTTAGAGTGATTTCTATATTCGCACCTATTGATGCGCTAATATTTTCAAGCGGAATATTAACTGCACGCAATTTACCTTTGCCGATATTTTTTACTGTTTTATCTTCTCCAGGTGCTAAAGGCTCAATTTCATCTGCTGAATATCGGTCTTTATCAGTGCTTAGCACAGGGTCATAAGCATCTTCATCTTCTAATTTTACTTTAGCAGCTTCGTCTTCATTCGGTAATGGCTCATCTTTTGGTGTTGCAGTAGGTAAATTACTAACAATCTCATTATCATTTAAGAATGGAATACCACTTAAGCCTCCTCCGTAAGCCCCTACTCCCGCCATAAGTAAGCCCACCAATGCCATAGCAAAACCATTACGCGCCTGGCTTTTATTCCATTTGACAAAACTATAAATAGGAACAAATACGGGGGGTACTAATAAAACCATTAACCCCCAAAAAAAACTTTCATTGAATGCATCCAGTAAAACCATAATCATGCCCACTAATATTAATAGTAGTGCAAGAATTAAAACGACCTGAGCTAGCATATTTTTATCCCTAAAGTATTTTAAGCTAAATAGCTGTTTGTATATAAAGAAGCTTCAAGTTCAGCCATAACAAGTTCTTTGTCTTGTCCTGACACATTATTTCTCGACAGCCTTTCCAACCAAACCTGGCGAATTCTACCAGCATCTATATGCAAATAAGATAATATTTCTGCAATCGTATCTCCAGGCTCTTCATCACAGATTTGGTATGAATTATCAGCATTTACAACTATATTGACCGCATTGGTATCACCGAAAAGGTTATGCATGTCGCCAAGAATTTCCTGATAAGCCCCAACTAAAAATAAACCTAAAACATATACTTGCTGTTCACTACATTCATGCAAAGACAGATAAGGCTGGATTGATCCAGCCTCTACATACTTATCTATGCGCCCATCTGAATCACAGGTTAAATCATAAATTCTAGCTTTTACTGCTGGATACTCAGTAAGTCGATGTAAAGGCATAATAGGAAAAATTTGCTTCAGGCCCCAAATATCAGGAGTGGACTGAAATAATGAAAAATTACAAAAATACTTAGCAACGAACTTATCTTCAAGGCGAAGGCGATCCTCGTCAAGCAGAACATGTTTAACTTTCAAGATCTCTCGATAGGCAATACTTGCTAACTTTTCAGTTTCTGCTTTTTCAAGCAATGAAAGATCTGCTTGAGAAAATTCTCGCTCAATTGCTTGGATAATCTTTCTCAGCTCTTTATAACTCTCAGTAATTTTTAGCGAGTCTTTTTCATTAAGCGATGTTGTTTGAATTTTTTTTATATATTTTTTAAGCAGATTCAAACTAGAATTTGAAACAGCACTATTGGCTAATTCCTCTTGATCATCTACCGGTTCTGAGTGTAGACGCTCCGTATCAATAACATTAGTTAACAATACCGCATGGTAGGCTGACATAGCGCGCCCGTTTTCACTAAAAATAGTAGGCAAAACTAAAGAATGCTTTACGCAACTGGACTTAACGGTTTTTATAACTATTTCAGCATACTCATTTAATGAATAATCCATAGAAAAATACGCATTGGATTTACTACCTTCATAATCTACAGCCAAACCGCCACCTATATTGAGCAACTTAAATTTCACACCTTGTTTAGCCAGCTCAGCAAAATAATGCATACCCTCTTGCATACCATGCTGAATATCTTGCAAGCAAGATATTTGTGAGCCCATATGAAAATGCAACATCTGCATCCAATACAACGCATCATTCTCTTGCAACTGTTTTACCAAAGCCAAAATCTCATTTGAAGTTAAACCAAACTTGGAATGTTCTCCGCCAGAGTTCTGCCAATTGCCTTTAGCAATGGAAGTTAAGCGCACTCGCATGCCTAGTTTTGGCGGCACATCAAGATCAGAACTTTGTTTAAGCACATGCTCAAATTCAGTCAAACTTTCTATAATGATTACGATTTCATGACCTAGTAAACACCCCATTAATGCTAGTCGAATATATGCCTCATCTTTATAACCATTACATATAATAGTTTGCTGCTTATTATTAATCCCTAAGCATGCAATTAGCTCCGCTTTACTCCCTACCTCAAATGCGATTGGCCATTGTTGCTGATCATTAAAATGCTGAATAACCGTGGCTTGTTGATTTACTTTAATCGGGTAAGCGGCAATATATTCACCTGAGTAGTGATTAGATTTAATCGCTTGCTGGAAAGCTGAATATAGGTTACTCAATGACTGTTGTAGAATCTGAGGAAAACGCACTAGAACGGGTAAGCTCACACCTTTTTCGCCCAAATGCTCACTGAGCTCATATAGATCAAGTTCTGTGTCAGTTATTTTAGCCACTACATTACCTTGAGCATTAATACTAAAGTGCTGCAGACCCCAATCATCTACTCGATAATGGTGTTTAGCCTGTTCCACACTCCATGTTTTTTTATCATTCATAAAGATTAGACTTTTTTATATATTTTTATTTACAGTACGACTTGATAACGGAACTCAGAATATACGCAGGAATAAAGAATGCAAAATAATAAATGGTTTACAGAAGAGTGTGCAGAAGCAGGGACGGCATTTTCACTCGAAATACATGAAAAGCTGCATGAAGAACAAACCCCGTTTCAAAAAATAGAAATCTATGCAACCAAAAGTTTTGGCAAGCTTATGGTAATCGATGGGTTTGTAATGTTAACGGAACGCGATAACTTTATATACCATGAAATGATGAGTCATCCAGCTCTATTTAGCCATACTATGCCCTGCAACGCAGTCATTGTCGGCGGTGGAGATTGTGGCACCTTATTAGAAGTGGCAAAACACGACTGCGTAGAAAAAATTACCCAGGTAGAGATCGATCAGCGTGTCACAGATTTATCTTTAGAGCATTTCCCACAGCTTTGTACTGCGAATAGTGATCCACGCGTGAATTTGGTATTTGATGATGCAATTAAATGGGTTAAAAATGCACCTGTTGATTCAATAGACCTAATTATAGTGGATAGTACCGATCCTGTTGGACCTGCCGAAGGGTTGTTCTCTACTCCGTTTTATAAAGATTGCTTTCGTGCACTTAAAATAGATGGTTTGCTCGTGCAACAAAGTGAATCTCCTATCATTCACTTAGAGAGCCTTATCAAACCCATGCACAACTGCATGCAAGAGGCGGGCTTCAGAAACACTCAATTACTCAACTTTCCACTACCCGTCTACCCAACAGGATGGTGGTCAGCAACGCTAGCAAACAAGCAAAGTTCGATTGATTTTTCTCGTGAGCAAGACACAAAGTCTCTGCAATTTGATACTCAATATTATAATCACGCCATACATTTAGCATGTTTTGCTTCACCTCAGTTCGTATCAAAACAACTCTAATAAATTCATTGCCCATAAAAAAACGCCCCATATAGAGGCGCTTAAAGGTTGTGTCTTAAGTATAACGTTTGCCCAGAGTACTAACTATTAAAGTACCCTAGACTTACGTTTAGGACGAGTATCTACTTAGTCACAAATTCTGGATAGGCTTCCATTCCACATTCTGTAATGTCTGCACCTTCCATCTCTTCTTCTTCTGAGATACGAATGCCCATTACGGCCTTGAGAATTCCCCAGACAACTAAGCTGGCCACAAATACCCAAACAAATATGGTTATTGCTCCGATAATCTGACCAGAAAATGATGCACCATCGTTGGTAATTGGCACTAGCAACAAGCCTAATAAACCAACAGTACCGTGAACCGAAATGGCACCTACCGGGTCGTCAATTTTCATCTTCTCTAGAGCAACAATACTAAACACCACAAGAATTCCACCTATGGCACCAAAGATAGTAGCCAGCAATGGAGTTGGTGTAGATGGTTCTGCAGTAATCGCTACTAAACCGGCTAATGCACCATTTAACGCCATGGTTAAATCTGCTTTACCAAACATCAAACGCGCAATGATTAATGCTGCAATCAAACCACCCGCGGCTGCCGCATTTGTATTCATGAACACAACTGCAACCGAGTTAGCGCTTTCAACGCTAGCTGTAGCTAATACTGATCCACCATTAAAGCCAAACCACCCTAACCATAGAATGAATGTGCCTAATGTAGCTAAAGGTAAATTTGCACCAGGTAATGCAACCACTTTGCCGTCACTTGTATATTTGCCTTTTCGAGCACCAAGCAAAATAACACCAGCTAATGCAGCACTTGCGCCTGCCATGTGAACAATGCCTGAACCTGCAAAATCAGAAAATCCTAGATCTCCCAATGTATACATGCCAAAAACAGCCTTGCCTCCCCAAGTCCAGCTTCCTTCCATTGGATAAATGAAGCCCGTCATCACTACTGCAAAAACTAAAAATGCCCAGAGTTTCATGCGTTCAGCAACCGCACCAGAAACAATTGACATCGTTGCTGCAACAAATACTGCTTGAAAGAAAAAATCAGCTGAAGGTGCATAGGTTGCTGCCTCTTCCGCGCCTGCTACACCGTCACCAACGATACCCTTTAAGAAAACACCACCGTCATACATAATTGCGTAGCCACATATCATGTACATGGTGCAAGCTACTGCATATAGAGCAATATTCTTAGCTAATATTTCAGTCGTATTCTTCGAACGTACCAAACCTGATTCTAACATGGCAAAGCCTGCGGCCATCCACATTACCAATGCACCCATCACCAGAAAGTAAAAGGTGTCTAGTGCATACTGTAATTCAAATATATTGTTTTCCACAATTCCCTCCTATTAGGAAATTTTTATAAGTATCTAGAGCGCTTCTGAACCAGTTTCCCCAGTTCGTATCCGCACTGCTTGCTCAAGCGATGAAACAAATATTTTTCCATCACCAATTTTTCCTGTATTGGCTGCTTTACTGATTGCCTCAATAACGGAATCTAAAAGACCACTATCAATAGCGATTTCAAGTTTAACTTTTGGCAAAAAATCAACCACATACTCTGCCCCACGATATAACTCGGTATGGCCTTTTTGCCTGCCAAATCCTTTAACTTCTGTGGCAGTAACACCTGCCACACCAATCTCAGATAAAGCTTCGCGTACATCATCAAGCTTAAAAGGCTTAATAATTGCTGTAACAAGCTTCATAATTTTTCTCCCATATACGTTTAAATGTTAATAATTATTGTTTTATAACCGCGCCGAATTACGCGACACGGTTATATTTTTTGTGGCTTAACTACCCCAGCTCATGATGTCGAAACTACGGTGGATACCGACGTAAGCTGATGTTTCATCCCCATCGCCAGGGCTTCCACCATCACTGGTTAGACCAGCAGGATCATCGTCTAAATCGGTATGCACTACGGCTGCTGTGACATCAAAACCTGCAACTTCAAATCCATAGCCCAACTCAAAGTATTCACCGAGTTGATCATCTGCATCATCACCAAATGCACCATAGGTTAAATACACACCATTCCAACCGACAGTAGCGGCAATAAAGTCATACTCATCACCTTCGATATTTCCGTTGTCATCAACAAAATCACCGTTGTAATCACCCGTGGTGTATTCAAGATCTAATGACCATAGATCATTCGACCAACCAGCATAAAAATTCGCTTCGTTGTACTCACGATCAAAACTGTCTGAATACTGGTAACTCGTACCACCCGCACCAAGATAAAATCCATTGGCAAACTCATGCACATAACCTGCATACAAGTCGTACTCAACACCATCATCAACGTCGGCAATCCATGTGCCTGCATAAAACCCACCGACTTCTAAATCGATGCCACCGTTACCCGATGCCGTATCGTTTTGCACGATGCCACGGAAGATATACTCAGACAGAATCCCTGCGTTACCTGAAAGGGTCGCTTCTGCTGATGCAGTAGTGGATAACACTGCTGTGCCTGCTGCCAGAACTGTTGCCAGAACGGCAGAAGTACCAAAGTGTTGTAGTTTCTTATTCATCTCAATTTCCTCCCTAAAAAGGCGTTGTTTATATTTCAATATTGTTAATGCACAGCGCATGCCAACTTTTATTTCATATAAAACAATCAGTTATGTATTTAAAAGTAAATTGCACCAAAATAACGCACCTCCAACAGGCATCAGTGCGCTAATACGGTGCGTTCTTATCAAGCTTGATTCCGTTAAACTTATAGCCTTGACATTGGAGAAAGAAAGATGAAATTAGATACTGAAGCTTTGGATCAAACCGTAAGCGAGATCGTGCGCAAAATTAGCGCAGCTGTGCCTGAAGATCTAAAAGCAGCAAAACAAGGATTAGAAAAAAATGCCCGCGCCACAGTTGAGGGTGCATTTCAACGTTTAGACTTAGTCACTCGTGAAGAGTTTGATGTGCAAGTAATGTTGCTATCAAAAAGCCAAAAACGAGTTAAAGAGCTTGAAAAACGTATTAATGAGCTAGAAGAAGCTATTAAGAATAAATAAACTACAACGAGTTATTAGAAACTCAAAATAAAAAAATAATTTCTAATGAGTCTTGCTACTGTCTATTCTCGTGCACAAACGGGCATGGAAGCACCCTTAGTCACTGTTGAGGTAGACCTTTCTAATGGCTTACCTGGTTTGTCTATTGTTGGTTTACCTGAAGCTGCTGTAAAAGAAAGTAAAGATCGTGTGCGTGCAGCATTATTGAATTCAGGATTTGATTTTCCCACACGACGAATCACCGTAAATCTTGCTCCTGCAGATCTTCCCAAAGAAGGCGGAAGGTTTGATTTGCCAATTGCTCTTGGAATTTTAGCTGCATCCAAACAATTACCTCAAGATTCCTTAAAACATTATGAGTTTATAGGCGAACTAAGTCTAAGTGGTGAGTTACGTGCAATACATGGTGTATTGCCAGCAGCAGTGGCAAGTGGCAAACAACAACGCGCAACTGTAGTGCCTATAGAAAACGGCAGTGAAACACTACTTGCCAAGCAAACCACCATCTTTGCAAGTAATAGTTTGTTAGAGCTATGCGCACATTTATCTGGACAAGAAATATTAACTGCTTATGAAAACCACATTACATCTACGCGCAGTATAGAAATATTAGATATCCATGATGTGCGTGGTCAGCACCGTGCAAGACGTGCATTAGAAGTTGCTGCCGCAGGTTCACATAATATGTTAATGGTAGGCTCACCTGGTAGCGGTAAAACCATGTTAGCGAGTCGCCTACCAAGCATTTTGCCACCACTAAGTGAAACTGAAGCAATAGAATCAGCCACCATCTATTCGATCAGTCATGGGGGTTTTACTCATGAACAATGGGGAATTCGTCCATTTCGCGCACCACACCATACCGCATCGGGTGTCGCATTAGTCGGTGGCGGCTCCTATCCAATGCCTGGGGAAATATCACTCGCGCACTATGGCGTATTATTTTTAGATGAGCTTACGGAATTTGATCGACATGTTTTAGAAGTGCTTCGCGAACCTTTAGAAACTGGCAACATCGCAATATCTCGGGCTGCAAGACAAGTGCAATTCCCTGCACGTTTTCAGCTTGTTGCTGCAATGAACCCTTGCCCTCAGGGCTGTGACATTGATGTAAACGGAAATTGCGCTTGCACACCTGAACAAATTCGTCGTTATCGAGGACGTATATCTGCACCTCTACTAGATCGAATTGATATTCACATTGATGTGCCACGTGTACCGAAAGATCAGCTAATACAAAAAACACCCAACAACAGTGAAACAAGTCATGATGTACAAACTCGAGTATGTGCTTCTAGAGATTTACAAATTAATCGACAGCAAAAACCCAATGCTTACATGAGCAACAAAGAAATTGAAAAATTTTGTCCACTTAATGACGACTGCGACAAACTCATGGATAAAGCATTTGAACAATTAGGTTTATCTGCTCGAGGCTATCACCGTACACTTAAGCTTGCGCGCACGATTGCAGATTTAGATACTTCAGATACGATCAAAACTAACCACCTCAGTGAGGCGATTAGTTATCGTCAGTATGATCGTCTACTAAATAAGTAGGTTGAATTTGAATAAGTAGCCTAGTTTACTGATTCCAACATGTAGTCGACGACCTTCTTTATGTCGTCATCAGAGTAATCTGCGCGACCGCCCTTAGCTGGCATCGTACCGATTCCATTTATTGCATTGTTGTAAAGCGCATCAACACCTTTTGCTACGCGAGCACTCCAGCCAGCTTTATCACCAAGTTTTGGTGCATTAAGTACACCTGCGTTATGACATGCTGCACAAGCTGTATAGAGATCTTCAGCACTTTTACTCACCCCAGCATCATTGGATGCTACGTTTGTATCAGCTGAACCATCACTACCTGCACTTGCATTAACAGGTGTGACACCTGCAATAGCCAAAGTACCGACGGGTTGAATTCGATCTTCAATATCTCCCTGCACAAGACTATCTTCAGAATAATCAGTGCTTGTGAGTATATTTGAAATAACTAAAATAATGACTGTGAGCCCTATTAGCACACCTACAATAGTCATCAATGTCGTTGCAAACTGATTGTCCTTCACACAAACTCCTAATTTGTAGTTGATTCCTGACTTAAGCGTGGCGAATTATAGTGAATGCGTGAAATTAAACCAATTACCTATAGCAGTTATATTTGGGTAAATTTCTAGATAGAGTTCACTATTCTGTTCGACATAATGCCTACAAATCTGACCTAATCTGGACACATCATGCCTTTCCCCGCTAGCCCAGACCCCCATGCCATAAGTATTCTGGTACTCACCGTCATCGCCTTAATATTATTTACAAGAGAGAACATCCCTCTAGAAACATCTAGCCTATTAGTAATAGCAATATTAGCGGTCGGATTTGAGCTATTCCCCTATCAAATTGATGGGCAAAAATTTCACTCCATAGACCTATTCTCTGGATTTGGGCATGAGGCATTAATTGCGGTATGTGCTCTGATGATTGCTGGACAAGCATTAGTTCGGACCGGTGCACTTGAACCCATAGGGCGTTCGCTTGCAAAACTCTGGCGCGTTAGCCCAATACTATCCTTGTTATTAACTTTGATACTTGGTGCAGTATTAAGTGCTTTCATTAATAATACCCCGGTAGTTGTTCTACTGCTGCCTATATTAGTGAGCGTTTCATTAAGAACGAATCGCTCACCTTCCGGAGTATTAATGCCTATGGGTTTTGCCACATTGGTTGGCGGCATGTGCACTACTATTGGTACTTCTACAAACTTGTTAGTGGTTTCGGTTGCAGCAGACATCGGTGTAGAAAAGTTTTCCATGTTTGATTTCTTGTTGCCAGCAAGTATAGCATCGATAATTGGTATAGCTTACTTATGGTTGATTGCACCTCTTATTGTTTCTGAACGAGATACACCCTTATCAGATAGCTCACCACGTGTATTTCTAGCCCAGCTGCACATACCAGAAGAAAGTCGTGCAGCTGGAAAAACCTTAGCGCAAATTATCAAGCTCACTAGTGGATCAATGAAAGTAGAGCGCATACAACGCGGTGAAGATACACAACTTTCTTTATTACCAGATATAGAAATAAAACCAGGTGATCGTTTGTTTGTACGCGACACGCCTAAAGAACTAAAAGAATATGAAGACGTTCTAGGCGCCACACTATATTCTAAAAATAATGAGCTCATTGCTGGAGATGAATTAAAATCCACTTCACAACAACAGCTGGCTGAAATTGTCGTCTCACAAAGCTCACCTTTAGAAAACACCACACTTTCTCGTTTGCGTTTTCGTGACCGTTATCAGTTAATCCCTCTTGCACTGCATCATGCAGGTACCACAATCGACACTTTGCATTCAGGTGTACGCGAAGTATGGTTACGCACAGGCGATATTATTTTGGTACAAGGTAAAGCTGAGGCGCTGAAAAAACTTAAACAAAGTGGCGAACTATTAGTTCTCGATTCTACTGAAGATTTACCCCATTCTGAAAAAGCACCTTTGGCTTTATGGATCATGATTGCCATTGTTGCAACGGCTGCAGCTGGCATACTGCCGATTGCCCTAAGCGCGGTTTGTGGAGTGCTACTACTTATAGTTACCGGCTGTTTAAACTGGCGCGAAGCCACACAAGCACTCAGCACACCAATTGTGCTTATTGTCGTAGCCAGTTTAGCCATGGGTGCCGCATTACTAACTACAGGAGGCACAGAATATCTTGCAAGTGTATTTCTTTACCTCACCGCCGGCGCAAGCGCACCGATTGTGTTAAGTGGTTTAATGTTATTAATGGCATTGCTTACAAATATTGTTTCCAACAATGCCGCTGCCGTAATCGGTACTCCTGTTGCGGTAAGCATTGCGCAACAACTCGATCAACCTTCTGCACCTTTTATTTTGGCCGTATTATTTGGCGCCAACATGAGTTACATAACACCGATGGCGTATAAAACTAACTTACTAGTAATGAATGCAGGTGGTTACAAATTTATAGATTTTGTAAAAGTCGGCACACCACTAACAATTATTATGTGGTTAAGTTATTCGTGGCTATTGCCGTGGATTTATGATCTGTAGCGCATTAATCTACAAAGAGCCTGTTAATGACTTGCTAAAGACCCTTCTCTATTAAATGGAAGACTTTTGTCATCGCTCCATACCAAACTTTTATAATCAAAGCCTTTTTCTATAGTCGGTTTAATAATTTCGAAATATGAAGACAAGTCATAATCACGTGGAACAAACAAACTATGGTGGCGAATCTGAAATATTTTTTCAATCCAATTTCAACATTCATCCGTTTCACATTTTTTTGGAAGAATTGGGTATTTTACAGATTGAAAAGCCTGTGCAATTCGCGTTGAACAAATTACCCGAGTAGAGTCACCACTCCCAAATGTAAGCATGCTTCGTCGAAAGCGTACGGGCACTGGCGGTGTGGGAATTAAATAACGTGCAAGATCGATAACATTTTTTAAATCATACCCTAATCCGATACTCTCGAGCATGAAGTTTATTACATTTTTAAGATCTTCATCTTTCAAGCCAACTGGACGACAGATTCTAGTATTAAAGCCTTTGTAATGGGATAAGTGCACTAACCGAACACCATTTTTAAGATCCGCATCAATCAGCATGGGTAACTTTGTATTCTTATCATGCTTGTCCGGTAAGTCACCAACGAACATTGCTGCATGAGACCAAGTAGACTGTGTTAAGTATTTAACCGCAACACTAAAACGCTGGTCACCTTCAACAAGCAATACATCACCAGGTTTTAATGTTGCGTACAAACTGTCATATGAGCTAACTGAGAAAGACTCATATTTTTTTACAGGAGTTGTTAAGATAACTGACTAGCAGACTGCTAATCTGGCCCTTTAACCAGCTCAACATCATGTCTCCAATTCGCTAATACACATTACAGTTGACCAGTTATGGTAACTTTTACTTACAGCTTTAAGTCACTGTGCTTATCACTTTAGATTATCGATGCCCACTGCTTAAGTCTCGAGTAGTCATTCATCCAGTATAATTTAGTCTTTATACTTCCTCGCATTCTTGAGATCGATAGTTTGGTATAAAATTGTATATTCATTGCGGTTATTAGGGATATTCAACCAAATGCTTTTCACTCGCTATCTAATATTTTCACTATTTTGTACTGCATTATTATTTGCTTGTTCGTCATCCCCACAATATAACGAACCCGCATCCAAACCAGTTAAAAAAATCACTGTAGTTAAACCAAAAAAAACTCAAGCCAAGGGACAAAAAATTGCAGATTTGGCAAAATCACTTGTAGGCAGCCCATATAAATATGGTGGAGAGACTCCATATGGTTTTGATTGTAGTGGTTTAGTGTTTTACACACATGGCAAAGTAGGGCTACGCACTCCTCGTACTTCTTTACATCAATTTAAATCAGCAAAAAACATACCGTTAAATGAGCTACGTAATGGTGATTTACTATTTTTTAAGCTTACTCGAGCACGTGTTTCTCATGTAGGTATATATGTAGGAAATGGAAGATTTATACATGCACCCCAAAGTGGTAGACAAGTAAAAGCGACCTACTTAACTGACGCATATTGGAAAACAAAAATAGTGTCTGGAGGACGGCTATATTAACCATTTAGAAACATTACTTTCACGCGCTCATAGTCGTCCACATATGCAATAACCTTACCCTCTTATCACCTTGGCTCTCCCTCTTATCTCCAGCCAGATAAAACCAACCCTTATATTCTCTAAGATGGTTGGACCTGAAACATGGATGTATCAAGGTAGCGTAAAGTGGACAAGGAAGTAAAAGACACCGTTCGAAAGATTTTTAATAATCTTAGAAAGAAACAACCCAAAATGAGCTCACGCAGAAGTGATCGTGTTGATATCGACAAGATGATTCGCGACTATCAGGAGCTGGACACCCAAGTTCCCAGCAAAGAATAAGCCAAAAGCTATTCAGTATTTTCTTCGGCAGTGCTTGCAGTAGTACCTGTTTCTTGCTCTGCTAACATGTTAATCACACCTAAAACATTTTCATATCCACCTGCATCACTCGCAGAGGTACGAAACTTACCGTTAATGATAACCGTAGGCACGGCACTTGAGCCGTATTGACGAACTAACTGGCCTGAGCGATTTATTTTGGTCTCTACATATAGAGAGTCATAAGCACTTTTGAATTTATCTGCATCTACATCATGTTGTGATAAGAACCGCGCCATGGATTCAACATCACGTAAGCGCCTTCCTTGGACATGGATCGCTTCAAAAAATATCGGGTGCATCCTTTCTAGCTCACCCATGGTTTCTAATGCGTAATAAGCACGTGCATGTGCTAACCAGCCTCGATTAAGTACTGCTGGCATACGAGTGAAGGTTATATAGTCTGCTTTAGTATCTTTCCAGCCTGTTAAATGTGGCTCAAATTCAAAACAGTGAGGACAGCCGTACCAAAATAATTCCAATACTTCTACTTTGCCATCTTCCACATCCGTCTCTACTGCCGGAGAAATGCGATGGTAGTGTTTACCTTCTACAAAATTTTTAACAGGAGCATGCTCGTGGTTATGTCCATCTTCTGCACTAGCAGTAAATGATAAAAATGTAAAAATTAGAGCGACAAACACGCTCGAAAAAATACGCTGGTAATTGTACATATTCATATTTTTATTAGGCAAAGTATTAGTTATTGGTATAGACCCTGAGGATAACCAGTAGTTCTGCCATTCTTTGGCAAATACTACCGCTTATCTAGTTAATTTAAGATAATAATTCTAATGCAGACCGGCAATATATTCTGCAACCGCATCGATCTCAGTATCACTTAAATAAGTCGCAATATCTTTCATCATATTCAAATTGTCATCAGGTTGATATCTAGCACCACTTCTGTATGCCCTTAATTGTGCTGCGGTATATACCGCGTGCTGACCCGCTAACTGAGGAAATTTTGCTGGACCATTGCCAATCCCGTCAGGTGAATGACAAGACATGCATGCCGGTACACCGGTTTCAGTATTGCCGCCGCGATAGATACGCTCACCGATAACATGCAACTTTTCGCCTTGAAATTCTTTATCAGGATCTGCACTACCAGCATTAACAGCTTGGCTTGAATAGTACGCTGCTATATCTTCTATATCTTGATCAGATAAATTTTCAGCTTGAGGATTCATCAGAGTATTCACACGAACTTTTTCTTTAAAAAGCTTGAGTTGATCGACCAAATATTTCTCACCTTGTCCGGCTAATTTAGGCCAAGCCGGGTTAGCACTCACTCCGCCAACACCATGACATGCAGCGCATGGCTCAGATTTATGTTTGCCAGCTTCTGCATCACCTGCTGCTTGTACACCGGTTACATAAAATCCAGTGAAAATTAAGATTACGATTAGCAAAAACTGTTTTCTTTTCATGTATAGAATCCTTACTACAGAATTAATATTGGTATATAGGCCTATTCAAAACCTTTCTCGTTAAATCCTCTCTGGGGCATAGCATATAGCACTTATGGTCGCAAAACAGCCAAACCATAAGGTGTATTACCTAACCTGGCAAACTCACTAATAATGAGCTGGATTGTTGTAGATACAATTGTTCAGCTCAAACACGTTAAAATCTATCTTACTAACTGAATATCTACCTTAATTAGACATCTAGATGACTACCCTGCTTTCAAAAGCGCAATTCCTGCGCAGCGCCTCTTCTGAAAAAGACTTTCCGGATGACATTAAAGCCGAAATTGCATTTTGTGGCCGCTCTAACGCAGGCAAATCCAGTGCTATTAATACGCTCTGCCGTCAGAACACGCTGGCCCGTACGAGTAAAACCCCGGGTAGAACACAGTTAGTTAATTTCTTTAAATTAGATGGGGATACTTGTTTAGTCGATCTACCTGGTTATGGCTACGCCAAAGCACCTGTCAAAGTGCAGCAGCAATGGCAGAGACTAATGGAAGCTTATCTGGTGCATAGAAAGCCACTATGCGGATTGGTGTTATTAATGGATATTCGTCACCCGCTCACAGAAATTGATTGGACCATGATTCGCTGGACCAACCACAACCATCTTCCTCTATATATTTTGTTAACCAAAGCCGACAAGGTAAATCGCAACCATACTGTCAAAACCATGACACAAGTCAGTTCAAAGCTAGAACAAAAAGGCTTTGAATGCGGTATTCAAACATTCTCTGCCACTAAGCAAATAGGTTTAAGCCAAGCTCAAAATAAAATTAGAGCGTGGTTAGACGCCGCTATGATCGATGAAAATGAAAAAAAGCGCCCCGATTAACATTAAAGTAACCGGGGCCAAGAATGACTCGGTTGGGGAGCCCGAGTCTTTTTGTCCCGCTAAGGGAGGGAAGCGGGTAACGCTATTGCGTTATTGATTAGAGGGTAGTTACTTAAAAAAGTTCGCCTGAAATGACTTAGATAGACGGTCAAAATGGGTAATAAATAGGCAGCCCAAACTCAAAAAACGACTAAGGTTTAATTCCCAGTCGAATAACTAAAAGCGTTGTTTTACAGATACTCCATAGGCTTCAGTATCCTCATCTGGCAACGTTATATCGTTGTGATGTTTAGATCGTTTACGTAAATCATCTAAGCCATCACCTTGGTATATTCCAAAGGAAAATAATCGCTGTTCAGAGCCAGCATTCTGTCCTGCATATCCAGCAAAACTTGAGCTATCTAGTACCTGAGGCAGAATTAATCGCTCATATAAATTAATTATTTTTTGTTGCTTAGAAATATTTGGCGTCCAAGAAAATGGATGCGCAAACGAGTGACTAGAAATAGCCAAGTTGTCTTCAAATGCAGAGAAATCTAAGTCTAATTCTGGCTCTACTGCACTTACAATTTGTACAGTTGAAGCTATGGATACTAAAGCCGCAAAAAGTATGGCTGTAGTAATGATGTTCCTTATCATTATCAGTCCTATAACGAGAGTAAGTAATTTTCACTTAGTAAAGCATTCCAACTTCAAGTGATTTAACAAGAATTATATTTTTACTTTAGCCCTCTGCACATAGGGCAAGATAAATGGTGAGGGCAAAATGATAAGTGGGGAATATAACTGCACTATACATTTATCTGTAAGATAACTAACTGATAATAAAATCAGGCTTAGAATTAATGGGCTTCATCCCAATTGGCACCTATTGCTGCATCTACAACTAATGGTATAGAAAGCTCTGCAGCAGCTTCCATTTGTTCAACAACACTTTCTTTTGTCGATTCGATCACGCTTTCTTCAACTTCAAAAACCAATTCGTCATGCACCTGCATGATCATTATGCATTCTGCCTGTTTAGATTTTTGTTTAGTAGATTTTTCATTTTGCAGCTGAGCATCAATGCTAATCATTGCGCGCTTAATAATATCTGCTGCCGTGCCTTGCATAGGAGCATTAATTGCAGTGCGTTCAGCATATTGACGTCGTTGTACATTTTTATTATTAATATCTGGCAAATAAAGTCTTCTGCCAAATAAGGTTTCTACGTATCCCTGTTCACGTGCTTGTTCGCGAATACCATCCATATACTTTTTCACGCCAGGATAACGCTCAAAGTATAGGCTTACATACTGCTGAGCTTCGGTGCGCGTAATACCTAATTGTTTAGCTAAACCAAATGCTGACATACCGTAGATTAAACCAAAATTAATTGCCTTGGCAGCACGACGCTGCTCTGATTCCACAGCGTTCAACTCCAGACCAAACACTTCTGCTGCTGTAGCACGATGAATATCTTCACCTTGCGCAAATGCTTCACACAATCTTTCGTCTTGAGATAAGTGCGCCATGATACGTAATTCAATTTGCGAATAATCTGCAGCCAACACTTGATACCCTTTTTCTGCAACAAATGCTTGGCGTACACGTCGCCCTTCTTCGGTACGAATTGGAATATTTTGTAAATTTGGATCAGAGGAAGATAGTCTGCCAGTAATTGCTACGGCTTGATGATATGAAGTGTGTACGCGGCCAGTTTTAGGATTAATTAGTGTTGGCAGTTTATCAACATAGGTTGATTTTAGTTTACTTAGAGTACGGTGCTCTAATATTATTTTAGGTAGTGGGTAATCAACCGCAAGCTCTTGCAAAACATCTTCAGCAGTAGAAGGCTGACCTTTTGCGGTTTTACGAATTACAGGTATACCTTGCTTTTCAAATAAAATTTCTTGGATCTGTTTTGGTGAGCTTAAATTAAATGGAGTATCCGCTAATTCAAAGGCTTCTTTTTCTACCTCGGCAATTCTTTTGGTTAATTGTTTGCCTTGCTTAGCAAGCTGCTTGTCGTCTATCAATACACCATTGCGTTCGATATTAGATAGCACTTTTAGCATTGGTAATTCTATCGTTTCGTAGAGTTCTTTTTGTTTTTTCTTCTTGCTTAACTCAGACCAAAACTCTTGGTGCAAACGCAACACCATATCGGCATCTTCAGCTGCATAATCTCGCGCAATGTCTAAATCTACTTGGTCAAAAGTAATCTGTTTAGCACCTTTGCCTGCTACATCTTCAAAATGAATGTTGGTATGTTGTAAATGCTTTTCACACAGTGTGTCTAAATCATGTCGACTTGCAACAGAGTTACACACATAAGATTCCAGCATCGTATCGTGCTGAATACCATTAAGGCGAATGCCATGGTTTAGTAAAACACTACGATCGTATTTTAGG
>JABDMD010000058.1 GCA_013001685.1 Gammaproteobacteria bacterium | reverse complement strand
TGGCTATACAGCAAGCGAATGCTTTGCCATTCTCTTTTCAAGCTTCAGTGTTTACAAACAGCCTGGATACTGCGATGCGGGTTTATAAACGTATTGATGCATCCGCTGTGATGTTAAATGATCATACAGCATTCCGTATTGATGGCATGCCGTGTGCCGGATTAAAGCAATCTGGTTTAGGAGTGGGGGGAATTCCTTATACCATTGAAGACATGCAAGTGAATAAGATGCTAGTGATGAATTCACCCGAACTCTAAGCTTAGAGTTTAATAACTAATATGAAAGACCTTAAACAAGCATCAGGTTTTGATGTTTTATTTAACCCTGCCTTAAATAAAGGCACGGCCTTTACTGTAGCAGAAAGAGAGAGATATAAATTACGTGGGTTGTTGCCTCCAGGTGTATCCGATCCTGATGTTCAGTTAGATCGCGCATTACAAAATATGCAACGTAAGCATTATGACATTGAGCGTTATATTTTTTTATCTGCATTACAAAGCAGAAACGAAAGACTCTATTACCGTTTGATATTAGAAAATATTCAAGAGGTAATGCCGTTAATTTAAACGCCAACTGTTGGGCAGGCGTGTAAAGAATTTGCGGCAATTTTTCGTCAACCAAAAGGTATTTATATAACCGTAAAAGATCGTAGCAATGTGCAAGAAATTCTTGGTAATTGGCCTGAGATAGATGTGCGCGTGATAGTGGTTACAGATGGGGAAAGAATTCTAGGATTAGGCGATTTGGGTGCGAATGGCATGGGCATCCCTATAGGTAAACTAGCATTGTATGTTGCTTGTGCGGGGATTCAGCCAAATCAGTGTCTACCCGTGATGATAGATGTAGGTACTAATAATCAAGAATTATTAGAAGACCCTCCGTATTTAGGTTTAAGGCACAAAAGAATACAAGGCGATGAATACGATGCTTTATTAGATGAGTTTATTCAATCTGTTCAAACTGCTTACCCAAATGCCCTTGTTCAGTTTGCAGATTTAATAAGCTACGCATTTCAAAAAGAAGGTTTTAGTGAAGAAGAGGCCCGAAAAAAATTATGGTTTGTAGATGTTGAAGGTTTAGTTGTTAAGTCTCGTAACGATCTGCTTCCACATGACGTGCCTTACGCTCATGATCATTCGTCTACCGATTTCATCTCAGCAATTAAACAAATTAAGCCACATATATTAATCGGTGCGACCGGTTTTCCTGGGACGTTTACACAGGAGGCGATAGAGCTAATGGCTGAATTTAATTAACACCCCGCAATATTTGCATTATCGAACCCAACTTCACGTGCTGAATGTACGGCAGAGCAGGCCTATGAGTGGACCAAGGGATGTGCAATATTTACCAGCGGAAGCCCGTTTCATGAAGTGAACTACGAAGGCAAGTGTTTCAAACCGGGTCAAGGGAATAATGCATATATATTTCCTGGAATTGGATTAGGTGCAGTCATAAGCGAAGCTACACGTATTACTGAAGACATGTTTTTAGTTGCTTCGAGAACGCTTGCAGACCTGGTTAGTGAAGAAGACTTATTAGTTGGATCAATCTATCCGCCATTACAAAATATTCGTGAGGTTTCGCTTCAGATTGCAATTGCGGTTGCTGAAGAAGTAATTGCAAGTGAACTTAGTTCTATTCAAAGTCCAAATAATTTAAAACAGTTAATTGAGAATTATATGTATGAGCCTACTTATTGAGTAAGCAAAAAAAACGGCAAACTTTTTGGTTTGCCATTTTTAATTAATTTTTAAGTAAGTTAATTACTCTTTAGTATGTTTCTTATGCTTGCAATGTATTTTCATTTCGTCTTTAGTTAATACTCCATCTGCATTAGTGTCTTTTTCATTAAAGCGTTGTTCTTTGTGGCTCATGAATTCATTTTTACTGATTGAACCGTCACCATCAGTATCCATCATTTCCATTTTACCCTTTCCATCTCCGTGATGACCTGCGTAGCCGTGTGAAATACTAAATGCACAGACTATAAGTGTTATAGCTATAGCAGAAATTAGGGGGTTTAGTTTGCTTAACATGTTGCTTCTCCGATAATAAGATTTCTATGGGTTTAATGGATAGAGCTAAAAATGAGAATGAGGTTCAAATTAAATTTAAGTACATATCTAAGCCAGTTTTCTGCTCTAGTAGATTGAGTATGTGCTTACTTTTTGGTCTTTTTTCGATATTCGCATAGATCAATGATCGAACATTCTCCGCATTTGGGAGTACGGGCTAAACACGTATAGCGACCAAGTAAAATTAACCAATGGTGGGCATGTAATTTGTATTCTTCGGGAACGAATTTTTCTAAACCAAGCTCAACCTTTAGAACGTCTTTTCCAGGCGCGATTCCTGTTCGATTAGAGACACGAAATATGTGTGTATCGACTGCGATGGTGGGTTGTCCAAAGGCATTGTTGAGCACTACATTGGCGGTTTTTCTTCCCACCCCTGGTAGTTTTTGTAATGTTTCGCGATCTTCTGGTATGCGGCAGTTGTATTCATC
>JABDMD010000042.1 GCA_013001685.1 Gammaproteobacteria bacterium | reverse complement strand
GTTTGGAATAAAAAAGTTAATCACCCAGCTTATATGGCTGGCCATAGTTTTGGTGAATACACTGCTTTAGTTTGTTCAGGTGCGCTTGATTTTGCTACAGCTGTGCCATTGGCGCGTTTCCGTGGCGAAGTAATGCAACAAGCCGTACCAGTAGGCCAAGGTGCAATGGCTGCAGTATTGGGTTTAGATAATGACAAGCTTGCAGAAGTTTGTGTTGAAGCTTCACAAGGGCAGGTTGTAGAAGCGGTAAATTTTAATGCACCAGGGCAGGTAGTAATTGCGGGAGATTCGGATGCAGTAGCGCGAGCCATTGATGTAGCCAAAGCAGCAGGTGCAAAGCGAGCTGTGGTTTTGCCACTTAGTGTTCCTTCGCATAGTAGTTTAATGCAGCCAGCAGCGGAGAAGATGCGTGATTATCTTGCCGGTATTGTATTAAAACCATCTAGCGTTAGCGTTATACATAATGTTGATGTTAAAGCTCATTCTAATGTTGATGATATTAAAGATGCTTTATATCGCCAGCTTTTTAACCCCGTGAGATGGGTGGAAACCATTCGATATCTAATTACTCGAGGTACTGAAACTTTTATAGAGTTAGGACCTGGCAAAGTGCTTACTGGGCTCAGTAAACGTATTGATAAAAGCGTCCCATGCTATTGTGTGCACGATTTAAAAAGTTTAGAACAAACGCTCGAACAGGTAAGTTAAGTAATATGGATATGCAAGTCGCATTAGTCACTGGTGCCAGTAGAGGCATCGGGAAAGCAATTTTGCATGCCTTAGGCGCGGAAGGATTAACTGTAATCGGTACTGCAACCAGTCAAAATGGTGCGAATGCCATTCAAGAATACATTGATAAAGCTGGTTATCGAGGTAAAGCCTTAGTCTTAGATGTTACGCAAGATGATTCGATTAAAGCTTTGCTTGATGCGATTAAAGCTGATTTTGGTGCACCAACTATTTTAGTGAACAATGCGGGCATAACCAAAGACAATTTGCTAATGCGTATGAAAGATGATGAATGGAATGATGTTATAAATACGAATTTATCTTCAATATATAGACTTTCTAAGGCTTGCATGCGAGATATGATGAAGGCGAAGACTGGCCGCATTGTTAATATTTCTTCTGTAGTAGGTGCATCTGGCAATGCTGGCCAAACTAATTATGCTGCCGCAAAAGCGGGTATATTCGGATTTACCAAATCATTGGCCCAAGAAGTAGGTTCACGAGGCATTACTGTAAATGCCATTGCTCCGGGTTTTATAGAGACCGATATGACAGGTGAGCTGAATGCCGAGCGACAAGAAGTCTTATTGAGTAAAATCCCTCTAGGCCGTATGGGGAATGCCAGAGATATCGCAGAAGCGGTTAAATTCCTGGTTTCTGATAGCGCAGCCTACATAACAGGTGAAACTATTCATATTAACGGAGGCCTGTATATGGCCTAGAATATGTTAAATAAAAACGTATTCTTACTTAAACAATATCGTCTAAGGTCTTGTATCTTATCAACAAAGTCTGTTGAGACTTTAAAAAAATACTAAGAATAGTTTGGCATTATGTCAGATTAGCGGTATTTATGATTATGGCAAGGCGGCAGTCTTTTCAATACAATAGCGACCCGATTTAGGACGGTCTGAAAATTTTTGCAAAGAGGAAGCAATTTATGAGCACTAACGAAGAAAGAGTTAAAAAGATCATTGTTGAGCAATTAGGTGTTAACGAAGAAGATGTGAAAGAAAACGCATCATTTGTTGACGATTTAGGTGCTGACTCTTTAGATACTGTTGAATTAGTAATGGCCTTGGAAGAAGAATTTGAATGCGAAATTCCTGATGAAGCGGCTGAAAAAATCACTACGGTAAAACAAGCTATTGATTACGTTAACAACAATAAATAACCTATAAGTTTATTTATGCATACTCCATTGTAGTTGTGTTGTTATCAGTAACGAACCACTTCACTATTTTTAAGTTATCTAATACAAAGTAAATGCTATGTCTCGAAGACGCGTAGTCGTAACAGGCTTGGGAATTGTTTCTCCAGTAGGTTCAACAATTGAAAAAGCGTGGGGAAATATCACAGCAGGTAAAAGTGGAATTTCCAAAATTGATTGTTTTGATGCTAGCGCCTTTTCAGTGCAGATTGCTGGTCAAACACGTGACTTTGTTGTTGATGATTATTTGTCTAAAAAGGATCAGCGTAAGATGGATCCATTTATTCATTATGGAATTGGTGCAGGAATTCAAGCTATTGAGGATTCTGGTTTTGAAGTTACTGAAGAAAATGCAGATCGCATTGGTGTTGCTATCGGTAGCGGCATCGGTGGTTTGCCAGGTATAGAAAAAAGTAACGAAGCTTATCTAAAAGGTGGGCCAAAGAAGATTTCACCATTCTTCGTGCCAAGCAATATTATCAATATGGTGTCAGGCAACTTATCGATTATGAAAGGTTACCGTGGGCCAAATATCTCCATTGTTTCTGCTTGTACAACCGGTACACACAATATCGGTGATGCTGCAAGAATGATTATGTATGGCGATGCAGACATTATGATTGCCGGTGGAGCTGAAATGGCAACTTGTCCATTAGGTATTGGTGGCTTTGCTGCAGCAAAAGCACTTTGTTCAACGCACAATGATGCTCCTGAAGCAGCAAGTCGTCCGTTTGACTTAAATCGTAATGGCTTTGTATTAGGAGACGGCGCAGGCGTTATTGTATTAGAAGAATACGAAAGTGCTAAAGCACGCTCTGCTAACATCTATTGTGAATTGGTTGGCTACGGCATGAGTAGTGATGCATACCACATGACGTCTCCAGCTGAAGGCGGTAGTGGCGGTGCAAAATGCATGCAAAATGCACTGGCTGATGCAGGTTTGAATTTAACCGATGTGGATTATATTAATGCACACGGAACTTCAACACCGGCAGGCGACGTAGCTGAAACTCAAGGAATAAGAAGCACCTTTGGTGATCACGCAAATAAATTAGCCGTAAGCTCAACAAAATCTATGACAGGGCACTTATTGGGTGCTGCAGGTGGAGTGGAAGCAGTGTTTAGTATTCTTGGTTTGTATCACGGTATATTGCCACCAACCATAAATTACGACACACCTGATCTTAAATGTGATCTTGATTATGTACCAAACGAAGCGCGTGATAAAAATATTAATGTGGCGCTCTCAAATTCATTTGGTTTCGGTGGTACAAATGGAACCGTAGTGATGAAAAAAATCTAACACTCTTTACTGATGATTTTGGTCATCTAATATGACTCAAATTCTCAGATTTCACTATGCAAATTCCTGAAGTCATCGTTAATGGCACCCAGGGTGATCAGCTCTCCAGTCTCGATCGTGGTTTGTTATATGGCGATGGTTTATTTGAGACCATTGCAGTTAAACAAGGCAAGCTGCAGCACTGGGAAGATCACCTAGAAAGACTTAAACAAGGTTGCGATGCCCTCGGTTTGCAAGGCCTGAATGTAGAGTCGCTCGAAAAAGACGCTCACCAGCTCGTTAGTTCCGATCCCAACTTAAAATGTGTAATTAAAATTATAATTACGCGTGGAGTAGGTGGTCGAGGTTATAAACCAACTACTCAAGCTCTTACACGCATCGTACAAAGATTTTCCTGGCCTGAATATCCTGCAAGTTTTATTAAAACTGGCGTGAAAGTTACGCATTGTAAATTTCGTTTATCTAAACAAAGCAGGCTTGCGAAAATTAAACATTTAAATCGACTTGAACAAGTGCTGGCTCGCAGTGAATGGGATAATGAATATCAAGATGGTCTGGTTTGTGATCTAGATAATAATGTTATTGAAGCAACTTCCAATAATGTATTTTTTCACCTTGATAACACACTTGTTACTCCTGATCTTGCTCAATGTGGTGTTGCAGGTGTGATGCGTAAAAAAGTAATTGAATACTGCCATGCAAATGATATTGAGCTTGTTATACGTGATGTCAAGCAATCTGAAATTAAGCAAATCCAAGCAATGTTTTTATGTAATAGTATAAATGGTATTTGGCCTGTAAGTAGTTATTGTGAGCGTAAGCTAAGTAAAACCGCTATAATCGATCAGCTTGTAGCGGAATTTAATAGCTAGGAAATCTTGCGTGAGAGCCTATACGCGTCTAATCAGTTCACTGTTCATTATTATGACCATCGTGGTTACGATGTTGTCGATCTATTTTAAACATTATGCAAATGAACCTTTGTCTTTAAACAACAAAGAAATTCAGCTGGTTGTGGAGCCAGGGATGCATTTCAAACAAATCACTCAACGGCTTGTAGAGCGAGGTTTACTGACAGAAAAATTGCCATGGGAAATGTTTGGACGGCTTAGTGGTGCAAGCAATTCAATTAAGGCAGGCGAGTACACACTTAGGGCGAATTTAAGCCCTGTGCAATTACTCAACAAGTTGATCAAAGGTGACACCATACAATTTACTTTAACAGTGATAGAGGGTTGGACTTTTAAACAACTTTGGGAAGAAGTTCAAAAGCACGAGAAAATTAAGAAAACCACTTCTAGTCTAGAAGAATTATTAGATAATCTAGGATTTAGCCAATACCCAGAAGGTTGGTTTTATCCTGATACTTATCATTTTCCTGCCGGCACTACAGATGTCGAATTTTTTCGACGTGCATATGACTATATGACAAATGTGTTAGAAGAAGAATGGTCTAATCGTCCACAAGATACACCACTACAAACAGCCGAAGAGGTATTGACGCTGGCATCTATTATTGAAAAAGAAACCAGTGTTGAAGATGAGCGTAACCTTGTTGCTGCAGTATTTGTAACTCGCTTAAAGCGTGATATGCGCTTACAAACTGATCCAACAGTTATTTATGGTCTTGGCGATGCATATGATGGCAATATCCGTCGCAAAGATTTAAAAACAGATACCCCATACAATACTTATGTTCACAAGGGCTTGCCGCCTACACCTATCGCTTTGCCAAGTCGTGCTTCAATAGCAGCAGCATTACATCCTGCCGATAGTGAAGTTTTATTTTTCGTATCAAAAGGTGATGGCACGCATCATTTTTCGAAAACCTATGAGGAGCATCGAGAAGCAGTAATTAAGTATCAGCTTGGTGGTAAAAAAGATAAGTACCAAGCGGATCATAAGAGTAATTAGGTCTATTTTTTTCGGGAAGGTTATGGGTAAAGATACGGAGGATATGTACCAAGGGAAGTTTATTACTTTTGAAGGAACAGAAGGGGTTGGTAAAACTACGCAAATCCAACTTCTAGAAAAATATTTAAAGACGAAAAACATTAAATGCCTAGTCACGCGCGAGCCGGGTGGAACTATTCTTGGTGAGCGAATTCGAAAAGTGCTGCTTAATAATGATGCTTTAGATATTGATCCAATGGCAGAGTTGCTATTGATGTTTTCTGCACGTGCACAGCATCTCAAAGATGTTATCCATCCTGCATTAAAAGATAATATATGGGTCTTATGTGATCGCTTTACAGATGCTAGTTATGCATATCAAGGCGGTGGTCGTGGCTTGCCTTATGCAAGTATTAGAAGAATAGAAACTGTCGTGCAAGATGGTTTCACTGCTGATTTAACGATTCTGCTGTCTGGCGATATAGAATCGGGAATGCGAAGAGTGTCTAAGCGTGGTGACAAAGATCGCTTTGAATTAGAAAAGATCGAGTTCTTTGAGCGTGTACGACATAGTTACTTGAATCTTGCCAAAGCTAATCCAGAAAGGTTTTCCATTGTGGATGCCGATCAAACTATTGATAAAGCTGCATTAGCTATACAAACAGCGATGAAGCGTCGTTTTGCAGAACTGATTGCCTAATTCAAATTGCATACAGAAATGATATATCCTTGGCAAAGCGAAAACTGGCATCAAGCATCGCGTTATTTAAAAAATAACCGTCTCGCGCATGCAGTTTTGTTTTCAGGCCCTTCAGCAATTGGCAAACTGGAATTTTGTTTAGCCTTTATTCAACGTCTTAATTGCACCAATCCAACTTTAGATGATCATGCTTGTGGTGAATGCAAAGATTGCCACCTATTTGCTGCCAGAACTCACCCTGATATCCGCATGCTGAATGTTGATGAAGATGTGGATCAAGATAAAAAAGCTCAGAATAAAGTAGAGCAAGTTAAAGTTGACGACATTCGAGATATCAATCAATTCATGACACTCAGCCGTCAACAAGGTGCTTATAAAATTGTATGCATTAATTATGCAGAATCTATGAATGTGAATGCTGCGAATGCCTTGTTGAAAACCTTAGAAGAGCCACCACAAAATTCTATTCTATTTTTGCTTAGTCATCGTATAGATTCATTGTTGCCAACGATTAAAAGTCGTTGTCAGATGTGGAAATTTAATCTACCTGACGAGGCGCAAAGCTTAAGTTGGCTTGGAAAACAGCAAAATGATAATAATTGGCCAGCACTTTTAAAGGTTGCAGGTAATCGGCCACTATTGGCATTAGAGCTGCATGATTCTGGTCTAGGCGAGAATAGGGCTGACTACTACAAGGATTTAGGACAGTTTTTGCTTGGCAAGAGAAATATAACCAAGATTTCTGTTAAGCATCAGGACGTGCTCCTAGAGCGGTTGGTGATGTGGCAACAAGCTTGGTGTGCGGATCTGGTTCGATACCATTATGAAGATGAGCCGGTGACGCTTGAAAATCCGGACATTCGTCGGAGCTTGCATAGTCTAGTGGGCCGAGTAGACTTACATTCGTTATTCAGATTTATGGACAAACTTATTGAATTGCGTAGGTTTTCTGGCGCGCCACTCAATAAGAGGTTGTTCATCGAAGACATGCTCATTCGATGTCAGGAAGTGCTAGAACAACCGGTATAAGGCCGAAAATATATAAGATTAACTATGGCAGAAGGCAGCAGAGGCATATTATCGCTGGCCATTAAGGACAAGGGCTCCTTATATGCCGCATATATCCCGTTCATTAAGAATGGTGGCCTATTTATTCCCACCAACAAGGCTTATAAACTTGATGATGAAGTCTTCATGCTTCTTACCTTAATGGATGATACTGAGCGTCTTCCTGTTGCGGGAAATGTTGTTTGGATTACACCTCCAAATGCACAAGGTAATCGTACTGCTGGAATTGGGGTTCAGTTTAGTAATCAAGATAATGGCCAGACCAGAAATAAAATCGAAGGATTGCTTGCTGGGGCACTTCAAGCTGATCGACCTACACACACTATGTAAGTTGCATATGATTGCGCAGATCACGGAATTGTTGTCTCATAGAGTTGTCTAGAGACATAAGATTCATCTTTAAGTACAAATGGATAAAGACGCGCTTTTAAAACTTTCTGGCGGGCAATTAAATAGTAACAATATTGCATACGTTGAAGCCCTATATGAAGACTATATAACCGAACCTACATCGGTTTCTGAATATTGGCGTGATCTATTTAGTAAGCTCGAGCCAGCTTCTGCTACAAAAATAACGCATTCGAGTGTTAGAGAAAATTTACGCGAAAATGCACAGCAGAAATCATCTGAGGCAACACAAAGCACATCAGATGCAAATAATCGAAAACAAGTCGGTGTAATCCGTCTAATTAGTGCCTATCGATATTTGGGTCACCGTCAAGCAGATATCGACCCACTTGGAGCTGGAGCGCGACCTGATATTCCAGAGCTGAGCCCAGAGTTTCATGGCTTAACTCACGCAGATATGGAAACAGTTTTTGAAACTGGTTCATTAGGTGGTATTAAAAATGCACCACTACGTGAAATCATCAATATGCTTTCTGTCACTTACTGTGGAACCATCGGTTCTGAATTTAAGCACATCACCTCACCTGAACAAAAAGAATGGATACAGCGTCGCATAGAAAAGTTTTATCTTTCATCAGGCTTTTCAGATAAACGTAAACGCACTATTTTAGAAATGCTAATTGCAGCAAAATCACTTGAAACCTATTTACATAAAAAATATGTTGGCCAAAAACGTTTCTCACTAGAAGGTGGATTAAGTTTAATTGTAATCGTAGACGAAGTGATTAGACGCTGTGGTTTTCATAAAGTCAGTGAAGTCATAATGGGTATGGCACACCGCGGTCGACTTAATGTACTAGTAAATATTTTAGGCAAGAGCCCGGAAGAACTTTTTCAAGAATTTGAAGATAAGCTAGACCCTGTAAATGGTTCCGGAGACGTAAAATATCACAAGGGGTTTTCGGCGAACTTAAAAACAGAATATGGGCCAGTGCATACTGTATTGGCATTTAACCCATCGCATTTAGAAGCCATCAACCCTGTAGTGGAAGGCTCAGTACGTGCACGCCAAGAGCGCCGTAAGGATGCAGAACGAGTAGATGCTATGCCATTGCTTATTCATGGTGACGCAGCATTTGCAGGACAAGGTGTTGTGATGGAAACACTTAATTTGTCTAAGACAAGAGGTTATACAACCGGTGGAAGCATACATGTGGTAGTGAATAACCAAATTGGTTTTACCACTAGTGACCCGTTGGATTCTCGCTCAACTTTATATTGCACCGATGTAGCCAAGATGGTCCAGGCACCTATTTTTCATGTAAATGGTGATGATCCTGAGGCAGTAGCCTATGTTTCGCAACTCGCAGTGGATTTCAGAATGAAATTTAAACGTGATGTTGTGATCGATATGATTTGTTATCGCCAACATGGTCACAATGAAGCAGATGAGCCTTCGGTAACGCAACCTTTAATGTATCAAGCTATACGTCATAAAGAAGGTGTTCGAAAAGTATATTCGAATCGTTTGGTTCGCAATAAAACAATTACGCCTTCGCGTGTTAAAGCACTAGAAACCATGTACTTAAATAAATTGCAAAAAGGTGAAAAAGTTTGCGGCCCTATTGCAAAGCAAGTAAATCGAAAATTTATAGTCGATTACAAACCTTATATAGGTACGCATTGGCGAGAAAAGTCCAACACGAAGTTAACTGCAGAGAGAATTAAGAGTCTTACACAAAAGTTCACAAGTGTGCCGAAAGATTTTAACTTGCATCGTACGGTGCAAAAGATAGTTGATGCACGGTTAAAAATGGGTAGCGGTGAAATGAACGCTGATTGGGGGTATGGTGAAACGCTTGCTTATGCGTCTTTGCTTGAAGAAGGATATGATGTACGAATTTCAGGACAAGATTGTGTGCGTGGCACATTTTTTCATCGCCACGCAGGTTTTCATGATCAGATAACAGGTGAAACCTATGTTCCACTGCAACATATAGCAAAAGACCAAGCGCTATTTTTGCCGATTAATTCATTGCTGTCAGAGGAGGCAGTGTTGGGTTATGAAGTGGGTTACAGCACAGCAGATCCAAAAACATTGGTAATTTGGGAGGCGCAGTTTGGTGATTTCGCCAATAATGCGCAAGTGTATGTAGATCAATTCTTAAGTTCTTCTGAAGCGAAATGGCAGCGTTTCTGTGGTTTAGTGATGCTGTTACCGCATGGTTATGATGGCCAAGGTCCTGAGCACTCATCGGCAAGACTTGAGCGTTATTTGCAGCTTTGTGCAGAGGACAATATGCAAGTTTGTATGCCAAGCTCACCTTCGCAGATATTCCATATGTTACGTAGACAAATGCTTCGCCCATATCGAAAACCATTGATAGTCATGACACCGAAAAATATTTTGCGCGATCCAGCGGCATCATCTGAATTGCATGAATTTACTGAAGGTGAATTTGACAATGTGCTGGATGAAGTAGAAGAACTCAATGCAGCAGAAGTTAAAAAAGTCATTTTTTGCTCCGGAAAACTATATTATGAGTTAATTAAAGCTCGACGTGAGCATAAAATTAGTAATTCTGCAATTGTACGTATTGAGCAACTCTATCCTTTTCCGCAAGATGAAGTTCAACAGATTATCAAAAAATATTCAGGTGCGCGCGAAATCGTTTGGTGCCAGGAAGAGCCGCGAAATCAAGGTGCATGGTTCTTTGTGAAATCAACGCGTAATATTAGAGCGTGTTTGAGCGAAAGCCATAATTTGAGATACGCAGGCAGAAATTATTCAGCTTCACCGGCATCAGGTTCATTGCATATCCACAGAGAGCAACAACAAGCATTAATTGAAGATGCATTAGGTTTGCGTGAACAAGCATCAAGACCGCCATTGCGAGCCGTGTAATGGATATTAAAGTCATTGATTCATGAAATATTGAGGTAAGGTCATGAAAGTAGATGTAACTATTCCAGAACTAGCGGAATCAGTATCCGAAGCTATCATTGGTGATTGGTTAAAGAAACCAGGTGAGTTTGTTGAAGAAGGCGAGCAGCTTGTTGATGTGGAAACCGATAAGGTGATTTTGGAAATTACTGCGCCCGAGTCAGGTGAGTTAGCTTCCATTTCAAAACATAAAAACGAACAAGTGCAAAGCAATGAAGTTATTGCAGTTATTAATACAAATAAAAAAGCTGTGAAAAGCGCTGCTACTAGTGGTAATGCAGCTGACAAACCGATAAGTGCAAAACAAGAATCAACGAACTTGAGCAGCAATACAAGCAACATTTCTCAAATTAGACCTGCACCTGATGATTCACTTGTAGCAAAGTATGTGACGGAGAGTGTATCTAAAACCAGTCCAGCAGTAAGAAAATTAGCGGCAGAAAATAATATTGATGTGAAAAGCGTTCATGGCACAGGAAAAGATGGTCGTGTAACCAAAAAAGATGTCGAATTACTGATTGAAAATGCTGAACCTGCTACCGCAAGTGATCTAGATTCTGCAACAGAAATTATGATGGCACCACAAATTTCACTCACGAGTCGCCGGGAAGATAAACGTGTGCCCATGACTGGATTGCGCAAAAGTATTTCTAAGCGTTTAGTTCAATCGCAACATGATACTGCAATGTTGACGACTTTTAATGAAGTCAACATGCAAAATATCATAGACCTTCGTAAACGATATAAAGAAAGTTTTGAAGAATCTCATGGTGTAAAGCTTGGGTTCATGTCATTCTTTATTAAAGCGACGGTAGAAGCCTTAAAAGAGTTTCCGGTAATCAATGCGTCTGTTGAAGACACAGATATTATTTATCATGATTATTTTGATATTGGTATTGCAGTGAGCACACAGCGTGGCTTAATTGTTCCTATTATTCGTGATGCTGATGAGTTATCTTTTGCAGGTATTGAAAAAACTATCAATAACTACGCGGTACGCGCCCAAGAAAATAAGGTCACCATTGAGGAATTAACAGGTGGCACCTTTACTATTTCTAATGGTGGCGTGTTCGGCTCTATGATGTCTACTCCTATTATAAATCCACCACAAAGCGCTATTTTAGGTATGCATTCCATACAAGCCCGTCCTATTGCTCAGAATGGTGAGGTGGTAATTGCTCCTATGATGTATTTAGCACTTAGCTATGATCACCGAATTATTGACGGTAAAGAAGCAGTGCAGTTTTTGAGTCATATTAAAAATATTGTAGAAGATCCTAATAGACTTCTTTTGCAAGTCTAAGTAGAAATCATGCCGAAAAATAATAAAGAATATGACGTCGTTATCATCGGCGCAGGGCCGGCAGGTTATGTCTGTGCGATTCGTTGCTCGCAATTGGGTATGAAGGTAGCCTGTGTAGATTCTTGGGTCAGTACCAAAGGTAAAGCAACATTAGGTGGCACTTGTCTTAATGTTGGTTGTATACCTTCAAAAGCATTGTTGGATTCTAGTCATCATGTGCATTTTCTCAATGAGCAAGCCAAAGAACACGGTATTAAAGTAAGTAATATCCAAATCGATGTGCCCACCATGCAAAAACGCAAAGACAAAGTGGTGCAAATACTCACTGGTGGAGTAGCGAGTTTATTGAAGAAAAACAAAGTAGATGTTTATACTGCAATCGCAAGCTTTGAATCAACGCAAACAATTAAAGTACAAAATGCAGGCACACAATTATCAGAAACATTGCAGGCTAAACGTATTATTATTGCCAGCGGTTCTGTTCCAATTGATATTCCTATCGCTAAAGTCGACAACCAAACCATTTTAGACTCTACCGGAGCACTTGCGTTGCAAGAAACACCCAAGCGCTTAGGAATAATTGGTGCTGGTGTCATTGGATTAGAGATGGGAAGTATCTGGAACCGCTTAGGATCGGATGTAGCCATTCTAGAAGCCATGCCAGACTTTTTACCTACTGTCGACAAAGCTATAAGCAAAGAAGCACTAAAAATTTTAACTAAGCAAGGTCTAGATATACGTCTTAGTAGTTTTGTTAAAGAAGTAAATGTTAGTAACGGTAAAGCACTGGTTAAATATACGAGTGGCAGTGAAGAGAAGTTATTAGAGGTAGACAAACTAATTGTTGCAGTTGGCCGTAAAGCTAGTACAGAAGCTTTGAATCTCGATATAGTTAAAGTTAAAACGGATGAAAAAGGCTTTATAGAAGTCAACAAGTATTGGCAAACCTCTATAGAAAACATTTATGCCATTGGAGATGTGATTGGTGGTGCAATGTTGGCACATAAAGGCATGGAAGAGGGTGTAGCCCTCGCTGAACTGCTAGTGGGACAGCATGCTGTAATGAATCATGATCATATTCCGTGGGTCATCTACACATGGCCAGAAATCGCCTGGGCCGGTAAAACCGAAAAAGAATGCAAAGATGCAGGAATTAAAGTTCGTGTCGGTACATTCCCATTCATGGCGCTAGGTCGCGCACGGGCAATGGGTGACACCGATGGCCTATTTAAAATTATTACAGATAAACAAACAGACCAAATTCTAGGTGTTCATATACTTGGTCCAAATGCTTCAGAATTAATTTCCGAAGCCGTCGTCGCAATGGAATCAGAACTATCCGCAGAAGATCTCGCTCGCACTATCCACGCACATCCAACGCTAACTGAAGGCATGCACGAAGCAGCCTTAGCAGTGGATGAGCGAACAATTCATATTTAAACAGTTAGCTTTAGTAAATTTTCTCAGTCACAGATCCATTACGTTATCTTATTATTAATCTCCAGTAAAGTTTTGGAATACGATAAAATAATTCAATCTACGCAACAATGGGTTGAGTCATTCGTTGTTGAATTAAACCTCTGTCCATTTGCTAAGCGTGAATTAATAAATAACCGTGTTCGCTTTTCAGTAACTGAGGCAATAACAGAAGAGCATTTATTAGAAACACTACAAATTGAACTTGAACTTTTAAATAACAATACTTTGATTGAAACTACATTGCTTATTCATCCTCGAGTACTTCAGGATTTTTACGACTATAATCAGTTTCTGAATTTTGCAGATAATTTACTGTTAGAAATGGAGCTTGTGGGTGTTTATCAGATTGCTAGTTTTCATCCTGACTATCAATTTTCCGACACCAATCCAGAAGATGTAGAAAACTATACGAATCGGTCACCTTTCCCAATGTTGCATATTCTACGCGAAGAAAGCCTCGAAAAGGCTATCGACAATTACCCAGATGTTGATCAAATTCCATCGCGTAATATTGAACTGATTAATAGTTTGGGTGCCGACAAGCTGGAACGTATTTATAAGACATAATATTACAATCCTGAGTATGGTATTGAAATATTTAATTCCATTAAGTTTTCTTCTGTTGTTGATCAGCTTTTGGAATAGAAATGATTTGTCTGACGATATGGTAGTCGTTAATGAATTAAAGGAAGAGCCAACACAGAAAAAAATAGATAAATCTGCATTTTCTGTAAATGTTAATAAGGTTGATTATGAAATCCAGCCAATGTTTGACTATGAACTTTATGGTTTAGTTGTCTCATATGAACTTCACGATGGTAATTATAATTTACATAAAAGATGGAATGATCATCTGAATATTGCTGATTACTGTGTAGTGTGGGACAAAAGCGCATTTACTAAACACTTACCAAAAATTAATTTTTGGAATGGGCAATTTACTTGCAATATCAGTACTAAAGACATGCAAGCCTGGGAAAGTTTTGATCCGACACAACTGTCGAACAATCATTTGATATCAGATGAAAAATATATTCGAAAAAAACTTCGTAAAATAAAAATAGGCGATCAAATAAGAATTTCTGGTTGGTTGTCTAGTTATAAAAATTTAAATAGTGGCGGCACACGAGGGACTAGTATTACTCGTGAAGATGAAGGAAATGGGGCTTGTGAAACTATTTATGTTAAAGAAGTTAGTATATTACGACACTACAACAGTATCTGGAGAAAGCTCATGTATCTGTCTTTACTGGTTTTCATAGTTTCATTAGTAATCTACCTTAAGGCTCCACATAAGGCACGAAATCACTAACTTCAAACATGTCAAATAAAAGACTTAATCCACCGCATCCACTGTGGGGTTGGTTTTGTATCATTTTAGGCGTTATACCACTTCTGGTTGGTTTAGGAATTATTCAAGCAGATCAACCTGATAAAGATGCGCCAATGGTGATTGTTTCATTGGCAGGTCTCATCTTTTTGATTTCAGTGATTATGATTCTCATTGATAATTATTCAAGAGCTCATTTTTATTGTGCTGTACTTATATGCCTTAGTTTTGCACTAGTTAGTGGGTGGGCCACAATTACAGCTTCACTTGAAAATATCTCTGGAGGTCTTCCATTTGTTTCTGATGAGACAAGTATTTTGCTTGCGCGTTTGCTATTTGAGTTTGGTGTAATAATCAGCGGTGGTTTGGCAATATATGCGTTAAAAGAGTTTATTTTAGGTAATAAAATTAATGGGGAATAATACGTATTTAGAGCCAGAAGTTATCGAAGAGCTGAAGCAGGGAAGGAAGATCAGTGCGATTAAAATGCTTCGTACAAAAAGATCAATTGGCCTAAAAGAAGCCAAGAATCTAATTGATACATATCTTGTACAAAACCCTTATCTGAAGATAGAAAGGCCTAAAAGCAGTTCTGGGCCAATTATCCTGCTTGCGATCATCTTTCTAGCTTATGCGTTATATAGAAATTTGTTTCTATCCCAGTAATAATGACTTAAATGTCCATATAAGCTGTAATTCATATGTGGAAAATTCAATAAATAAGGAAAAAATATGTCGTTGATGATTGGTGATAATTCGGTAGTAAGTATTCATTATAAGCTTTCTGACAATGATGGGAACGTAATTGACACTTCAGAAGGTGTGGAGCCCCTCACTTATTTGCATGGAGTGGGAAATCTTATTCCAGGCTTAGAAAAGGAATTGCTGGGTAAGGTTGAAAATGATGCGCTTACTGTAAAAGTTCAGCCTGCCGAAGGTTACGGTGAAATTATAGAAGAGCTGATTGAGTCTGTGCCTAAAGTTGCAATTCAAGGTGTGGATAATATTGAAGCTGGAATGTCTTTTGAGGCGAAAAACCCAAATGGCGATATGCAAAGAATTGTAGTTAAAAAAGTTGAAGGTGACATGGTAACGGTTGATGCAAATCATCCCCTAGCAGGTGTTGAATTGAATTTCGATGTTACTATCATAAGTGTGCGTGAAGCTACTGAAGAAGAAATCGCTCACGGACACGTACATTAGTTTGAAAGTATTAACTGCTCCGCTTAGTAAATTAAATGCTAAGTGGAGTGGTTAAAAGGCATAATCTACTTCTCTTATTAGCTTCTCAAAATAATTACAAAAAAGAATAATTTATGGAATGGTTAGTATATTTATCTGGTGAAATACACACAGATTGGCGCGAACAAATTCAAGCAGGTGCAAAAGCAAATAATTTACCAGTCTCTTTTGCCACAGCGGTAACCGATCATGAGGCAAGTGATGCGGCTGGTGATGTATTGGGCGAGGAAAGCAGTAAATTCTGGCGAGACCATAAATCATCAAAAGTAAATAGTATTCGCACTAAAACACTCATAGAGCACTGTGATATTGCAGTTGTCCGATTCGGTGATAAGTATAAGCAATGGAATGCTGCATTTGATGCGGGTTGTTGTGCTGCTTTAGGTAAGCCATATATCACATTGCATGATGAAGATATCATCCATCCATTAAAAGAAGTGGATGCTGCCGCAATGGCTTGGGCGAAAACTCCTGATCAAGTGGTGGAAATTCTAAAATACGTTATCAGCAAATAATAAATATTTTATATTTAATTACTGCATGAAAATCTGGGTAGATGCCGATGCCTGTCCTGTAGTAATTAAGGATATCTTGTTTAGAGCAGCTGAACGTACAGGTATTGAGCTTACGTTAGTAGCTAATCAACCGATTCGCAAACCATCGTTAAAGAACATAACTATGCTGCAAGTACCATCTGGATTTGATGTTGCCGACAACGAAATCGTCAAGCGTATAGAAAATGGCGATCTTATAATTACTAGTGATATTCCGCTTGCTGCCGAAGTGATAGAAAAAGGTGGTGCAGCACTTAATCCTCGAGGTGAAATGTACACGGTAGATACCATTAAGAATCGTTTAGAAGTGCGAGATTTTATGGATAGCCTACGTGGCAGCGGTATGCATACAGGTGGCCCTCCTCCTCTTAGCCAAAGCGATCGTCAATCATTTGCGAATCATCTGGATAAATATTTAACTAGTAACTTTAAAACTGAGTAAGTCTTTTTCTAAATCTAAATAAATATGGTAATTAACTATGAAGTATGTGGAAGTTGTATGTGACACGGGTCATGTAGATACGGTGTCTGCTATTGCTGAACAATTAGAATTATGTGATTTTCGGCTTGGAGCTCTAGATTAAGATGGTTTGCAGCAAATGCAACTATTGGTTCCAGACAATAAAATTCAAAAAACACTCGACAAGTTACAGCAAGCATTAAAAACACAACCTAATGAGAGTATTGTAGTTTTACCCATAGAAGTTTCTTTACCAAAACTATCAGATGACCAGCGCAGGGAAGAAGACCTTGCAACAGCTACACGAGAGATTCTTTATAAAGGTGTTGAGAAGAACTCTCACCTTGATATGGGTTACGTGTTGCTCGTGGTTTTATCTACAATTGTTGCTGCTGTTGGCTTAATTAAAGACAACGTTGCTGTAATTATTGGTGCCATGGTGATTGCGCCTCTATTAGGACCAAATTTAGCATTAGGTTTGGGTACGGCTCTTGGTGATGTCTCACTAATGGCTAAATCGACTTTTACCATTTTAGTAGGCATAGCTATTGCAGTATCGATGTCAATTTTCATTGGCTTTGTTTGGCCTACTGATACGTTCAGTACAGAGCTGGTTGCACGCACCGAAGTAGGGCTGGACTCAGTCGCACTTGCTCTAGCATCAGGAGCAGCGGCTGCACTTTCATTAACCACAGGTTTGTCGAGTGTCTTGGTAGGGGTAATGGTAGCTGTAGCATTGCTTCCACCTGCAGCAACCGTAGGTATTATGCTGGGTTACGATGATATAAATCTTGCAATGGGTGCTGTGC
>JABDMD010000002.1 GCA_013001685.1 Gammaproteobacteria bacterium | reverse complement strand
CACGAATTCTATGGATATGATGGAAAAACCTTGAAGTTATCAGATTTAATTGAGGAAGAATTACTCTTGGCCTTGCCTCTAGTCCCTAAACATCAGGATATTTCATTATGTAACCAAGATATGGTAGCTTGGCTCGCCGCAAATGAAGTCCCAGATGAGGGGCAAGAAGCCTCTACTGAGAGAGCTAACAATCCATTTGCTATACTTAAAAGCGTTGATTAGTTTGGAGAATCACAATGGCAGTACAAAAGAGTAGGAAGACTCCCTCAAAGAGAAATATGCGTAGAGCCCATGATGGTCTAACTAGCGCAGCATTATCGATTGATGGAACAACAGGTGAAACACACTTGCGCCATCACGTAACACCAGATGGATACTATCGTGGTAGACAAGTTATTGTGAATTCTGAAGAGTTTGACAACGACGACGAGTAGTCAGGATTATCAGTGGTATGAAAATGGCTTATTATTCCACTCGTTTTTAAGCCACTTCACATTGTTATAACAGTTAGTTTTTTTAAATACATTTAATTTTCTTAACTGAGAACATCAGTGACAAATTTAACTGTTTCACTTGATGCAATGGGCGGCGACTTTGGTGTGGAGGTTGTTGCTAAAGCTGCGGTCGATTATCTAGAAGAACATCAAGATATCTCACTTATTCTAGTCGGCAATCAACAAGAGATCACAGCAGAGCTAAATAGGCTAAATACTAAACCCTACGAACGTCTTAAAATTCATCATGCAAGTCAAAAGGTAGATATGGATGAGCCGCCTTCGCAGGCGTTAAGAAATAAAAAAGATTCCTCCATGCGTGTGGCAATTGATCTCGTTAAAGCAGGCGTGGCGGATGCAGCAATTAGTGCGGGAAATACAGGTGCGTTAATGGCTACCGCACGTTATGTATTAAAAACATTGCCGGGAATTGATCGTCCTGCAATCACCAGCACAATGCCTTCCATGCATGGCAAGACCTATATGTTAGATCTTGGTGCGAATGTAGGTTGTAGCAGTCAACACTTATTACAATTTGCTGTTATGGGTTCAGTTTTAGCTAATGCAATAGATGAGATCAAATTCCCAAAAGTCGGTCTACTTAATGTAGGTGAAGAAGAAATTAAAGGTAACGAACAAGTTAAAGAGGCACACGAAGTGCTGCGACAATCTGGTCTTAATTATATAGGCTATGTAGAAGGCGATGATATTTTCTGCGGAGAGGTAGAAGTAGTGGTTTGTGACGGCTTTGTAGGTAACGTTTCGCTTAAAACCAGTGAAGGTGTTGCCAAAATTGTTGCTCACTATGCTAGAGAAGAATTTTCTCGCAATATTTTGACCAAGCTTTGTGGTCTATTCGCTTTACCAGTATTAAAAGCATTTAAAAAACGCATCGATCCAAGACGATATAATGGTGCTAGTTTGTTAGGCTTACGTGGTGTGGTGGTTAAAAGCCATGGCGGAGCGGATGCATATTCATTTCAACATGCAATTGAAATTGCACATGTTGAGGCAAGTCAGCAAGTACCAAAGAAAATTGAATCAAGAATCGAAGAATTTTTAACACAAGATAACGCAGCCTAAACTTGGAATAGCCCCAGGAAACGACTCCAGAAAGAATATAAGAAATGACGTACTCGAAAATAATTGGCACTGGCAGTTTTCTTCCTGAAAAAGTGCTAACAAATAAAGATTTGGAAAAAATTGTAGACACTTCAGATGAGTGGATTCAAGAAAGAACTGGAATTAAACAACGCCATATAGCAGCGGATGGGGAAACTACTTGTGACTTAGCGGTAAATGCTTCAAGGCGTGCGCTTGAAATGGCTGGAAAAACTAATGCCGATATTGATCTAATCATCATGGCAACCACCACTGCGGATAAAATTTTTCCAAGTACAGCCTGTTTGTTACAAAAAAGATTGGATATTCATGGTTGTGCTGCATTTGATGTGCAAGCAGTGTGCACAGGCTTTGTTTATGCATTAGGCATAGCAGACAAGTTTATAAAGACCGGTAGCGCTAAATGTGCATTAGTGATTGGTTCCGAAACGCTTTCACGTATTTTAGATTGGAACGATCGTGGCACATGTGTTTTATTTGGTGATGGTGCAGGAGCAGTAGTGCTAGAGGCATCGGATGAACCCGGCATTTTATCTACTCATTTGCATGCTGATGGTAGTTACGAACATCTTCTACATGTACCGCATGGAATTTCTCAAGGCTATGAGCAACTCAAAGCCGGTGAAGCTTATGTTCATATGGAAGGCAATGCAGTATTTAAAATGGCAGTCAATACGCTCGGTAGAATTGTAGATGAAACCTTGGAAGCGAACAATATTGAAAAAAATGATATTGATTGGTTAGTACCTCATCAAGCTAATAATCGAATCATTGAAGCGACTGCACGTAAATTAAAAATGTCTATGGAGCAGGTAGTGGTAACCGTGTCAGAACATGGCAATACTTCTGCTGCCTCGATCCCTTTAGCGCTCGATTATGCTGTACGTGATGGAAGAATTAAAAAAGGTGAAACTATTATGCTCGAAGCATTTGGTGGTGGTTTTACATGGGGTTCTGCATTGTTAAAATTTTAGTTGCCTATAGTTTGGCAACCATGTCTAAAGCTATTTACCAAGCCAACTGTAAGAAATGCCCTCGGTTAGCTGATTTTCTTAAAGCTTCAAAACAAAAATTTCCTGAATATTTTTGTAAGCCTGTACCAGCGTTTGGTGACCCAAAAGCAAAATTTCTAATTGTTGGTTTAGCGCCAGGTATGCACGGAGCAAATGCAACCGGCAGACCCTTTACAGGAGATTTTGCCGGAATACTCTTATACGAAACTTTGCATAAATTTGGTTTTGCAAGCAAAGCTAAATCAGTCTCTGTCGAAGATAACTTAAAACTTAAAAATTGTAGAATCACGAATGCAGTAAAGTGTGTGCCGCCTGCAAATAAACCAACCATTGAAGAAATTAAAATTTGTAATAAGTATTTGAAGAACGAACTTCAAGCATTGCAATCGGGTAATGTCATTTTAGCATTGGGTAAAATTGCACATGATTCTATTATTCGTTCATTTGATCTCAAGTTAAGCCAATATCCATTTGGACATGAAAATGTTCATGAAGTTGGTAATGGGTTAACACTGATAGATTCTTATCATTGTAGTCGCTATAACACGCAAACTAAGCGGCTTACTCAAAAGCAATTCGAGCAAGTATTTAAAAAAGTTACCGATACTTTGGATAAGAATAAATTGCTATGGTCGAGCTGAGCAAAAATCTGAAGTTTGATCCTAAACAGTTCGTCAAAACACTCCCGCAAGATCCAGGTGTGTACCGCATGCTGGATGAAAACGAAAAATTTCTTTATGTCGGCAAAGCAAAGAATTTAAAGAAACGCGTTAGCACTTATTTTTCAAAAACTCAGGCAAGTGCACGTATTGCTAAAATGCTAACACAAACTTGCGATGTCGAATTCGTAGTTACCAATACTGAAGCTGAAGCATTGCTGCTTGAGAACAATCTCATTAAAGAGCATCGACCTCGCTACAATATTCTATTGCGAGACGATAAAAGTTATCCATACATATTTATTTCATCTAAACATAAATACCCACAAATCACTTTTTATCGTGGAAGTCGTAAAAAAGCCGGTAGATATTTTGGGCCTTATGCAAGTGTGAGTGCGGCACGTTATGCACTAAATCTATTGCAGAAAGTATTTAAAGTTCGCCAATGCGATGATTATTTTTTTAGTCATCGCAGTCGCCCCTGTCTGCAACATCAAATCGAACGTTGTAGCGCTCCTTGTGTTGGATATATTGATGAAGCTAGTTACAAGAATGATATAGACGCAGCTATTGAGTTTTTAGATGGCAATAGTGATCAACTAATTGAACGGTTTGTACAAAAAATGGATGCCGCATCTGCTGACTTAGATTATGAAAAGGCTGCTGGGTACCGTGACAAAATTGGCATGTTGCGAGAAGTGTCTGAGCAGCAGTATGTCAGTAGCGAAGATGGTAATGTAGATATTATTGCAGTATCAAATGAAGGTGATGTGGCTTGTGTGCAAGTTTTTAATATCCGCGCTGGCATGAATCTTGGCAACAAAAGTTATTTTCCTAAACTTCCCGAAGCAGAAAAACCTGAGAAAATTCTTGCGGCGTTTTTAGGCCAATATTACTTAACTCATATTATTCCGGAAGAAATTATTACAAGTCATCAGCCAGATGATGTTGATGTACTTAAGTTAATGTTAAGCAATAAGCTTAGTAAGAAAATTGACATCATTTCAGCACCGCGTAGTAAACGTGCGCGCTGGCTTGTAATTGCGAAAAAGAACGTTACTGCCGCACTAAAAAGTAAGCTCGCTACTAAAGCAGGTTTGGCTCAGCGTTTTGAGGCTCTGCAAGAAGAATTAAAACTTGACTATATGCCTACGCGCATGGAGTGTTTTGATGTAAGCCATACACAAGGCGAGGCTACGGTAGCTTCATGTGTGGTATTTGAACAAGATGGTGCAAAGAAGTCTGATTATCGAAGATTTAATATTGAGAACATTGAGCCGGGTGACGACTATGCTGCAATGCACCAAGCCTTAACTAGACGTTATACCAGGCTGAAAAAAGGGGACGGTAAGCTTCCTGACATTCTTTTTATTGATGGTGCTAAAGGGCAAGTCAGTAGAGCAAAGGAAGCCTTAGAAGAATTACAGGTAGAAGGAGTTAAAATTATCGGTGTTGCTAAAGGAGTAGAAAGGCGCGCTGGCAAAGAAACACTGATTCCTGCAGATGGTTGCCCTGAAATCCATTTAAACGAACATTCTTTAGCGCTCCACCTAATCCAGCAAATACGAGATGAAGCACACCGTTTTGCCATTACTAGCCACCGCAAGCGCAGAAGTAAAAAACGCATGCACTCGCCATTAGAAAATATTGAAGGCTTAGGGCCTAAACGAAGACAAAATCTGCTCAAATATTTTGGTGGGATACGAGGTGTGTCAAAAGCCGGTGAGGAAGAGCTTGCTAAAGTACCTGGGATTAGCAAGAATCTAGCAAAAGCGATTTACCGAGAAATGCATGCATCAGGATGTTAAATTAAAGTGACATATAGTATTCCTAACCTCCTGACATTTTTACGGATTTTAATCATCCCGCTACTCGTATTTGTTTATTATTTTCCACCTAACGTGATTGGAATGCGCCTCGCTGCTCTATTATTTGCAATTGCAGCATTGACTGATTGGCTAGATGGCTATTTGGCGCGCAAACTTAATCAAACGTCAAAACTAGGAGCGTTTTTAGATCCCATTGCCGACAAATTAATCGTAGTTACCGTATTAGTGATGATCGCAGACGAATTTGGCAAATTATCGATACTCATCCCGGCCTTAATTATCATCGGTAGAGAAATAGCGGTCTCAGGACTACGAGAATGGATGTCTGAGTTAGGTTACAGTGGCTCAGTTTCTGTCTCGATGCTGGGTAAGATAAAAACTACTGCTCAAATGGCTTCATTATTCCTGCTGCTATATCGTTATCCGATCTTAGGTATTCCAACATTTGATATTGGCGTATGGCTGTTATATCTTGCTGCGGCTCTAACGCTTTGGTCAATGTTGTTGTACTTTCGAAGAGCCATACAGGTTTTTGGTAATTAAGACTTATTGACTCAACGTAACGGTCTAATAAAATAGGGCAGATTAAGCGGGAATAGCTCAGTGGTAGAGCACAACCTTGCCAAGGTTGGGGTCGCGAGTTCTAATCTCGTTTCCCGCTCCATAAAACTCGCCAAATGAGCTCCTCAGAGCTCCTAAAATCAACCAGTTAATAACTAAACTTAACGTTCGTCGTTAACTATTTCGCCTGTCAGAAGTCCATATGCTATTCATGGGCTCAAATGTAAAGAACAAATTGGAGTAGGTGTGAACACTTTTACGCGTAATTTTTCATTTAGGGAAAACACCGATATAAATTATATGTTATTTGCAGAAAAGAATAAGCAAAATCATTCCTAGGAAATTTAGATTTACATACTATGATTAACTTGATCGAAATTATTTCTATACTCACTGCGAGTTTAATTTTTGGTGGGATGATCTTTTTTGCAAGCTTCATGGCGCCATTGGTGTTTATTAAGTTACCAGCGGAAACTGCCGGTAAATTTATACGTGAAGTATTCCCTTGGTATTATTTAGCATTTGGGTGTTTGTCTTTACTGCTTGCATTGCTTTTATATGCAAATCCAAATAAGTGGTTTATATCTATCATGCTTGCAAATGTTTTTGCTTTTGCACTAGCCAGACAGTGGTTAATGCCTGCAATTAATGCAACCCGAGATGTTGTGTTGCAAGGAGATGCGACTGCAAATGAAAAATTTAATACGCTGCACCGAGTGAGTGTCGCTATGAACAGCTTGCAATTACTAAGTATTTCGATTGTTTTATATTTTCTAATCAAATAATGACGGTACTGAATGACTTTTATTCATGTTTGAGTCATTCCATTACAGTCTAGTATCAAGCTATTACTTCGTACTCTAAGACGCACCCCATCCAGGTTTAGTGTAGTCGTCTAGTTCATCTCGATCTCTGATGCATGCCGATGAGTGGACGAGTCTCTAGTGCAGTGAACCTCATGATGCGGTCCTAGAGTGTACGTCTGTTTGTACAGGGCATGTACATATATAATTGAAACTAAAATGTACAATGTATATGCAATCTAGTATCATACATTCATTGAAATAGTAATAGTCCATTAATTACTGTCTAAAAGTAGTTGCAGGCCTAAAACTCGTTTACAAACGATAATGTACATAATCTGTACAAATGGAGATAAAATGAAAAAGATACTCGTGAATGCTAGGTACTTCTCAGCACCTATGCTAATTTTTGCATCCCTATTTGGTGTGTTGGCGGGTGGACCCTGGGTATGGACAGGTGTCGCACTGTTAGGCATCACCATCATAGTGGATACATTGATAACTCGTAAAACACCTGGCGCCGGATTTGACGAACAGGGTGAGACCCATGCGAGTGTACCGCTGCAAAATGGAATGATGTATGGGATGTTAGGTGTATTTGTGTTGTTACAAATCGCCCTTGCATGGCGTATTTGGCAATACGTTAACGGTGTGCCCATTGCAGATGCAACGATGCTTGGCTTAGCCATTCAAAATGGTATTTCAGGAACACAATTAATTGGTGCTGTACTGTCTTCTGGAATTTTTGCAGGCATTGGTATCATCTATGGCCATGAGTTAGCCCATACTAAAGGGTTTAGTTTTGTCATCGCACGATGGATGATGGCATTGAGTGGCAAGGCACATTTTTGCTACGCACATGTCTACAACCATCACTTAGAACTCGGCCATCAAGATGATCCTGCAACAGCTCCAAGAGGTAGAAGTCTATTTGCTCACTACCCATTATCTGGTTTTGGGCAGAGTAAATTTTTGTTCATGATGGAAAAGAGACGCTTAGAAAAATTAGGCATTCATTTTCTTTCATGGCAAAACCGATGGATACGAGGCTACGCGATGTCGCTACCGACTGTACTTCTCTTTTGGTTTGTAGGCGGGTGGATTGGTATTGCATGTTTGGCTGTAGTCTGGACCATTGCAAACTTTGAATTAGAAGCCCTAAATTACTTAGAGCATTACGGTCTGATTCGAGAGAAAGGGCAACCCATCGACTACCGTCACAGCTGGGATAACAGCACTGCATTTACCAGTTGGTTCTTCATCGAAATAGGTCGCCAAGCCGATCACCATGATAGAGGTGAAACCCATTACTGGGAATTGGATGAAGTAGGAGCCCCCGATTGTGGCCGTGGATACTTCACATTGTTTGCGTTAGCAATCCTTCCACCTGTTTGGCATAAGTTTATTAAAAACAAGCTTGATGAATGGGATAGTGAAATGGCTTCTGAAGGTGAGCTTAAAATTGCAAAGGATATGAATAAGCTTGCTGGGTATGCGTAAAACTCACCATGTAGATTTATATAATTCCCAGAAACTGAATTGATAAATCAAAGTGGTGAGGAAGGTAATGAAAGTGCGTCGTTAGTTCATAAGTAATTAACAGGCTCGATTACTACCACATCTCTTGTTGTTGCCTCCACTCAACGCGATCGAAAGCTCCCTTCGGGGAGCTTTTTTATGTGGTTTTAATTTTAAATTGCGATCAAGTTTCTGCCTAGGGCTTAATGCTTGGAAGAATTATTCGTTTCCTCGTCATTGTTTAGAAAAGATCGTTGATAATAAACTGCGCGGTGTTCAGGACTATTTCGCGTATAACGATCGTT
>JABDMD010000183.1 GCA_013001685.1 Gammaproteobacteria bacterium | reverse complement strand
AGTGAACATTCCATGAGAGTCGCTGAACATGGCGTGAATTTATCTTCTCAGCTTGGTGCTAGTATCGCTGTAGTCTATGTAATTGATACAGCAAAAGTAAATAATGAAGGCAAATCTGGAAGACTTCCTCAGGAGCAAATTGCTAAACTAAAGATTGAGGCTGATAAAATTATTGATAGTATTGCTAAACAAATTAACGTAAATGAATTCGAACGATTTTTACCAGAAGGAAAGCCAAGCAAGGGAATTGTATCAATTGCAAGTGATTGGGAGGCGGATTTAATTATCATGGGCACACGAGGGAAAACTGGGATAAAAAGACTATTGTTAGGTAGCACGGCTGAAAACACCATACGCTTGAGTAACACACCTATTCTTATAGTGCCCTCTAAGTCTTAAAAATCATTTTAATGACCGCTATTGGCCGAGAGCGGACATTTTGAACCCATAGTTTGAATTTTCCCTACCAACTCTTTATTTAACCCCACCTTGCTCTAATCTGTTGCGTCTTCCATGACGCCCTCGTTGGCACGCATCCCTGCGGGCCACCATTGAATTAATTAAATAAGAAAATCTTGTAAGCACCTCTTCAATTAACTCAGCTTTAAAATCCAAGTTCTGCATTGCAGTTTCCATACAATATAACCATTGTTTTTGATGTACTTCGTTGAGATCGACATTCCTATGTCGCAACTCTAACCAATTTGAATTAGCTAGATCAGAATTGAAAATTTTTGGCCCACCAGACCAATGTACTAGAAAACGATAAAGAATTTTTTTTGTGAAAAAAAGATTTTCAGGATGCAAACTACGCAATTCTTTGGCACTTAGGTCGCGATCCATCACATCATAAAATTCTTCCGCTAATTGCTGAACTTGATACTGACTATCAAACTTTTGAAATAAAGTTTCCATGCCATCAAACACGTAAGAATTTTATTTTTTTGAGAGCTTATCGAGTCGGCTAACTGTTTTTTTCAATTCTTCAAGCTGCTTGAGTATGGCTGCATTCTTGAACCATTGTCGCATCGGAAGCAATGGATTCCCTGCATAAATCCCGGGCTCTTTTATATCGCTTAATGCGGCTGCACGTTGCACAAATACACAATCATCACTAATTTCTAAATGATCGATAATTCCAGTCTGACCACTGCAACGCACTCTTTTACCAATAACAGTTGATCCTGCCACACCACATTGCGCTGCAATTAATCCATCTTCACCAACTGTTGTGTTATGCGCAATATGCACTTGGTTATCAAACTTACATCCATCTTTAATAAATGTGGTATTGAAAGTTGCACGATCTATTGTGTTGCAAGCACCTATAACTACATCATTTCCTACAACCACATTACCTAATTGCGGCACTCGATAACTTTTTTGTTTTTCGTCTTGCGCAAAACCAAAACCTTCCATACCGATTACTGCTCCTGACTTAATAATGCACCTATCACCAATTACACAAGCATAGGCAATAGTAGCATTGGCATGGATAATAGTGTCAGAACCTATTTGTGCATTCTCCTCAATAACTGTATTTGCCAATACCGTGGTATTCTCGCCAATACTTACATTCTTTGAGATAACCACATTAGGCCCAATGCTTACATTTTTTTGAATTTTTGCAGACTCATGCACCACAGCTGATTTATGAACTTGTGGCCAACCATTATCGCGAAAATCACGATCTACATAAGCTTGTCGTAATAATGCTTGTGCCAATTTTGCATTTGAACTTACCAACACTGCCGTATCGATTAAATCTGAAAATTTATTTGCAAGTTTTTCATTGGTAATTATTGCAGAAGGTTTTAGGTTTCTTGCATACGTAACGTATTCTTCACTTTCAATAAACACCAAAGCACCCTCACCAGAAATTTTAACATCTGGCATCCCCGTTATTTCATTATCTGGCCCTTCTTGCTTTATAAACAAATTCCATTCTGAAAATTCATTTACTATTTCTGAAACTTTTTTATGCATAATTAACGTCCAACATAATAAATTAATGTGCTTAGTATCATTCTAAAACAATTTGCTTTTCTACATGGCAAAAAAAAGATAAAAAAAAGCGCTCATTAGAGCGCTTTTTTAAAATATATGAAAAGATTACATTAACCAGGTGAGAATGATGATCCACAACCACAGGTTGTTTGTGCATTTGGATTACGAATTACAAATTGCGCACCCTCTAAACCTTCTGAATAATCGATTTCAGCGCCCATTAGATACTGAAAACTCATCGGATCTACTAGTAAAGTAACACCAGCATTTACTACAGAAGTATCGCCGTCTTGGAGGTTCTCATCAAAAGTAAATCCATATTGGAAACCTGAACAACCACCTCCGCTTACAAAAACGCGTAGTTTAAGGTTTTCATTTTTTTCTTCGTCAATAAGTTGCTGAACCTTATTCGCTGCCGCATCTGTAAATATAAGTGATGCTGGCGGTGCTGAAGGTGCCGTAGCTTGTGCACTATCAGTTGCTGACATAGTTTCTCCAATAATTTACGTTAGAACTTGCTAATATACTAACATTACCTTAGTAAATTAGTCAACTATTCCTAAATGGTTGTATATGTTGGTGGTTTTAGCCGTTTTCTATCTGATCACGCGGGCTCTGCTGGTGTATCAAGCTACCATTCACCTCAGCACCTGTAGTCATTTCCAATAAATTATAATAAACACTACCGGTTATTTTTGCACTAGCTGCAAGCTCGATAGTACCTGTGGCATACACATCGCCATTCACCGTGCCGTAGACAATAACTGTAGGCCCACGAATTTCACCTTTCACTACCCCGGTTTCACTGACCACCACAAAGCCTTTATCAACTTCCTCAGCCATGAGGTTACCTTCTACTTCTCCTTCAACATGTACACCACCAATATAGAGAATATTGCCTACGATCTTTGAATGCTGACCCACTAATGTATCAACACGCATGGTTTTAATTTTTTTCTTAAATGCCATATAAACCCGCTTTTAACTTTTACCGAACACTTCGTCCCAATTGTAACTAACGGCAATTGGTTGCTTGCTATTTTGATCTCGCCGAACTTCTAAATGGACAATTGATGGCTCAAATTCATCAGGCAACGAAAAACTACCTGAAATTTTCTGAAAATATTTAAAAGAGAATGTCAAAGAGGTATCAGATACCTCACTAGCATCTTCAAATACTAACCGTTTTAGAATCTCTTGCTCTTCGCCATCTACACTCAATCCAATCACACCAGACACTTTTTTTTCGTTCTTCTTTGGAACACCAGTTAAAACTAACTCATATACATATTTATTGGTAACTAAGTCTTTATGTAAATTAAATGCCTTAATGTGCACTAAAGTGTTATCAGTATTTGCCGTATAAAGTGTATTATAAAAATGTAATTCTTGATTCAGCTCTAATAACTCAAGATCTTTTTCTTGCAGTGTTTTTTTCATTTGCTCAACTGCAGCAAGCTCAACCTTGGTAGAACGTTCCACAAAAGCTAAGTCATGCTCTAGTTCACGAATGGTTTTTTCTAAGTACTTTATTTTTTCATCTTTATCGGCAAATTCAGTAGCGCCTTGCGAAGATATGAACGGAATATTTAACCCATTCGCACCTACCCAATAGGCACAAAACAAAGACAACAAGAAAAACCCTGCGGTGATAGCAAATGAAACCAGATAGGAACCAGTTTGATACTTATATTTAAAAGTTTTCAAATTCATGGTGAATATTTAAAGACTTATGGAAATAGCCCCGGCTGCAATAAGCCAGTGGCTTCCTCAATACCAAACATCAAATTCATATTCTGAATCGCTTGCCCTGCAGCGCCTTTTACCAAGTTATCGATTACGGACAAGACTACTACGGTTTCCCCCGAATAGGGCCGCGAAACTGACAACATACACTGATTAGAGGCTCGAACATGTTTAGTTTCAGGCAATACACCCTCCTCTAATACTTGTACAAATGACTCATTTTCATATCGTTCTTTATACAGACTCGCTAAATCCATAGATATCTCAGCATTGTTTACATACAGCGTTGCAAAAATGCCACGCACCATAGGAACTAAGTGAGGTGTGAATACAAAACTCACATCATGAGTGGCGATTATTTCTAACTCTTGTTTTATCTCAGGCCAGTGACGATGGGCATTTACATTGTAAGCTTTGAAATTCTCACCTGCTTCACTAAAAAGCGTGGGGACATTTGCAGCACGCCCCGCACCACTAACGCCAGATTTGGTATCGGCAATAAGCTGCGTATCCTTTGCTATCCCTGCTTCAAGCAAGGGCAAAAATCCCAAAATTACAGCTGTGGGATAACAACCCGGATTTGCCACCAATTGTGCATTCTTAATCTCTTCTCGATGCAGCTCAGGCAAACCATAAATAGCAGTTTGCAATACATCAGGACAAGCATGAGCTTGTTTATACCAATGTTCCCAAGTAGCTGAATTTTTAATTCTAAAATCCGCAGCAAGATCAATTATTTTTACACCTGCTTTCAAAAGTTCGGGCACCATCTGCATCGCAGTTCCATTTGGTGCTGCAAAAAATACGCAGTCACATTCCTTTAAAACTGCTACATCAGGACTAGTAAAGATCGTATCCAAGCTAGGTGACAAACTAGGATAAAGGCTTGCAACTTTTTTACCTGCCTCACTGCGTGAAGTAACCACTTTAATTTCAGCATTAGGGTGCATAGTGAGAATGCGCAGCAGTTCTACACCTGTATATCCCGTACCTCCAACTATTCCTACTGAAATCATCTCTTATATTTCCTGATTTAAATCTTGGTGCATCATACAAGCTAATAAGTTTCCCCTAAAGCAAAACAGATAAGCTCTTTAATAACAGACCTAATATTTTCTTATGGCATAATCTAGTCCATGGGAAAGGATTCATCGATTCGCACACTGCTTAGAAAAGCACTTGAGAACTTGCGCCTACGAACTTCCAGACCGGATGCTCTCATTCAGCTGGCAATCTTAGCTACCTTAGCTGGCCTGATGACAGGTCTTGTGATTATCTCATTTCGATTACTCATAGAAGCAGCACAAAAATCATTCTTGCCGTATGGAGATCCAGAAAATTATGAAGGACTGCCTCTTCACCTAAGAATACTCCTGCCAATTGCTGGCGCATTATTGATAGCAATCCTATATAAATTACTAGCAAGAAAAGATACTAGTGTTGGCGTATCGCACGTAATGGAAAGACTTTCTTATCATCAGGGCTATTTAGGCATTCGCAACTTGGCATTGCAGTATTTAGGAGCTGCCATGACAATCATTTCAGGACAATCACTTGGACGGGAAGGCCCTGCTATACACCTTGGCGCTGCAACCAGCAGTTTAATAGGCCAACAACTTGGTTTACCCAACAATACAATCCGTACCCTAGTAGCATGTGGTACTGCTGCTGCAATTGGAGCCTCGTTTAATACACCGCTTGCAGGAGTAATTTTTGCCCTCGAAGTTGTAATGATGGAGTATTCGCTGGCAAGTTTCCTGCCGGTAATTTTATCTGCAGTTAGTGCAACTGCTGTTACTCGGGCAGTATTTGGCACAGAAGTAGTATTTTCAGTTCCTAATTTTCAGCTTACTAACTTACTAGAACTTCCCTATGTGATGTTTCTTGGAGTGATAACTGGTATCGCGGCCTTTGTTTTTATTTACTTAACCAGACTGTCAGCACTTGCAGGGAAAAAATTACCTATCTGGCTTAAATTTACTATTGCAGGATCCATAACGGGATTACTTGCGATTGTTGCACCCCAAATTATGGGCATTGGCTATGACACCGTTAATTACACATTAGTTAATAATATTGGTCTCAGCCTTTTACTCATCATCTTCGCAGCAAAGTTAATTGCAACGGCATGTAGCATTGGGTTAGGTTTGCCAGCTGGTTTAATAGGTCCAACCTTTGTGATTGGTGCTAGCCTTGGAGGAATCTTAGGTATCTTAGCCCAACCTATTTTCCCAGAACTTTCATCTTCGCCCGGCATGTATGCGCTAATAGGCATGGCAGCAATGATGGGAGCAACATTGCAAGCACCTCTAGCGGCGCTCACCGCGGTTTTTGAACTTACCAGTAATCCCAATATTATTTTACCGGGCATGTTGGCCATTGTTACCGCACAACTCACTGCAAGCCAGTTATTTGGACAGCGCTCCATATATAGAATGTTGATGCAATTAAAAGGTCTTGATTATCGACACGAGCCAATGGTGCAAGCTTTGCGTCGAGTGGGAGTTGCCAATGTAATGAATCGCAATATACATCGCAGTGCTAAAATTATTGACCATGAAAAAGCAGAAGAATTAGTTAAGCAAAATAAAGAGTGGATTGTTATTGAAGAAGACCAGCCTATTGCAATTTTACCAACATCCGATTTAAGCAACTACCTAGAAGATAAAAATGAAGAGAAAGTGACTGAGATTAATTTAATGGAAATACCAGCCAAAAGGCTGCAGGTGAGCTGCATTGATTTGCGTGCTACTGCAGACTCAGCACGTGAACATTTTATACAGGAAGGTGTTGAAGCGCTATGCATAAGCAGCACAATTGGACCTGATATTATTCGAGTGTATGGAGTACTAACCAAAGATAAATTCAAAAGCTCCTACGATATATAAAAACCTTTAAGAGAACTGGCTATGCTTCTAAGTATCTTTCCGTGGTTAAAAGCTTTCCACATCATATTTGTAATTACGTGGTTTGCGGGTTTGTTTTATTTACCTCGCTTATTTGTGCATCATGCAATGACGGATGACCAAGCTACCAAACAGCGTTTTAAAATCATGGAGCGCAAACTATATAGATTCACCTCGCCCAGCATGGCCTTGACAATTGTCTTCGGTACTTTGCTATTAGTTGCTAATTGGAGTGCGTATGTGACTGCTGGATGGTTCTATGCAAAGTTACTACTTATCATATTACTTATTATTTACCATGTATGGTGCGGAAGAATAGCTAAAGCCTTTGCTAACGACTCCAATACCAAATCACATGTTTGGTATCGATGGTTTAATGAAGCACCTGTGCTTGCACTCTTCGCAATAGTAATTCTGGTTGTCGTTAAACCTTTCTAAACTTAGCTTGCAGCCACTGTAAGAGGTATAGCGCAGACAACCAAAGCAACATCGTTAACAAAAGCAACTGACATGCAATGGGGCCAAATAATGCCGGTGCTTTCATCATTGTACTCATTAGCGATTCTTCATAATAAAAAAACCATTGATGATTATTTGGAAATATTAGCTCATGGCCAACATAGAATATTTTCGTTGGTCCTATCAGCACTACTAAAACTGCTAACGTTAATATTGTTCCTATTCCGCCAAGCAGATGACGTTTAAACTTTGCTATTGCTACTTTTCTAGACCGCATCAACATAAAAACTATAAATGCAATTAGAAATCCAAAAATAGCAAGATATTTAAATTTACTTATTAAATTAGCCACGTCTTCAAGATGTATTACTTCAGCATCAGTAAGAAGTGTACTCGTCACATGATTTTTTGAATCCGTGTAACTTAACTCCTTTAAGCCTTGCCCGTTATTTTGAATTGCATCAACAATTCCTGAAAACGATTCAATATGCTGCTGTTTATTTGTATGTTCAAAACCATACTTAAATTTATTATCAGGCGCGTATTTACTAATCGCCGCATCAAGACTAAGCACTTCATACCAAGTCGAATACAAAAAGTTTGTAGCTGCATTGATGTTCCACGCGATATAAAAACTCACACAAAATAATGATAGAGAAAGTAGGAAATTTAGAATTGCAGAACGGGTTTTCATAAACCATACAATTCTAACTGTAATTTAGCTGTTCTGGACTAATCCCTTCATAGAGACGACCTAAAACATAGCTAATTAACCTTGGTTACCCTAAAGTAGGTATATAAATGCGAATCATTCTCATTAGTATTACTATAAACATTGACTGATAAATCTAATAAATCAGCCAATTATTAATAACTAATTGATTTTTAAGAGATATATAAAATGATATGCATTAAACCAGCAAGCAAGCTTATAGCATTAAGTGCACTACTTGCTCTCACCCTGCCTCTACAGGCGGAACAAATCTCAGTTGACCGAGAAGAATACGAAAACCTTAAAAAGGCAGTTGAGTATTTAATGATTCAGCAAAAACAAGCAATGGAAACTGCCACACGTGCAGAAGAGAAAGCAGACGAAGCAAATGAAGTTGCAAATGCTACTGCAGAAGTTGTTGAAGACAGCCCTCTAGATGCTTTTGAAGGTATTTCATTAGGTGGGTATGGAGAAGTGCACTATAACAATTTAAGTGCGGATGATAGCGACCGCGATTTAGAAGAAGTTGACCTACATCGATTCGTACTATTTGTCGGTAAAGAATTTACCGATGATTTACGTTTTGTTTCTGAATTTGAAATTGAGCATGGTGGCGTTGAAGCAGATGGCGATCCTCTTGGTGGAGAAGTCGAAATTGAACAGGCCTACATTGAATATGATGTTAACGATAACGCTCAAGTTCGTGGCGGCGTTTTCTTAGTTCCAGCTGGAATTTTAAACGAGACTCATGAACCACCCACTTTCTATGGTGTAGAGCGCAATGATGTCGAAAACGTAATTATTCCATCAACATGGTGGGAAGCAGGTGTTGGATCAACGTTTCGCACAAACAATGGTTTCTCATTTGATGCTGCCTTACATTCAGGTTTAAATTTCTCAGGAACTAGCGGACGAATCAGAAGCGCACGCGGTAAAGTTTCAAATCAACGTTTAAGCGACCCAGCCGTTACTGGACGCGTTAAATACACTGGCATTCAAGGCCTTGAATTAGCAGCATCTATAAACCATCAAACCGATCCTACACAAGATGATGACACAAATGCTGAAGATGACTTCATTGATGATGCAACACTTTATCAAGCCCATGCTATCTATAATCGAGGCCGTTTAGGTTTACGTGCTCTCTATGCACAATGGGACTTCAGTGGTGACATTGAAGATGCTGCAGGAGATATCGACGAGCAATTTGGATGGTATCTTGAACCAAGTTTCAAAGTGAATAACTGGCTTGGATTATATGCTCGTTACGAAGAAGTTGAAGGCGCACGTGTACAAGATCAGTTCAGCCAATGGGAAGTGGGTGCAAATTGGTGGCCACATACAGACGTAGTAGTTAAATTTGACTACCGAGATCGTTCGCATGACCCAGAAGCGGAAGCAGATGGTCGCGACTTTGATGGCTTTGATTTAGGTATAGGCTATATGTTCTAAACATTAAATCCTATATAGCCCGTAGTAGAAATAACTACTGCGGGCTTTTTGGCTTTACACTTAATCCAAAATTTTAGAAATAAAATAAGCTAGCACTAATAAAGATAATTATTATGAAATGGATTTTATGCATCAGTTTATTATTCAGTTTCGCGCATGCCGAAGAAGTATATCAATCACAAGATGATTTTTTGGCGAGCACTTTTGATAGCGTTCCAGACCCTCAGCGATTAACGCTATCAGGAGACCTATCCAAGCAAGTTAAAAAGATTCTCGATCATCGCTACAAAAAGATTCGTGTACCTTATTGGCAAGATGGTTGCAGAACTGCTTGGGTACTTGAGGAAATCGGCAAAGAGCGACCGATCACTACTGGTTTCGCAGTGAACTCTCAGGGGCTTGAGAAAGTGAAAGTATTAGTTTTTAGAGAAAGCCGTGGTTGGGAAGTTAAACATGATTTTTTTGGGCAGCAATTTATCGGTGCAAAATTAACCGATAAAAACAGATTAGATACCACAATTGACAATATTTCTGGCGCAACACTTTCAGTAAATGCAGTTACTAGCATTTCCAGAATGGCTCTTTTGCTACATGAACACGTGACTAAAGATTCGTGTTAGTATTTTTAGGAACCGCTGATTTATCCCGATACTTCGTTAAAATATGATCTCAAAATGCTCATGTATTTAAACATACATTCCGCTTTCTCAATATTTTTTGCCTCATCTCAGTCATTGTATTAATAAATCAGAGCTTCCTAAGATTATGGCCGCCAAACTCCACAAGTGGCATCGCAGAATAGGCCTGCTTGCTGCATCATTTATTGTTTTTTTAGTTATTACCGGTATTGCATTACAGCATAGTGATGACTTCAATCTAAATGCGCAATACTTGACCAACTCCTGGTTACTGAAGTACTACGGTATAAAACCCAATCCAATCACGACTTACCAACTAGGCAACCAAACCATTTCCCATGCTGGAGAATCAGTCTATTTATCTGGCAAGCCTATTACAGATGAAGTTTCAGCTATTCACGGTGCCATTAAACATACCTCCGACTCGAATAGTGAAATAATTATTGCCACCTCAAATTCATTAATTGTAATAGACGATAAAGGCGACATTATTGATGAAGTCACAACACAAGATGGCTTACAGGAAGCTCCTATAGGCATCGCACTCTCAAAAAATAATACTACTGTTGTGCGTGGAATTAATACTTATTGGGAAAATCTCGGCGATTTAACTAGCTGGCAAAAACTACAAGGACCTCATCCTCACTGGGTAGCGCCTGCGATAACACTACCTGCATTAAGGCAAACAATAGAATCTCATGACATGAGCAAACAAATTAATTTAGAAAGGTTTTTACTCGACGCCCACAGTGGACGAGTTTTTGGTAAATATGGAATTTACGTTATAGATTTAGCAGGCATATTACTACTAATACTTTCTATAACAGGAATTTGGCTTTGGGTGGTGCGCCGTTAAGGCTAATGAACTGCAGTAAATAAAAACGGTTCAAATTCTTTTAGCGCCTTCTTATACACCTTACGTTTAAACGCAACCACTTCTTCGAGAGGATGCCAATAATCTACCCAACGCCAATTATCAAACTCTGGTTTAGTAGAGTGGTTTAAACAGATATTGCTTTCATCGGTTTGCAGTTTTAATAAAAACCAACGCTGCTTTTGTCCGATACACTTAGGCATACTGTGCTTACGCACTAAACGCTCAGGCAACCTATAGTGCAGCCAATCTTTTGTACAAGTGATAATATCAACGTGATTGTAGTCTAAACCGGTTTCTTCCTTTAATTCACGATAAAGCGCCTGCTCAATCGTTTCATTTGGCAGAACACCACCCTGAGGAAATTGCCATGCTTCTTGGCCGTAACGTTTACACCAAACTACATGTCTAGATTCATTACAAACGATAATGCCAACATTTTTGCGAAACCCCGAAGCATCGATTACATGTTGATTGCCTTCCATCACTTCCCTCCTGTTTTATATTGTTGCATAGGGCCTAGAATGGGGCAATTTAGACTGCGTCTAGATAAGCAAACTTAATATACAATACAATAACTTAGCATTATTAAGCCAATATTCTTTAAACCTTAATATTTATAATAATTATGGCATTAGCATTATTTGATCTAGACGAAACCCTTATCGCTGGCGACAGTGATTATGAGTGGGGATCTCACCTTGTATCCATTGGCAAAGTAGATGCTGAACACTATGCAAATGAGAACAAACGATTTTATGAAGAGTACCTTGCTGGCACCTTAGATGTTTATGAATTTTTGAATTTTGCGCTGCAACCGTTAGCAAATAATTCTTACGAAGAATTATGCCAATGGCGTGATGATTTTATAAGGCAACGCATTAAGCCAATTATCAAACCCAAATCATTTGACTTGATTGCAAAACATCGAGATGCGGGAGATCACTTAATGATTGTCACTGCAACAAACAGCTTTATTACCGAACCAACTAAAGAAATTTTTGGAATACACGAGTTAATTGCAACAGAACCTGAAATGAAAAATGGCGGCTTCACCGGCGAAGTGCAAGGCACACCAAGCTTTGGACCAGGCAAGGTTGATCGCTTGCAAGAATGGCTAAAAGACTCTAAACATTCTCTTGAAGGAAGTTATTTTTATTCTGACTCGCGTAACGATATCCCGCTGTTAGAGTTAGTTAGCAATCCTATTGCAGTAGATGCTGATGAAAAGCTAGCAAAGCATGCAGAAAAAAATAATTGGCAACAAATTAGCTTAAAGTAAATTCTTTTAATCTTAAAAAGATTGCCCAAATTCTTTTTTATACTGCTCCTTAAATTCATTCAATGAATATTTATGATTCTGTGTACCATTGTGTGCAACTTTTATTGCACCCATTAACGCAGCAATACGACCTGTGACTTCCCAGTCTAGGTTATTCATTAAACCGTAAATCAATCCCCCACGGTAAGCATCTCCACAACCGGTTGGGTCTTGCACAGCACTTGCTTTAACTGCAGGAATTTCTATTGACTTGGTGTCAGTATGAATAACAGAGCCTTCACCACCGCGCGTTACAATTGCAGCTTCTACTTTCCCAGCTATTTGTTGAATCGATAATCCAGTACGCTCTTGCAACAATTGCGACTCATAGTCATTCACACAAACATAAGTAGCCTGTTCTACAAATTTAAGCAGCTCTTCGCCATCAAACATTGGCATACCTTGACCAGGATCAAACATAAACGGAATACCTGCATCCACACACTGTTGCGCATGTTGCAGCATACCGTCTTTACCGTCCGGCGATATTAATGCCAGAGTGATGCCATCTTGCTTAGGAATTAGATTTTCATGAGCATTATTCATCGCACCTGGGTGAAAAGCTGTAATTTGATTATCGTCTAAATCGGTTGTGATAAATGCTTGAGCGGTGTATTCACTATCGATCTTTTTAAGATATTTTTGATCGATGCCACATTCAGACATCCATTTAGCATAAGGATCAAAATCTTGCCCAACGGTACCCATCGGCAGGCCATCGCCACCGAGTAAATTTAGGTTGTATGCAATATTGCCTGAACAACCACCAAACTCTCTACGCATTTGTGGAACCATAAATGATACATTTAGAATATGTACTTTCTCAGGCAAGATATGCTCTTTAAAACGATCAGGGAAAACCATAATCGTGTCATATGCTAGGGAACCACAAATTAGTGCAGACATCGTTTCATTCCTTTTAATTTTTCGTTAAGTTAAATCGATGCGAAAATCGAGAATTCAGAGTATCAGCTGTAGTCGCGATAATATAAATTGTATTTATAAATGACGGTATTAAAAGAAGACTTAGTTCGCCACTATGCATGGCTACGTAAATATGGCTATAACGATTCACACAGTGGCAATGCCTCAGTACGAGATGGAGATACGATATGGGTAACCCCTACCGGTGCATGTGCAGACACACTACAAGCAAATGATTTAGTTTCCTGCTCAATTGATGGTTCCTGCGGAGAAAACGCATCGTTAGATGCAAAATTACATATTGAAGTCTATAAACAAAACGCTAAGGCTAGTGCGGTATTCCATAGCCATGGCCCACACACCATCGCACTAACTATGAATGGCGAAGACTTCATACCTGATGATTTTGAAGGCAAGCTCTATTTCCCTAACGTTCCTGTTCATACTATTAGATTTGATGAATATTCAGAAAAATCGCCACAATTAGTGGCTGACACGCTTAGCAAATACTGCATTACCATTGTCCGTGGACATGGCGTATATGCCTGCGCAGAATCGATTAACCTTGCCTATAAATGGAGCTGCTCTTTAGAACACTCAGCAAAAATTGCGTTTCTAAATCATCAATTAAAATCTTAAATTTCAACTAGCTGGAAATCATCCTTCATCGCTCCACACTCTGGGCACTTCCAGTTAAAAGGAATGTCTTCCCAGCGCGTACCCGGTTCAATTCCCTCTTCAGGCGCGCCCTTAGCTTCATCATAGATCCAGCCACAAATTACACACATATATGTTTTATACTGCATTAATGGTTCTTTCCCTATTCCATTTAAATTACTCAGTTAATCAATGAATACTTCTACAAATACACCTGTTGTCATGGCGCTCTCGGGCGCAGATCCAACAGGAGGCGCAGGTGTTCAAGCAGACATCGAAACCATTGCAAGCTTGGGATGTCATGCCGCACCAATTATCACATCAGTAACGGCACAAGATACTACCAATGTCGTTGATACCACTCAAATCAATGAACATTTTATTATCCAACAAGCCCGTGTTGTACTAGAAGATATGAATATTGCTGCCATTAAAATTGGCTTAATTGAAAGTGACACTACTGCAATGGCTATTCATACACTGCTTACAGATTATAAAAATATTCCTGTTGTACTAGACCCCATAATCATCGCCGGTGGCGGAAAAGTATTAGCGAATGAAGATGTAGTTGATGCAATCAACACATTATTAGTGCCTCTAGCAACTATTGTTACTCCTAATAGCGATGAAACTAGAAACTTAGCACCTGAAGGCGACACGCTTGACGCTTGTGCAATGGCGCTTTTAGAACGTGGCACACATTATGTATTAGTCACGGGTACTCATGAAAAAACCGATAAAGTTTGTAACGTTTTATATGGCAATAATCGTAAACTAGATACACACAGTTGGCCACGACTACCGGATCAATACCACGGTTCGGGCTGCACACTTTCATCTGCCATTGCTGCAAACATTGCACGTGGACAAGATATTGTTTCGGCCACTCACCAAGCACAAGAATATACCTGGAAATGTTTACAAGGTGCACGTCAGCTTGGCATGGGGCAAAAAATTCCTAATCGTTTTCATTGGCTATAATAGTTAGCTCTTTCAGTAATGCAAAAATTACAGGGTCTATATGCAATCGCCGATGCTGATTGTATTGGTACAGATAAAATTATTAGCAAAACAAAAGAAGTTTTAGCTGCTGGTGTGAAAGTTATTCAGTATCGAGACAAAGTTAATACTCGAGATCATCGATACAAAAATGCTGCAGCGCTACGCAGGCTTACAAACAACTATAAATGCTTATTGCTCATCAATGATGATGTGCAATTAGCGAAGTCTATCGATGCGGATGGTGTACATCTAGGCAAAAACGATGCATCGATTAAACAAGCCAGAAAGCAGCTTGGAAAAAACAAAATAATTGGAGCTTCCTGTTATGCAAAATTTGAAAATGCACGAACAGCTATTAATGCTTCAGCAGATTACATTGCGTTTGGCAGTTTTTACCCATCTGCAACCAAACCCGATGCACCTAGAGCAAAAATTGAGCTTCTTACCCAAGCAAAACAAGAATTTAATATTCCTATCTGTGCAATTGGTGGCATTACACCTAAAAATGCTACTAATCTACTAACCGCAGGAGCAGATATGATTGCTGTAATTAGTGCCGTTTTTAATGCTTCATCTCCTAAGCAGGCTGTGCAAGAATATTTATTATTAATGTGAGCTTATAAAAAACTATGACCACTTCAGAACAAGCTTTCGAAAAAGCCCAAAAATATATCCCTGGTGGTGTCAATTCGCCTGTGCGTGCCTTCAAGACCGTGGGTGGAGCACCGGTATTTATCAAACGAGCATCAGGTGCTCATATATATGACATTCATGATAAAGAATTTATTGATTATGTTGGCTCTTGGGGTCCGATGATCTTAGGGCATGCACACCCTGAAGTAATTGAAGCTGTGCAACGTGCAGCAGAACATGGTTTGAGTTTTGGCGCACCTACCGAAATAGAAACTCAAATGGCTAAGCTAGTTTGTGAACTAGTTGAGTCCATAGAAATGGTGCGTATGACCAGCTCTGGCACAGAAGCGACGATGAGCGCGATACGCTTGGCACGTGGTCATACTGGACGCAATAAAATTATAAAGTTCGAAGGCTGTTACCATGGCCATGGCGATGCACTGTTAGTGAAAGCCGGCTCCGGCGCACTCACACTAGGTGTGCCCAGTTCTCCCGGAGTGCCAGCTGAGACTGCAGAAAACACTATCACTCTCACCTATAACAATATAGAAGAAGTCGGAAAAGTATTTACAGAAATGGGTGAAGAAATTGCTTGCGTGATAGTTGAACCGATTGCAGGAAACATGAATTGCATTCCTCCTGTAAAAGAATTTTTACAAACTTTAAGAAAAGTTTGCTCTGAATATAAAGCCATTTTAATTTTTGATGAAGTCATGACCGGCTTTCGTGTCGCCAAAGGCGGTGCGCAGCAACTTTATAAAGTGGTTCCGGATTTAACAACCCTTGGCAAAATACTAGGCGGTGGTATGCCCGTGGGCGCACTCGGGGGCGAACGTGCCATTATGGATTCACTGGCGCCAGTCGGCCCTGTTTATCAAGCCGGCACCTTGTCTGGCAACCCCATAGCCATGACCGCAGGCCTCACAACATTAAAACTACTTTCAGAGCGCGGTTTTCACGATCAATTACAACGTAAAACAAAGTTGTTAATCGATGGACTATTAGATGCTGCGAACAAGAATAATGTTCCACTCACTGCCAATTATGTTACCGGCATGTTTGGTTTATTTTTTAGTGAAGAAGAAAAGATTACTTCCTTTGCCCAAGTTACTACCTGCAACTCAGACCATTTCAATAAGTTTTTCCACAGCATGCTAGATCAAGGCGTGTACCTGGCTCCCTCATCTTATGAAGCAGGGTTTATATCTGCAGCTCATAGCGAAGAAGATATTCAAAAGACCATCGAGATCGCGGATAAAGCGTTTGCAGAACTATAAAAAATTTTAGATTCATAAAAATAGTTCGCTTGGATTCAAGAAAAATATTTTCTTCCAACATTGTATTAAACTATCCACCTCCAAGGATATGGAATGAGAGTAACAATCGAGTAATGTAAATGCGGTGCTTTACCCTGTGCATTACCGTTATTACCTACTGCGCCAACAACCTCTCCTTTTGCTAACAATCTTTTTGTAGTAGTCGAAAAACTTAGCATATGTGCATAATAATGTAAGCGCCACTTTGAGCCTAAGACTATTGAAACATTACCACCGATAGTAAAAAGTACCAGTACAAATAACCAAACCATAACTTGAGCTAAACACTGCTTGACCATGAGACGCAAATATATCTATACCCTTGTATACACCAGACTTGCCCCAAGGTTCATACCAAAAAGTATCAAGGTTACAATCGTTTTTTTCTGCCCCCTGCACAGGAATAATCTGTTCTTCAGGCAACAAAAAACCTACGCACAAGACAAAAAAAACAATAATACATGTCGTTTTTTAATGCGCTTTTTATTCTCAGATATATTGAAAGACAAGTTTTATTCTTCTATAGACTTATAAATCTCAGGTTTAAATCTTGGACTACAAATAGCTAAGAAAACCAGGTCAGCCGAACCCGTATTTGTAATCTTCTGTGCACAGTTAGGCGGTATTATTACTACATCATTAATAACAAGCTTTTGCGGCTCAAGACCATCTATCTCAACCAGTCCTTCACCTTCCAAAATTACATAACGCTCAACAGTTACTGATAATTTATGTAGCTTTGTTGTAACGCCAGGCTCAACTCTAGCCTTAGTAATAGAAAGATTTGGATCATCATCAGAATTTGAAAGCTCACAAATAAAACAACCTTCATCAAAATAGTACTCACTGGAAAGATCGGCTTTCTTGATGTTTGGCTGCATTGAAATATTGTTTACTTAATATGCTGCTGCAAAAACTCAAGCACTACATTTTTTACTTCTTGATCTTCTAATAACTCGTGCTTATAACTTAAATTACCTTTTCGATACACAACAGATTTGCTCCCATTGCGTTTATTCAAAAATTTTGTGCATGCACCATTAGTGTAAGGATTTTGAAACCAAGGGTCTTTAGAACCAAGCAATGTAAGTACGGGTTCAGTTTTAGGAGCCCTTACACCTTTGTATTCATCCCACGTTGAAGTACATGTCCACCCTTCTACTACACGCGCATTTACAGATCGATTCTTATTTTTCGAAAAAAATGTTGCGGTAGTAATACCACCTTCACTCAAACCCATCAAAAAAACATTATTCTTATCTACCCAATGAAGTTTTTTAGCCTTTTCAATAGCATTTCCTGCATCATTTTGCCTCATTTTAATAATTTCACGATACAAACCGCCTTCATATCGATAGATATCACATGATCTAGGGTATTTCTCACGAGCGAAGCTAGGTGGCACAATGACTGCAAAACCATTTTTAGCTAGAAAATTAATGCGCCGAATTGTACCTTCCCAAACGCCTGAGCACCCATGCATATAGATTACGGTAGGAAACTGTTTATTAACCTTTAAGGATGAGTGAGTAATTTCTGCAATGTTAGTTTGAATATATGCGCCTTCCTCAGACGGAATTCGAACTAGACTCGCTTGCCATACTCGCTCTAATTCATCAGGATGATTCCAGTCTTTACTGGACATCTTCGAAGCAGGGGTAAACTGCTTGCCGCTGTTTGCAAACTGACTATATGAGTTTAAAGTTTGAGCACATGCAGATGCATTAAAAAATACTAATGCCGAGAATAATAAAAAACTAAGCCGTTTGATGTTGGCCATATAATTTTGCATAGAGTCCATTCGCAATCAGTAGTTCTTTATGACCACCTTGTTCAGTTATTTTACCATCTTCAAATACATAAACTGTATCGGCCTGTTTAACGGCACTTAAACGATGCGCGACGATGATCATCGTACGACCTTTAAGAAATTCCGCTAAAGCAATATGTAATTTAGCTTCTGTTTCAGCATCTAAAGCAGAAGTGGCTTCATCCAAAATGACTACTTGTGGATTAGTAAGTGCCATTCTTGCAATTGCAATTCGTTGTCGTTGCCCACCTGATAAACGTATACCATCTACACCAATCAAACTATCCAAACCTCTTGGCATGGCTTCAATGACATCTTTAATTTGTGCAACTTCTAGCACTCGCCAAAGCGCTGCATCAGGCACTTCTCTACCCAAGGTTAAATTCATACGCACCGTATCATTAAACAATGCTGGGTGCTGCAACACACAAGCCACATGCTCACGCACCACTTCCATACCAATACGAGAAACAGGTACCTGGTCAAATTTTATTTCACCAAACAATGGTGGATATAGTCCAAGCAACACTTGCACTAAAGTGGATTTACCGCCGCCACTGGCCCCCACCAGGGCAACTTTTTCACCCGCCTGAATGGCAAGATTAACGCCATCCAATACATAAGGACCATCACCATATGCAAACTTGATATCTTCAATTTGCACACTCACCGCATGCTTATCGGTAAATGGATTTTCAATATGCGGAAATTCCGGCTCTCTTGGCAAGTGTAACAACTCATTTATGCGTCCAAGAGCAGCCTTAGCACTATAAAAAGAGTATTGAATACTTAATACCTCTTGCACTGGCCCCATCATGAACCAAAGGTAGCCAAACACGGCGATCATTTCGCCAATACTAAGATCAGTTAATAACACCATCGCCATACTTAGTGCACGAAAAATATCAAAGCCTATCAAAAACACCGAAAATGATAATCGATTAGCTGCATCACTCTTCCATGAAAATGCTGCAGAATGTTCTTTTAATTCTTTAGCATTTTTCTTTACCCTATCTAAATAATAACCCTCTCGGTTACTAGCGCGAATTTGCTGAATACCATCTAAGGTTTCTGTAAGCGATTGCTGAAATTTTTCAAACGACTTATTCTCTTTTTTCTTTAATTCTTTTACTTTCTTACCAATCAACATCGTAATGTAAATCACTAGTGGATTTACAAACATAATGAACAGCGCGAGCTGCCAATGCAGCCAAATCAATACACCGGCAACACCCACAATGGTTAAGCCAGCAACTAAAAACTTACTTACTGTTTCACCAGCAAACTGATCAACAGTATTTAAATCGGTAACAAATTTTGAAGATACCGCACCACCGCCCAAAGTTTCATACTCAGACATGGTTACCGACTTAAGACGGTTGAGTAACTGATAACGGATTCGGTAAATAATATCTTTAGCAATACTTACAAACTTTTTGGTTTGCCAAACATTTAGCGAGAGATACGTCAAACGCAACAGAATGCATATTACGGTCAAAACAATAATATAAAGAAATGGACTATGCAGCGACTCAGGGAAATACTTGCCTACCATAGCAACGACTTTGCCAGGTTTATTTAACAAAACCTCATCAATCAACAATGGAATAAGTAACGGTATAGGAATACTCGCCAATACGGCAATGACGGCTATAACATGCGCAGAAACAAGTTCTTTTTTATGCACAAGCGCCATGTTTAACACATGGCGCACAGTGTATTTTTCAGGAGCAGATTCTAAAGTTCTTTCAGATGCCTTATTGATACGATTAGTTTCTGTCATTTAGGTTGCAACTATTAAGCTTTTTTCGAACCCTTATCCTGGCTCTGCTTTTCAATATCCACTCTGACTTGATCCATATCCAACGCTTTAGTTTTATCAATGATATCTTCTAGTTGCGCTGGCGGTAATGCGCCTGCTTGTGAATATAATAATATCTGTTCACGAAAAATCATTAACGTTGGAATCGAGCGGATATTGCATGCTTCTGCTAACTCCTGCTGCTCTTCTGTGTTTACTTTTGCAAATACAACATCGTCATGATTTTCAGATGCTGTCTCAAAAGTTGGTGCAAATGATTTACATGGACCACACCATGATGCCCAAAAATCGATAATGATTGTGTCGTTTTTTTCAACTGTATCGTTAAAATTATCCTTAGTCAGGGCAATCGTTGCCACATCACTCTCCTTCGTTATAAAAATTTAGATTCCTGCATTGCTTCTTTAAGATGATACAGACGCACAATATGGTCATCGATCTCCAAGAGCCTTTGTTTAGTCGCTGATTGTAGAGGTAACAGTTCCGTAAGACGAGCACCTACCCACCCTGCGTGGTCATAAGCAGCAGGCAAAGTCGTATATGGCTTACCAACTTTAGTAATTATTTTTTGTAACAATATACGCATAGCTCCAAATTCCTCAGGCAAATCAGGATCAGGGTCTGCTTCAAGGCGTTGAATATGCCCTATTAGCAACTGGTTAGTCTGAATATGAGTATTTTCAATATAAATTTTTGTCTCGCCGTAGGCTGTAATCCCTAACAACCCATCTGGTAGCGTTTCCCAATCCCCTATACGACATTCTGTTCCTGTCTTATACACATCTGCTGCCTGATCGGTTTCTTGGCCATTTTTGATAAGTGCAATACCAAACCCATGCTCATTGCGCATACAATCCTTCACCATATCGAGATAACGTGGTTCAAATAGTCGCAACGGTAGTGCTCCGCCAGGAAAAATCACTGAATTCAGCGGGAATAAAGGCAGCTCATGCAAATTAGAAGACAAAACTTAAGCTCGTTGCTTAATTTAAGAATGAAAAGTAATTTGAATTTTACATTGATTATGCAGCTTTATCAGCAGCAATTTTATGATCTGCCAAGCGTTTAACCATAGAATGAGCAACCGACTTATAAAACTGTGCTTGTAAATCAGTAGACATTTTATTTAAATCAGTAGAAGTTAACTTCATTAACAGCATATCAGTACTTGCCATAATACTAGTATTGCTATTTTCATTTCTTAATAAACCAATCTCTCCAAAACAATCACCTTCGGATAAAGTTTTAACTGGTTCATTTGACTTATATACAATCGCTTTACCACCAACGATCACATAAAATGTTTGGTCGATCTCTCCTGCAGATAAAATGGTCTCACCATTAGAAATGCGCAACCATGTTGCAAGATCAACAAATTCAGATAACTGTTTCTGACTAAATTCTTTAAAGAATTCAAGCGTACCGGCTTGGTCTGCGTTGACGCGCTTAATTATTTCTGCTTCTTCATAACGCAGTGCAATATCCACACTACGAATTGCAGCAGCAAAATCGGCTGCAGCAGGATAACGCTGATCACTTTGTTTTTCTAAAGCCTGGTCAATGATAGGCTGAATTTTTTCTGCATACTCAACACCATAACTTGAAAGAGGTTTAGGCTTTTCATTTAAGATCTTATACAGGTGCGTATGCACATTGTCTGCCTCAAATATTTTACCACCCGTTAGCAACTCATACAGCACTACTCCAAGTGCATATAAATCTGTTCCTGGGCCCACTTCTTGTTCTTCTATTTGCTCTGGCGCCATATATAGAGGAGAACCAAATAAACCACTAGAAAAAGTATCGATTTCATTGCGCACTTTCGCAATTCCAAAGTCAACAATTTTGACATTTCCATCTTCAGTAATAAGTATGTTTGCGGGTTTTATATCGCGATGCACAATATTTTTACTATGCGCATATTCAAGTGCTTTACAACACTTGAATATAATATCAATTGCTTTTGATACTGGAATTTCTTCTTTAGCATTCATCATAGACGCTAAACTTTTAGCATGTATATATTCCATTACAATAAAAGTTTGCCGATCACCCACACCCGCATCGTAAACCGATACAATATTAGGGTGTTGTAATTGACCAACCGCGCGAGTTTCTAGAAAAAACGAATTACGCAGTTGCTGGGAATTTTCTTCGCCGTCTTGATCATCAGGAAACTGACTGACTTTAATTGCAACGTCACGCTCCAGAAACGGGTCATGCGCTTTATAGATAGTTCGATATTTACCTTGATGAATAATTTTATCTAATTGATATTTACCTATCCGGTCTCTGGAGGATAAACTACGACGTTTTCTTCTATCACTCATATTATTAATACACTTTAGTGTAAAATATTAGCTTCTCGACTTGATAATTGCAGCACAAGTTTCTCGGACAAGCCATCAAAACTACCATTACTCAAAATTAAAACATTGTCGCCTGGCTTTACGTCATTTAGTAAATCCAAAATAATGTCATCTACTACAGAAAATGTTTTTGCATCGGGCTTAATATTATTTGTTACGTCTTGAATTGGCCATTGCAAATCTTTTGGCTCAAAAATAAAAACCTTATCTGCATCGTCAAATGCTTTTGCCAAATGCTCAACATGAATTCCTAGACGCATTGAATTAGATCGTGGTTCAAAAATAGTTATGATGCGCCCGTCTGGTCGTTGATTTCTAAATGCGGAAATAGTAGCTGCAATTTCTGTAGGATGATGCGCAAAATCGTCATAGACACTTATTTTATTAAATGTACCTTTGTGCTCTAGACGACGCTTCACTCCTGCAAAGGTAGTTAAAGCTTGCAGAGCATCTTCCACATACACACCTGCATGCTGGGCTGCAGCAATAGCAGCAATAGCATTTGCAATGTTATGACGACCAAACAATTTCAACACACCTAAACCACGTGGCTTGTTATTTTGCTTTAATGTAAATTGAGAATTTTGTAAATCGATATCCACTGCAAACCAAGTTGCAGCAGAATTCGTGGTCGAAAATGATTCCGTTGGCGTCCAACATCCCATATCAATTACATCTTGTATATTTTGGTCATCTATATTGATGATTAGTTTCCCATCGCTAGGCAGAATTCGAATCAGATGGTGGAATTGACGTTTAATAGCGTCTAGATCATCAAAGATATCTGCGTGATCAAATTCTAAGTTATTTAGCACTAAGGTATGGGGACAGTAGTGTACGAATTTAGACCGCTTATCAAAAAAAGCCGTGTCATACTCATCTGCTTCGATAACAAAGTACTTAGAATCACCCAATCTAGAAGAATAATCGAAGTTCTCTGGTACGCCACCAATTAAGAATCCAGGCTTTAAGCCTGCAGATTCAAGGATCCAGGCCAGCATACTACTGGTAGTCGTTTTACCATGCGTACCCGCTACCGCTAGCACCCAGCGATCTTTTAATACTTGGTCATGCAACCAAGCTGGGCCAGAGGTAAAAGGAATGTGGTTATTTAGTAGATATTCAACCACCTCATTACCTCGACCCATCACGTTGCCAACTATGATCTGATCGGGTAATGGGAAAATATGATCAACTGAGTAACCACTCATAAGCTCAATACCCGCCATCTCAAGCTGTGTACTCATCGGCGGATACACATTCATATCCGAACCAGACACTGTATGCCCAAGCTGCTTAGCAATAATGGCCAAACTGCCCATAAACGTTCCGCAAATTCCAAGGATATGTATATGCATCAGCTTGCTGCTCTTCCAGATAAAAATAATTGTAGAATCATAATACTTAACAAAGCATAGCCAACACTAATTGCCACTCCATTAGCTAATGTTGAAGCAATAGCCCGACTAAAAATAAATCCATATACAACAATAATCCAAACAAAAAGTGCAAAACTTAATAGGCCAAAAAACAAAACTAAATTTTCATTGAGCTCTTCATTTGACAAAGGGTACACAACAGGTACAGAGATAAGATTAATTAAAGTTACCGTACCCATCATCGCACAAAATGTTTGTATAAAACGCTCTGGATTCTTAAGTAATAAAATTTTTGCAAATACGAATGAAAAAAACAAACCTGTAATACTTGAAAGCCCTGCTATACTGGGGTCATAAATAATCGTACCCAACCAAACTGAAACTGCAAGACTCACCCCAACCAAAAACATCATAAGCGGCATATCACAAGGCAGATCTTCTGGCCCTTTACGTAACAGACAAATATTGAAAAGTATTTTTACAAGTTCTGGCATGGAAAAAGTTACTGTCTAGCCATGCAACACAAGCAATTTAAGCCTGCAAAAAGCCATAGATCCCGCGTTTTGAGGGAGCCAGCATATATTCTCGAAGATGATCAATTTCTGGTGTCCCATGTTGATCTTCTATTGATCCACCTTCACGTAAATGTCGAAATACCCGTTCAAGTTTTTTATATCGCTCACCTTTTATTCCAGAGCGTCGCAAACCAATTGTATTTAACCGAAAATGACGTACTGGATCGCCACCCAAAAGACAAAATGGTAATACATCTTTACGCACCGGAGTAAAGCCTGCAACCATAGACATACTTCCTATGCGAATAAATTGATGAGTGCCGACGTGTCCGCCAAGATTTGCTTTATCACCAATATCTATATGGCCACTTAAACCAACATAAGCGGTGAGAATAACTTCATCACCAAGATGACAATCATGCGCAACATGCGAATAACTCATTAGATAGCATTTAGAACCTAATGTTGTTGGAACATCAGGGTTAGTAGAGCGATGTACCGTGCAATTTTCACGAATGATATTTTCATCACCTATCACAACCCAAGTTGCTTCACCGCTAAACGATAAATCTTGAGGCAATCCCCCTAGTACAACTTGTGCATGTAGTTGATTATTTTTACCAAGTTTTACATAGGAATGTAGCACGCAATGTGGCCCGATCTCAGTACCCGATTGAATAATGACATTATCTTCAATGACGCTATATGGACCAATTTTTACATCGGTATCAATTTCGGCTTTCAAAGAAACTACAGCAGTTGGATGAATATTTGACAATTTAGAAAACTATTAAGAAATTAAGTAAGAATGTGTTTTAATTTTAATATAAATACAGATATATATTAGTGCCGTTTAGCAATATAAGCTTCCCAAGATTCCATAGCATCTCCATCAAAATCAATAATATTGAACCCAACGACATAACTACTCTGAGAAATTCGGTTTACTGAAATAACTCTAGTGTTACATTTAAGAGTGTCGTTCAAATCATGCTGTCTTGGTATCTTTATTTCGATATTTGCTGTGATATTCTCACCAGGCGTGACTTGTAAATATCGACTAAATATTTTATTTGCAAGCAGCCCCTCACATACAATACGTAGACCTCGCAGCGAAACTTCCATAGAGACCGCCTCAAAACTGTATTCATTCATATCAATCTGAACATCTAATTTAGCTCGGTAGCGAGCAACTACCCTGCGTTCAGTTTTCAAACAACCGCTCCGTGCTGATAATTAAATTCATTCACTCTCAAGCATGACATCGATAAACTATCTAATATGCATATAGTGATGTCAATCAAGTTAAGATTTGAGAAGCTTTAGCAAATCTTTTTCACTCAGTATCTTAACCCCCAAAGCTTCCGCTTTATTTAATTTAGATCCGGCATTAGCCCCCGCGATTACAGCAGTAGTTTTCTTTGATACGCTGCTAGTAACTTTAGCTCCTAATTGCTTCAACTGCTCAGTAGCCTTAGGACGACTAAGCTTTTCTAAACTTCCTGTTAATACATAGGTATTCCCAGCAAGTGAGTTATTTTCCTTATTTACACTGGCTTTCTTCTTCCAAACTATTCCCACATTAATAAGTTCATCAATAACTTCTCGATTATGCGCTTGGTCAATAAAAGCAGTTATATTTTCTGCTACTACTGGACCCACATCATTGATCTCTTGCAACTCTTCATTTGTAGCGTTTAACAATGCATTTAAATCAGAGAAATGATCTGCCAGCGCAGTAGCAGTAGCTTCGCCTACTTCACGAATACCTAACGAATAGATAAACCGGGGAAACGTGGTATTTTTACTTTTTTCAATTGCATTCAATAAGTTGGTTGCAGACTTTTCTCCCATGCGCTCCAGCGCGGTGATTTTTTCCTTATCCAAATTAAATAAATCTTGCACACTAGAAATCAATTCTTCGTCTACAAGTTGATCAACCAGCTTATCTCCTAAACCTTCAATATCCATCGCAGTTCTCGATGAAAAATGCTTTATCGCACCTTTACGTTGTGCCGGACAAAATAAGCCTGCACTACATCGAATAATTGCTTCATCATCAATACGCACTACTTCTGAATCACACACAGGACACTTTACTGGGGCGCGTACAGACTTGTTGCGTTGTTTGCCTGGTTTCAAAACTGTTTTTACGACTTCGGGAATAACATCACCCGCTCGACGTATGATAACTTTGTCACCTTCGCGTACATCTTTACGTTGCACTTCATCCATATTATGCAAAGTTGCATTACTTACCGTTACGCCACCGACAAAAACTGGATCAAGTTTTGCAACCGGCGTTAATGCACCAGTACGGCCAACTTGAAACTCAATGCGATTAACTTTAGTTACTGCTTCTTGGGCAGGGAATTTATGTGCAACCGCCCACCTTGGTGCACGCGAAACAAATCCTAGTTCTTTCTGCAAAACTAAATCATTGACCTTGTATACCACCCCATCTATTTCATAATCTAACTTATCGCGCCGTTTCAATATATCTTCGTAAAAACTTAGACAACCTCTATAGCCCGGAACAAGCGCTACTTCAGGGCATACTTTCAGACCCAGCTCTTTTAAAAACTGTAATGATTCATATTGACTTGTAATTTTAGTTAATTTTTCAATATTCGTGGCACTGTAAAAGTAGATATCTAATGGTCTTTTTGCAGTATTTCGCGGATCTAACTGTCGCAAACTTCCTGCTGCAGCATTTCTAGGATTAACAAAGGTTTTCTCACCTTTCTTGCGCGCTATAGCATTCATTTTTTCAAAACCTTTTTTAGGCATAAAAACTTCACCACGCACTTCTAATCTATCAGGTAATTTTTTATTTTTGCGCAATCGCAATGGAATTGATTTAATAGTACGAATATTTTCTGTAATATCTTCCCCAGTCAGTCCATCACCACGTGTTGCACCACGCACCAACACACCTTTCTCATAAATCAAACTAACTGCTAAACCATCAAGCTTTGGTTCAGCGGTGTAATCTATATTGATATCTCTTTTTAGCCGATCTTTAATTCGTATTTCAAATGCTTCAAGCTCTTCCGCACTAAATACATTGCCAAGCGATAACATAGGCACTTCATGCTTAGCAGGCAAAAAAGTATCAAGTGGCACAGCGCCAACACGCTGTGTGGGTGAATCAGCAGTTATGAGTTTTGGATTAGCATCTTCAAGCTTTTGCAAACTACGCATAAGCTTGTCGTATTCTGCATCGGGTATTGCAGGTTCATCTAATACATAATAAGAGTAGTTATGCTGCTGAATCTCATCCCGCAATTTTTTAATTTTATTTTGTACACTAATCGCCATTACAAATAATTATGTACCACGGATGTTGAGGGTATAACGAGAATTCAGCATATCCATTATAATGCTGCGACATAAAAATTTGCAGACTAAAAATTTCTTAAGAAAGCTCTAGTTTATTATACCGGTACTGGTCGCGGGTGCCGTAAACTAAATAACTGTATATCTTCTTGCAAATGAGCTGTCATTTGTGGATTTAAACGATTACGGGATTCATCTAGTAAATCACCATTTAAGCGCTCCGAAAATTTTCTTGCATCTTCCAGCATGATGTTAAACGATCGCAAACCTTCTTCTGGCCCAGGCAAACTTAATATAAAACTCAGGCCCGGAGTTTCAAATTCATGCATACCATCTGCATCAAATGTACCCGGCTTTACCATATTTACGATGCTATATAGTGCTTTTTTACCACTGAAGCGCTCAACATTTTTATTAAAAATAAATAAATTATCGAGCTCTAAATCAAGCTCTTTGCAAAGATTCAAAATCGCTTTGCCATTAAATTTATGTGGTCGTCGCGCCATCACGTGCAGAATAACTAATTTTTCTGCAATTTTAGACGGCTCAGGCTCTTTATCAAAAATGCTGGGCTGATGACTAAAGGAAGGTTTTTCGTTAGGAAGCTCTATACGGTGCGATTCAGCAATATCATCGTGAACTAGGTTACTTAAATCATCGCCTGAATCGTCAATAATTTCCTCATCCACCACACCATTTACATCTTTTTGAAGATCATCCCCTAGTTCAAGCGCTTGATCTAACTCTAACGGATCAGGTAAATCGTTGGTTTGGAAATTAAATTCATCGTCTTCACGCTTACGTACCGCGCGCTTGGACCTGCCAAAAAAATACATCGCCACGATAGCTGCCAATCCAATTAGCAATAATGCAATTCGTAGTTCTAATTCCATATAGCTTGCGCAAACATATGCTGATTTAACAGGCGCAGATTAATGATTTGAAAAAAAAATGATTAAACCGCAGCCAATTCAGCCGCAGCATCCACATCCACAGAAACAATTCGAGATACCCCAGGCTCATGCATCGTAATTCCCAGTAATTGTCTAGCATACTCCATGGTATTCTTATTGTGTGTGATATAAATAAATTGCACCCGATCACTCATATCTTTTAATAAATCACAAAAACGCATGACATTTGCATCATCCAAAGGAGCGTCGACCTCGTCGAGTAGACAGAAAGGAGCAGGATTAAGTTCAAATAATGAGAATACCAGCGCAACTGCCGTAAGGGCTTTTTCTCCACCAGACATCAACTGTATAGATGAAAGCCTTTTACCTGGAGGACGCGCCATAATTGCCACACCAGTAGTGAGCAGGTCATCCCCTGTCATTTCAAGGAAAGCTTTACCACCGCCAAACAAACGCGGAAACATTGCTTGTAAATGGCTATTCACATTCTCAAAAATATCTTTGAAACGATCTTTAGTTTCTTTATCTATTTTCCTTATAGCATCTTCAAGTGTTTCTAATGCATTAGAAAGGTCTTCATGCTGCTTATCCAAATACTCTTTGCGCTCTTTGTGTTCCTCATATTCACCAATGGCTGCCAAGTTAATTGGCCCTAAACGACTAATTTTACGCTCTAAAGATTGTGTTTTTTCTTCCCATTTTTCCAGCGTCGCATCTTCCTCTAACTTTTCTAACACTGCCTCAGGCGCGACATCATATTCGTGCAACTGTTCTTGAATGGTTTTACTGCGCACATTAGCTTCTTGCCAAGCTAACTGCAATTCATTTAACTCGTCTCTAAGTTGCTCAAGATTACGTTGCGTTTCAACATTATGCTCTTGCTTAGCACGTATTTTCTCTTCAGTTTTTTGCGCAACCATACGTGCATCTGACAAACTGTGCTCTAGCTTAACACGCTGATCAACATATTCTTTTAAATTTTCGTTCAGCTCAACAAGCGGTGTGCTGCCGTCTTTAATGGATTGCTGCAGAGACTGTTCGCGCTGCTTAAGTTGCTCTGCATGCTCCTTCATGCGTTCAAGAGAAGCATGAGTTGCATTCAATGAAGCGCGATACGACTCTAAATGTAATGCTAAACGATGTGTAGATTCGCGGCGCTCAACTTCTTTACTTCGCGCACCATCGAGATGGAAAACTGCGCTATCACGCTGCTCTAACATTCCTTTACGCTCAACATCAAACACTTCTAACAGGGAATCCGCCTGTTGCTTAGAAGCTCTTGACTCTTCAAGCTCTTCTTCAGATTGATTAATTTGACGATCCACATCATCCAAATAGTCTCTCAATTGTTCTTCTTGACGCTCGACATGTTCTTTTTCACTTTCCCAGCCAGACATTTCCGCTTCTGCCTGCGCATGCACTTTTTGTGCCTTCGATAAACTAGCTTGAACCGTGTCGCGCTGCTTTTCATTCTCATATAACTCGCGCTGACAAGTTTCTAAATCAGAAACCATTTGAATAATTTCGTTTTGTTGAGCTTGCACTTCCTTCTCAAGATTTAATATTTCATTCTTGCGTTGCAAGACGTTGCCTTTATTTGCAGCAATTCTTGAGACACGTAGCCATCCCACTCCTAACCAAACACCATCTCTAGTGATAACAGATTGACCTGACTCCAAGGATGCACTCTTCTTTAATGCACTTTGAAGATCATTGGCAATGAAAATACTTCCAAGCTTAGCGGATAAATCCACTGGCGCTTTAACCTTAGAAACCAAGGTTTCACCTAAAGCATGACTTGGTGTCGAAGCATAGGAGGCACCATTACTTAAGACCATCATGCGGCCGGTTTTAATATCTTTTACTGAACTGGCAACTTGTTCAATTTTATCTACACAAACCGCTTCTAGATAATCACCTAGCACAGTCTCAACTGCAGCCTCCCATCCAGCTTCAGTTTTAAGTTTGTCCATCAACCTCGGGGCTTTACTTAAACCATGTTGATCTAACCACCGACTTACATCTTTACCTTCTTCTCCCAAAACAACACGCTGCAGAGCCTGCAAAGATGACAATTCAGTTTGTTTAGTTTGCAGTTGTTCGCGCGCCTTCTCAAGCTGCACCCCTAGTGTTTGGCTATTATCTCGACCAGCACTAATACTTTTAGACAGCTCAATAATTTTTGGAGAAATAGCTTGTAAAGCAGTACTGGTTTCATTTACTCGTGAAACAAAGTCCTCAGACTGTCTAGAAGACTTAACTTGACTAAATCGATGCAAATCCTCAAGCAATTTATCTTTACGCTCGGCCAATTGCTCAAGATGATTTTCAAGATATTCAATTCGTGAAGCTTCAATTTCAATAATTTGTGCAGGCTCAGCAATTTTTACACTTAGTGCTTCCCAAGCGTCTTGCCATTTCGCCATCTCAGATTCTGCTTCACCAAGTTTTTCTGAATTAGAACTTAACTCATCACGCGCAGAATTCAGGCTTGGTTCGATTTCAGCAATCTTCTGTTCTAGCTCATCCGCTTTTGCGGTCTCCCCAAGCAAAGATTTTTCAGATTGCGCCCAAGACTCTTGCACCTGTTTAAGCTCTTCGTCATATCGACTATTCAGTTCTTGTACATGACTAATCGATTGCTCAATACGTGAAATTTCTCCACCTAACTTATAATAATCACCCTGAACCTGGTTAAACAGTTCGGTCTCATCTGCATGCTGTTGACGCAAAGCTTCAATCTCAGCCTCGATTGCACGAATATCCGCAACTACTTTTTGACTTTCCGTCTCTTTGTGCTCCATTGCGTTCTTACGTTCTTGTACTTCATCCTGATGCGCTTGCCAACGCAGGGCTAATAATTCTATTTTCGCTTGGCGCTCTTCTACTTTAAGTACTTTATAACGTTCTGCCGCTTTAGCTTGTCTTTGTAAGTGCTGGATACGTTTAGTAATTTCTTCAATTACATCATTCAATCGATCTAGATTTTCGCGTGTGTGTCGAATACGGATTTCCGTTTCACGACGGCGCTCTTTATATTTAGAAATCCCCGCAGCCTCTTCAAGATACACACGCAATTCTTCTGGCTTCGCATCAATCAGCCTTGAAATCATGCCTTGTTCAATAATGGCGTAACTGCGAGGACCTAAACCGGTGCCCAAAAACAGCTGCACAATATCTTTGCGTCTACACTTCGTACCATTTAAGAAATATTTAGAAGTGCCGTCACGTGTTGCTTGTCTGCGAACTGCAATTTCGGCAAACGATGAATATTCGCCACCCAATTTGCCATCACTATTATCAAACACCAATTCTATTGAAGCCTGACCAATAGGTTTGCGTGTGGAAGAACCATTAAAGATAACATCTTCCATTGTATCGCCGCGGATATGTTTAGAGCTTTCACCCATCACCCAGCGTACTGCATCAATAATGTTTGATTTACCACAGCCATTTGGACCGACGATACCAACCATTGATGTAGGAAAATCCAGAGTAGTCGGGTCTACAAAAGATTTAAACCCCGCCATTTTAATAGATGTGAGACGCATTAATTATTTCGCCAATTATTTAGATAGAATATATAGATTATTTAGAATGAGACCAAGCTCCTAATGACAAATTTCCATACACAGTATTTAGATACATTTGAAAACCCGCAAACAGAAACTGATTACACCATATGCATTCGCATTCCTGAGTTTACTTGCTTGTGCCCGCTCACAGGACAACCTGATTACGCTAAATTTTTAATTGAATATGTTCCAGACAACCTGTGCGTTGAATTAAAAGCACTCAAATTGTATATGTCATCATTTAGAGACAAAGGAGCATTTCATGAAGCAATAACTAATGAAATTCTAAGCGATATTGCGACATTGCTAAAGCCCCGATTTATGCGAATTGTTGCCGACTTTAATGTGCGTGGAGGCATGTACACACACGTCATCGTCGAGCATCGAAAGCAAGGTTGGCAAGCTGCAACCCCTGTAAAACTTCCCAATTCACATTAACTACTGCTAACAAGCAACCGATATCTAAAGAGCTGTTTAAATGGTTTCCCAAATACTTAAAGGGATTTCTCATGTGCGAGATGGCTTTCGTTTGATCAAATTACGTGGCGTTAAACGCTATGTTGCTATTCCTGCACTGATAAATATTATTTTGTTTACTGCAGCAATTTGGTACGGATATATAAAATTTGACAGCTTATTAGAACAAAATTTACCCGATTGGTTGAACTGGCTAGAATTTCTCATTTGGCCGATTTTTTTTATTGCTGCTTTAGTAATCGTTTTTTTTGCATTCACACTTGTTGCTAATGTAATTGGAGCACCTTTCAATGGCGTGTTATCTGAAAAAATTGAAGAAAAACTCATCAATGAAAAGCAGACCTCTGAAGAAAACCTAGAAACAGTGCAAGAAATAGAGCATAAAAACAGCTACCTAACATTATTACGTGGAGCACGTCTCGGCCTGAGTAATGAATTTCGCAAACTCTTCTATATAGCCATACGCGCCATTCCGCTGCTCTTGCTATTACTAATTCCCGGAATAAATGTATTTACTCCATTTATATGGTTTCTATTCGGTGCGTGGCTGCTCGCCATTGAATATTTAGATTACCCCATGGGTAATCGCGACTTCACTTTTAAACAACAATTAACGTTAATCAAACAAAATCGATTTTTATGTCTTGGCATGGGCATAGGCCTAATGGTAATGACCATTATTCCAGTGCTTAATTTCTTTGCCATGCCCGTTGGTGTTGCAGCCGCTACCGCTCTTTGGACTGAGCATCTAAAACAACATGCACCTATTTTTGAAAATAAATAATCTATATAAAACAATTCTTCTACTATATTTTCTATTAAAGTTCTCTTATTAACATATTTTATAACAGAACCTTCTCATAATTTATCACCCTAAGTAACATTATTGCATTCGAACCTTTGATTAAGGGAATTCGCACCATTAATCAAAGCTCAATAACGCTTATATATTGAACACATGCAATATATAAAATGACGTTCAAGATTTAATTCTTCAAATGGACTTATTTTTAGGAGAATGGAAATGCAAGACGAATTACTCTTGGCAAGAGCCAGAAGACAAGCCAATAAAATGGTTTCTTATTTCATGAGCCAACCAAATGGTTTGTGGCACCTCATCGCAACGATTTCAAAATTACCCCGCTTTGAAGGTGCGTATGAAGAAGAACTACGCAAAGAACTTTGCGAAAAAGCCTCGTCTTTATACCAACACTCAACACTAGAACTAAATTAATAAAGAATTGACTTTTAACAGGGGTATTAATGTTCGCTTTTGGCCGTAAGCGGACATTTTGTAAAATTTGATTTTGAATACATCATCCTTGATGTAACTCATATTCGCACATCCACGTGCTCACACTTCCGGTGTAAGCGGACATAATAGTCTATATAGCCAAAC
>JABDMD010000166.1 GCA_013001685.1 Gammaproteobacteria bacterium | reverse complement strand
GGGAGATAACGTGCAGATGACCGTGACCATGATTGCGCCGATTGCGATGGATGAAGGCTTACGCTTTGCGATTCGTGAAGGTGGGCGTACCGTAGGAGCAGGTGTGGTCGCAAAGATTATTGAATAGTATTGTCAGAATACAAAAGAATAAGCAGATTGGTTAAAAATCGTACGGCCTATCTCTTCTGATCGCTAAAAAATAGATTTAATCTAAGTCAATAAACAAGCTATAATTTCTTGTTTGGCGATTGCTAGGAGTATCGGTTAAAGGCCAGTAGCTCAATTGGCAGAGCGGCGGTCTCCAAAACCGCAGGTTGGGGGTTCGATTCCCTCCTGGCCTGCCATTGATGTGTTAAATCTGAGCTAAATCACGAGTAACCTCTACACGTAAATTATTTTGATATGACTGGGAAAGCTGAAGCAACAACTGCAAGCGGCATGGATGTCTTTAAGCTAGTCATTGCTGCCGCAATTGTATTGGCGGGTCTAACTGCATTTTATGTGTACACGGGCTATCCACTGCTATATCGAGTGCTAGGGATAGTTGCAGCTGTGGTAGTTGCAGCGGTAATTGCTTTTACAACTGAACGTGGTCGAACACTAGCAAGTTTTATGAAAGATGCGCGTACTGAAGTACGCAAAATGGTTTGGCCAACAAGAGGTGAGACTTTGCAAACTACACTTGTGGTGTTTGTAGTGGTCATTCTTTTGGCACTATTTTTATGGATCATTGATCGCATCTTAACGGCCTTAATACAGTACGTAATCTGATAAGAGTTTATTGATGTCTATGCAATGGTTTGTAGTGCATGCGTATTCTGGTTTTGAAAATCAGGTGCAACGAGCATTAGGCGAAAGAATTGAGCGCCTTGGCATGCAAGAAAAGTTTGGCGAAATTATGGTGCCCGTCGAAGAAGTTGTAGAGATGCGAGATGGTCAAAAACGTCGTAGTGAGCGTAAATTTTTCCCTGGCTATGTCTTGGTAAAAATGGAAATGGATGATGACAGTTGGCATTTAGTTAAAGACTGTCCAAAAGTGCTTGGTTTTATTGGTGGATCGTCAGATAAGCCTGCACCAATTAGCGAAGCAGAAGCGCAAAATATTTTGCAGCGTATGCAAGAAGGTGTGGATGCGCCAAAGCCGAAGGTTCTGTTCGAGCCTGGTGAAGTGGTGCGTGTTACCGATGGCCCATTTAATGACTTTAATGGTGTTGTTGAAGAGGTGAATTATGAAAAGAGTCGTATGTTAGTTGCGGTACAAATTTTCGGTCGCTCAACACCGGTAGAACTTGAGTTTGGTCAGGTTGAGAAAGGCTAAAAAATAATTAAAGAATTTAACCTAGTAAATATACGAGATAAACAAGCGAAATAAAAGATAATGGCTAAGAAAGTAGACGCATACATAAAACTCCAGGTTCCTGCGAATGAGGCAAATCCAAGTCCTCCAGTTGGTCCTGCGCTAGGTCAGCATGGTGTGAATATTATGGAGTTTTGCAAAGCATTTAATGCGCAATCCCAAGGTTTAGAAAAAGGCATGCCAGTGCCAGTTGTGATTACAGTTTATAGCGACAAGAGTTTTACTTTTATTACTAAAACTCCTCCAGCATCTATCTTGCTTAAGAAAGCTGCAGGTTTAAGTAAAGGCAGTGGTCGTCCAAACACTGAAAAAGTTGGCAAAGTAAATCGTGCGCAACTTGAAGAGATTGCAAAAACAAAAATGCCAGACATCACTGCAGCCGATATGGATGCAGCAGTGCGTACAATTGCAGGAAGTGCTAGAAGCATGGGCTTAGAGGTTGAAGGAGTATAATTATGGCAAAGCTAGGAAAGAATTTACGTGCTGCTCATAAAAAGGTTGAAATGGATAAGTCTTATGCACCTGTAGAAGGAATCAGCTTAGTTAAAGAATGTGCGACTGCAAAATTTAATGAATCTGTTGATGTGAGTATAAACCTTGGTGTTGATCCAAGAAAATCAGATCAAGTAGTTAGAGGTTCAACCGTGTTACCAAATGGAACTGGTAAGTCGGTTCGTGTTGCGGTATTTGCTGAAGGCGAACAAGCCGATGCAGCCAAAGCGGCTGGTGCAGATTTGGTTGGCTTGGAAGATTTAGCAGAGCAAGTTAAAAAAGGTGAAATGGATTTTGATATTGCCATTGCTGCTCCGGATGCGATGCGAGTTGTTGGCCAGTTAGGACAAATTCTTGGTCCGCGTGGATTAATGCCGAATCCAAAGGTGGGTACAGTTTCTGCAGACGTTGCAACAGCGGTAAAGAATGCTAAATCTGGTCAAGTACAGTTTAAAACCGAGAAGGGCGGAATTGTTCATTGCTCTATCGGTAGTGTGCAATTTGAAGCGCAAAAACTTGAAGAAAATTTAAAAGCCTTGATTGCTGATTTGGTTAAAGCCAAACCTTCTTCTGCGAAAGGTATATATATAAAGAAAGTTGTGGTTTCGTCTACCATGGGTGTGGGCGTTAATTTAGACCAATCAGCATTAGTTTAGAAATTTAATTGTAGAGGCTATTGGTTTAGTTTTTATATAAGAGATTGGGTGTTGTTTTTTTTGTTATTGAAATAGAAAACAACTGTCCAAGACCGTAGGTGCAGTATCTTAAGGATGTTGCTTAATGAGGATTCTTAGCCTACGTAGACTGTGTACCCCAAATCAGGAATAAAATTATGCTACATAATTTTCCTGGGTTGGTTGCACTGTAAGGGGAATGCATTTGACAGTCTTTTTAAGACTAAAGTGTATTCATGTTTTTATAAACACCTTGTGTGTATTGTTAACTCAGAGGACCCCATTGTGGCCTTACAACTTGAACAAAAGCAGGCGATCGTTTCTGAAGTCTCGCAAGTTGCAGCTGATGCGTATTCTGCTATTGCAGCAGAATATCGTGGACTGACTGTTAGTGAACTAACTGAATTACGTGCTAAGGCGCGTCAATCAGGTGTCTACTTAAAAGTCGTAAAAAACACTCTAGCAAAACGTGCTTTAGAAGGTACGCCATATGAGTGTATGCGCGAAGGTTTAGTTGGTCCGCTAATGTTGGCGTTTTCGCAAGAAGACCCAGGTTCAGCGGCAAGGCTTGTTAAAGATTTTGCGAAACAAAATAATTTGCTTGCGGTAAAGATGATCTCCATTGGTGGAGAACTTTTAGATGCTTCAGAATTGACGAAGCTTTCTAGCTTACCAACTAAAGATCAGGCGATTAGTTTACTTATGGCTGTTATGAAAGCACCGGTTGAAAAATTTGTGCGTACTCTTAACGAGCCGCATGGAAAATTGGTTCGCACCATTGTTGCTGTGAGAGATCAAAAGCAAGCTGCTGGTTAATAGTTAAAGTTAAGTTTTAAGCGTTATTGATTTGGGTAAATATTTTTTTAATTTAGGAGTAAAAAATGGCTGTTTCAAAAGAAGACATCCTTGAGACGATATCAGAAATGAGCGTAATGGAAGTTGTAGATCTAATTTCTGCTATGGAAGAAAAGTTCGGTGTATCTGCAGCAGCAGCAGTAGCTGCGGCACCAGCTGCAGGTGGTGATGCCGGTGGTGCAGCAGTAGAAGAGAAGACTGAATTCGATGTTGTGATGAGTAGTTTTGGTGGCAACAAAGTTGCTGTCATTAAAGTCGTTCGTGCGGTTACCGGCCTTGGATTAAAAGAGGCAAAAGAAATGGTAGAAGGTGCGCCTTCAACTGTTAAGGAAGCAGCAGCGAAAGACGAAGCTGAAGATATCAAAAAGCAATTGGAAGAAGCTGGAGCAGCAGTAGAGCTGAAGTAATTGCTACTAGCGTTAGTGTTTAATTTTGCCAAACAGCGCACTGTTCCGTTACTTGGCTACTCTTGTATCAGCATTTTGATATCTGAATTTATTACTGCGGGGTAATTCCATGGCGTATAGCTATACCGAGAAGAAAAGAATTCGCAAAGATTTTGGAAAAAGACCAGAAATCTTAGCTGTACCATATATGTTGCAAATTCAGCTGGCATCTTATCGCCGGTTTTTGCAAGAAGATGTTACGAAAGAAGATCGTCAGACATCTGGGTTGCATGGTGCATTTAATTCCATTTTTCCAATCATAAGTTACTCCGGTAATGTTGAATTACAGTATGTGAGTTATCGCTTAGAGCAGCCGCCATTTGAGGTTAAAGAATGTCAGCTGCGTGGTTTAACTTACCATGCGCCGTTGAAGGTGTTATTGCGTCTTGTCATTTATGACAAAGATGCGCCTGCAAGTGCAAAGAAAGTTAAGGATGTAAAAGAGCAAGAAGTGTACATGGGCGAATTACCGCTTATGACGGACACAGGTGCTTTTGTAATTAATGGTACTGAGCGTGTCATTGTTTCTCAGTTGCATCGATCACCTGGTGTGTTCTTTGATCACGACAAAGGTAAGACTCATTCTTCAGGTAAGCTTTTATACTCTGCAAGAGTTATTCCTTACCGAGGTTCATGGTTAGATTTTGAATTTGATCATAAAGATTGCTTGTTTGTACGTATCGACCGTCGTCGTAAGTTACCTGCATCGATTTTATTACGTGCGCTTGGTTATAGTAGTGAAGAAATTCTTTCGATGTTCTTTGAAACTAATACTGTAAGCATCACTGATAAAGGTTTTATTCTTGACTTAATTCCTGAACGTCTGCGCGGCGAGATTGCACCATTTGAAATTAAAGCCGGCGGTAAAGTTATTGTTGAGGCAGGACGTCGCATAACAGTGCGTCATGTGCGTCAAATTGAAAAAGCAAATATCAAAACTTTGGAAGTACCTGTTGAGTATTTGTTAAATAAGTTTTTAGCGAAAGATTTAATCGACACCGACACTGGTGAGTTAGTTTGTAAAGCAAATGATGAGCTCACTGAAGAAAATATTGAAAAAATTCTAGAGTCATCTGTTGATGTGTTGGAGTTGTTGTATACCAATGACATCGATAGAGGCCCATATATATCATCAACTATAGCGATTGATCCTTCTAGTAATGAACTAGAAGCGATGGTGGAAATCTATCGCATGATGCGTCCTGGTGAGCCGCCAACCAAAGAGGCTGCGCAAAACTTATTCCATAATTTATTCTTTGCGCCAGAGCGCTACGACTTGTCGCCAGTTGGTCGTATGAAGTTCAACCGTCGCGTTGGACGCGAAGAAAAAACCGGCGCTGGTATTTTAAGCAATGATGACATCTTGGATGTAATGAAAGTGCTTATTGATATTCGTAATGGTAATGGCATCGTTGACGACATTGATCACCTAGGTAACCGGCGTGTGCGTTGTGTAGGTGAGATGGCAGAAAATGCATTCCGTGTTGGTTTGGTGCGTGTTGAGCGTGCTGTAAAAGAACGGCTAACGTTAGCTGAATCTGAAGGTTTAATGCCTCAAGAAATGATCAATGCAAAACCGGTTGCTGCAGCAATCAAAGAATTTTTTGGCTCTAGTCAGTTGTCTCAATTTATGGATCAAAATAATCCATTATCTGAAATTACCCATAAGCGACGTATATCTGCATTAGGCCCAGGTGGTTTAACACGTGAGCGTGCAGGATTTGAGGTTCGTGATGTGCATCCAACTCACTATGGTCGTGTATGTCCAATTGAAACACCTGAAGGTCCAAATATTGGGTTAATTAACTCACTAGCGATTTTTGCACGTACCAATGACTATGGTTTCTTGGAAACGCCGTATCGTAAAGTGGTTAATGGCAAGGTTACAGACCAAATTGAATACCTTTCTGCAATTGAAGAAAGTCAGTTTGCCATTGCGCAAGCTAATGCACCGTTAGATGCAAATGGTAAATTTGTAAATGAATTGGCATCAGTAAGACACTTAAATGAATTTTCATTAGCGACCACTGAAAAAGTAGAATACATGGATGTTTCACCGAAACAGATTGTTTCGGTTGCTGCAGCGTTAATTCCATTCTTAGAGCATGATGATGCGAACCGCGCACTGATGGGTTCTAACATGCAGCGTCAAGCAGTTCCTACATTACGTGCTGAAAAACCACTGGTTGGAACCGGTATTGAGCGTGCAGTTGCAATCGATTCGGGTGCATCTTTAACTTCAAAACGAGGTGGTGTGGTAGATACTGTTGATGCTGGGCGTATTGTGGTTCGTGTAAATGACAAAGAAACAGAGGCTGGTGAGCCTGGCGTTGATATTTATAATCTCACTAAATACATTCGTTCTAACCAAAACACATGTATTAACCAAAAACCTTTAGTGCGCCCAGGTGATGTAATTGCGCGTGGCGATGTATTAGCGGATGGTCCTTCAACCGATTTGGGTGAATTAGCGTTAGGCCAAAATGCTTTAGTCGCGTTTATGCCATGGAATGGATATAACTTTGAAGATTCCATACTTATATCTGAGCGCGTGGTTGAGGAAGACCGCTTCACAACAATTCATATTGAAGAACTTAGTTGTGTTGCTCGTGATACCAAGCTTGGTTCTGAGGAAGTTACTGCAGATATTCCAAACGTGAGTGAAAACTTACTAGCTAAGTTAGATGACTCAGGAATTGTATATGTAGGTGCGGAAGTAAAACCAAGTGATATTTTGGTGGGTAAAGTTACTCCTAAGGGCGAAACTCAATTAACCCCAGAAGAAAAGCTTCTGCGTGCCATCTTTGGCGAAAAAGCTTCAGATGTAAAAGACACTTCGCTACGTGTACCGTCTGGAATGGAAGGTACAGTCATTGACGTGCGTGTATTCACCCGTGATGGTGTAGAAAAAGACAAGCGTGCTTTGCAAATTGAAGAAGCAGAAGTTGAGCAAGTGCGTAAAGATCTTAATGATCAACTGCGTATATATGAAGGTGACATCTACGCACGAATCGAGCGTTTAATTACTAATAAAGTAACTGACGGTGGCCCGGATGGATTGTCATCAGGTTCAAAGGTAACCAAAGCTTATTTAGATAATCTAGATCGTGAACGTTGGTTTGAGATTCGCATGCAAAATGAAGATGTTAATGCTCAATTAGAAAAACTTTCTGCGCAGTTAAAAGAGCAGCGCGAATCATTTGATCAACGTTTATTAGAAAAGAAAGAAAAAATAACTGCTGGTGATGATTTAGCACCAGGCGTATTAAAGATGGTTAAGGTTTACCTTGCGGTTAAACGTCGTATGCAACCTGGTGATAAGATGGCAGGGCGCCACGGAAACAAGGGTGTTGTTTCTATGATTGTTCCTGTTGAAGATATGCCACATATGGAAGATGGCACACCAGTTGATATCGTGTTGAACCCATTGGGCGTACCTTCACGTATGAATGTTGGTCAGGTGTTAGAGATACATTTAGGTTGGGCCGCAAAAGGTTTGGGCTTAAAGATAGATGGCATGCTGAAAAGGAATGGTGATGTGCAGCAGCTGCGTTCCTTCTTGGATGAAATCTACAACAAAGATGAAGGTATATCCGTCAAACTTGATGAATTCAGCGATGATGAAATCATGAATATGTCGAATAATCTGCGCAACGGTGTGCCAATGGCCACACCTGTGTTTGATGGTGCACAAGAATCAGAAATTAAGCGCATGTTGAAACTTGCAGATTTACCAGAAGACGGTCAAACCCTTTTATGGGATGGTCGTACCGGTGAATCTTTCGAGCGCAAAGTGACTGTTGGTTACATGCACATGTTAAAGCTTAATCATCTTGTCGATGACAAGATGCATGCCCGTTCAACAGGTCCATATAGTTTAGTTACTCAGCAACCACTGGGTGGTAAAGCACAATTTGGTGGCCAACGATTTGGTGAAATGGAAGTCTGGGCACTTGAGGCTTATGGCGCTTCGTATACCTTGCAAGAAATGCTAACGGTGAAGTCGGATGACGTCACCGGACGTAACAAGATGTATAAGAATATTGTTGACGGCAATCATTCAATGGATGCAGGCATGCCTGAGTCGTTCAATGTATTGATGAAGGAAATTAGATCACTGGGACTAAATATTGATTTCGAACAAGAAATATAATTGAACTTTCCAAAAAAGTTATTACAAGAAATAGTTTTAAAAAGTATTTGTTATTTAAGTTGCAACTAACGATTGCATTAAAGACGTAGTTACTGGAGACGTAATGAAAGACTTACTTAGTTTATTAAAGAATCAGGGCCAAGTTGAAGACTTTGATTCGATACGTATTGGCTTGGCTTCGCCGGACATGATTCGTTCATGGTCCTATGGAGAAGTTAAAAAGCCAGAAACAATAAACTACCGAACTTTCAAACCTGAACGTGATGGTTTGTTCTGTGCAAAAATATTTGGTCCAAATAAGGACTATGAGTGTTTGTGTGGAAAGTATAAGCGTCTTAAGCATCGTGGTGTAGTGTGTGAAAAATGTGGCGTTGAAGTAACGCTTACTAAAGTGCGTCGTGAGCGCATGGGCCACATTGAATTAGCCAGCCCGGTTGCACATATTTGGTTCCTAAAATCACTGCCTTCGCGAATCGGTCTTTTGTTAGATATGACCTTGCGAGATGTGGAGCGCATTCTATATTTTGAAGCATTTGTAGTAGTTGATCCTGGTATGACCGGTCTTGAGCACAAGCAGCTACTATCGGATGACACCTTTCTCGAAGCGATTGAAGAGTATGGCGATGAGTTTGATGCGCGTATGGGTGCAGAAGCGATTCTAGACATGCTTAAGCAAGTTAATTTGGAAGAGCAGGTCGTTGAGCTGCGCGATGAAATAAAAGAAACTCGTTCTGAGGCGAAACTTAAGCGTTTGTCTAAGCGAATTAAGCTAATTGAATCGCTAATTGAATCAGGTAACAAGCCTGAGTGGATGGTGTTAACTGTATTACCTGTATTGCCACCTGATTTACGTCCATTAGTACCTCTGGATGGCGGTCGTTTTGCGACATCTGATTTAAATGATTTATATCGCCGTGCGATTAATCGTAATAATCGTCTAAAAAGGTTATTAGAACTCAATGCGCCTGACATCATTGTGCGTAATGAAAAACGCATGTTGCAAGAAGCGGTCGATGCCTTATTAGATAACGGACGTCGTGGCCGTGCGATTACGGGAACCAATAAACGCGCTCTGAAATCGCTTGCAGATATGATTAAAGGTAAGCAAGGTCGTTTCCGACAGAACTTGCTAGGTAAGCGTGTTGATTATTCTGGTCGTTCAGTAATTGTAGTAGGGCCAACTTTACGATTGCAACAATGTGGTCTGCCGAAAAAGATGGCCTTGGAATTATTTAAGCCATTTATTTTCAGCAAACTTCATATGCGCGGCATTGCGCCAACTATTAAGGCTTGTAAAAAAGTTGTAGAAAAAGAAGGTGCCGAAGTTTGGGATATACTTGAAGAAGTGATTCGTGAGCATCCAGTTATGCTTAACCGCGCACCAACGTTACATAGATTAGGTATTCAAGCATTTGAGCCAACCTTAATTGAAGGTAAGGCGATTCAACTGCACCCCTTAGTATGTGCGGCATTTAATGCTGACTTTGATGGCGACCAAATGGCTGTGCACGTGCCGTTATCTATAGAAGCCCAACTTGAAGCGCGCGCATTAATGATGTCTACCAATAATATTCTGTCACCTGCAAATGGTGAGCCTATTATTGTTCCATCTCAGGATATCGTTTTGGGTCTTTATTACTTAACACGTGAAAAAATCAATGTTCCGGGCGAAGGCATGATCTTTGCGGATATTGAAGAAGCCGAGCGAGCATATGAAAACCGCACGGTTCATTTGCATGCAAAAGTGAAAATTCGTGTTGATGATTATGATATTGATGAGAAAGGTGAAGGCACTCCTATTCGTAGAATTATAGAAACTACAATAGGTCGCGGTATTTTGTCGCAAGTGTTGCCTAAAGGTTTGGAATACGAATTAGTTAATCGCGATATGGATAAGCGTGCAATTTCAAGTTTGTTAAATGCTTGTTATCGACGTGTAGGCTTAAAAGACACTGTTATATTTGCAGATAAACTCATGTATACCGGTTTTAAATTTGCAACTCGTTCAGGCGTGTCGTTCTGTGCGGATGACATGGTGATCCCAGATGCAAAACAAACGATCTTGGCTGAAGCAGAAAATGAAGTAAAAGAAATTGCTTCTCAATATGCATCTGGTTTGGTAACCAAGGGCGAGCGCTATAATAAAGTAATTGATATTTGGTCACGCACTAATGATCAAGTTGCTAAAGCAATGATGGATGGCTTGGGTCGCGAAGAAGTGGAAGATGCAGAGGGTAAAATCGTTAAGCAAGATTCCTTCAACTCTATCTATATGATGGCTGATTCTGGTGCGCGGGGTTCGCCAGCACAAATTCGTCAACTAGCAGGTATGCGCGGATTGATGGCAAAACCAGATGGTTCGATTATTGAAACACCTATTACTGCTAACTTCCGTGAAGGTTTGAATGTATTGCAGTACTTCATCTCAACACATGGTGCACGTAAAGGATTAGCCGATACCGCACTTAAAACGGCTAACTCTGGTTACCTGACACGTCGTTTAGTGGATGTTTCGCAAGATTTAGTAGTGACTGAAGAAGATTGCGGCACTACAAATGGCTTGTTGCTAACACCTATTATCGAAGGTGGTGATGTAGTACAAACCTTGCCGAGTCGAGTGCTTGGAAGGGTGACTGCAGAAGATGTGATGGATGTTAAAGGCAATGTAGCGGTTCCAGCCGGAACCTTCTTAGACGAAGCATGGGTAGATAAGTTTGAAGATATTGGTATCGACGAAGTTAAGGTGCGTACACCAATAACTTGTGATACACGTTATGGTGTTTGTGCGTCTTGTTATGGTCGTGATCTCGCACGTGGTCACCTAATTAACATGGGTGAGTCTGTCGGTGTTATTGCAGCGCAATCGATCGGTGAGCCGGGTACACAGCTTACAATGCGTACTTTCCATATTGGTGGTGCAGCTAGTCGTGCAGCATCTGCAAGCGATATTACGATTAAATCGAGCGGTACTATTCGTATGCACAATATTAAACTTGTGCAACATAAAAATGGCCACAACGTTGCGGTATCTCGTTCTGGTGAATTGGGAATTGTTGATGATCAAGGTCGTGAAAGAGAGCGTTATAAGATTTCATATGGTGCAACTATTTCGGTAAACGATGGAGATAGTGTTACATCTGGACAAGTTGTAGCGACTTGGGATCCACACACGCATCCAATTATTACAGAGGTTGCGGGTAAAGTTCAGTTAACGGATTTTGCTGATGGAGTAACGGTTGATTCATTTACCGATGAAGTTACTGGCTTAAGTTCAACTGTTATTTCAGATCCAAAGAGTCGTCCTGCGGCAGGTAAGGATTTACGTCCTTCAGTTAACTTATTAGATGACAAAGGTGAGCCACTCACTTTTGCTGGTACTGAAATTCCAGCACATTATATTTTGCCGCCAGGTGCATTAGTTAATTTACAAGACGGTAATGCAGTGGATGTGGGCGATGTAATTGCACGTATCCCACAAGAGTCTTCAAAGACTCGTGATATTACTGGTGGTCTTCCACGTGTTGCAGATTTATTTGAAGCGCGTAAGCCGAAAGAACCTGCTGTGTTAGCAGAACAAACCGGAACGGTAAGTTTTGGTAAGGATACAAAAGGTAAAGAGCGTTTAGTTATTACTGATGAAGACGGTGAGTCTACAGAAGTGTTGATTCCAAAGTGGAGGCAAATCAATGTGTTCGAGGGTGAGCATGTTGAGAAGGGTGAGGTTGTTGTCGACGGAGAACTGAATCCACATGATATCTTACGCCTTCTTGGTGTTACCACACTTGCTGAATATTTAGTAAAAGAAATCCAAGATGTATACCGACTCCAGGGTGTAGGTATCAATGATAAGCACATTGAAGTGATTACAAGACAAATGCTACGTAAAGCAGAAATTGTCGATCCTGGCGACACCAACTACTTGCGCAATGAGCAGGTTGAAAAGTCGCGTTTACTTGATCTAAATGAAAAGTTAGAAGCTGATGGTAAGCAACCTGCAACCTATAACCCTGTTTTGTTGGGTATAACTAAGGCGTCATTAGTGACTGAGTCCTTTATTTCTGCGGCTTCATTCCAAGAAACCACACGAGTGCTTACAGAAGCATCAGTGCGCGGTTCAAGAGATATGTTGCGCGGGTTGAAAGAGAACGTAATTGTTGGTCGCTTAATACCATCAGGAACAGGCTTGGCATACCACGAGCAACGTCGTTTAGAATCTTTGGCGAACATGTCTGCAGCTGAAGAAGAGCAAGAAAAACAGGCTGCTCCCTCTGAAGTAATGATGGAAGAGGCTTTAGCGGAAGAGCTATCTAATGCTGAGGCAACTAGTATAGGAAAAGAGAGTCCTTCAGTAGAAAGCTAAATGGACTCAAAATAGGCTCTTAATGGGTATAAACCAATAAGAATCAACGTATTTCAATAATTAAAGCAAGGGTTTGCTTGACAGTGTAGCTATGGATTTCTACAATTTCGCGGCTACATACAGGCCGATATTTCATCGGCCTGTGTTTATTTATGCCCTTGTATATTTAAGCCTGGTGAATTTAATCGGTACATTTAAGAAAGAAAATTATGGCAACAACAAATCAGTTAGTACGTAAACCGCGTAAGCGCAAGATAGAAAAAAGTAATGTTCCTGCCTTGGCCAGCTGCCCACAAAAGCGTGGAGTATGTACCCGTGTGTATACCACTACACCTAAGAAGCCGAACTCAGCTTTGCGTAAAGTTGCACGTGTGCGTTTAACTAATGGCTTCGAAGTGACTAGCTATATCGGTGGTGAAGGTCATAATTTGCAAGAACACTCAGTAGTATTAATTCGTGGCGGTCGTGTAAAAGATTTGCCTGGTGTTCGCTATCACACAGTACGCGGCAGTTTAGATACCCAAGGTGTACAAGACCGTATGCAAGGTCGTTCTAAGTACGGTACTAAGAAACCAAAATCGTAAAATAAATTAAGTAAATCAAAAAGTATATTAGCAGAGCAAAATAATTATGCCACGTAGAAGAGAAGTCCCGAAAAGAGAAATATTACCTGATCCGAAATTTGGTGACCTGCTGGTTGCTAAATTTGTAAATATGTTGATGAAGCATGGTAAAAAATCTACTGCTGAAAAAATTCTTTATCAAGCATTTGATAGTGTAAATAGTAAGAGTGGCCAAGATGGCTTGGAAGTTTTCAAAAAAGCTCTTGAGAATGTTCGTCCATTTGTAGAGGTTAAGTCACGCCGTGTAGGTGGAGCCACTTATCAAGTCCCTGTTGAAGTTCGCCCGGTGCGTCAAACTACCTTGGCAATGCGTTGGATTATTGATGCTGCGAAAAAACGCGGCGAAAAATCCATGATTAATAAATTAGCCGGTGAGCTAGTAGATGCTGCTGAACAAAAAGGTTCTGCAATGAAGAAACGTGAAGAAACTTTACGTATGGCAGAAGCTAACAAGGCCTTTTCACATTATCGTTGGTAGCGTGAATAGCACTTTCTCATGGCGCGTAAGACCCCAATCTCGCGATATCGAAATATTGGTATCGTAGCGCACATTGACGCCGGCAAAACTACAGTAAGCGAACGCATTCTTTTTTATACTGGAATTTCACATAAGATTGGTGAAGTGCATGACGGCGCTGCTGTTATGGATTGGATGGAGCAAGAGCAAGAGCGCGGAATTACTATAACTTCTGCGGCGACTACTTGTTTTTGGAGCGGTATGGCAGGTCAGTTCGATCAGCACCGCATTAACATTATTGACACCCCTGGCCACGTAGATTTCACTATTGAGGTGGAGCGATCATTGCGTGTCTTAGATGGTGCATGTGCCATATTTTCTGCAGTGGATGGTGTTGAGCCGCAGTCTGAAACCGTATGGCGGCAAGCAAATAAATATAATGTGCCTCGCATGGCGTTTGTTAACAAGATGGATCGCGCTGGCGCAGATTTTTTGAACGTTGTTGAGCAAATTAAACAACGATTGGGTTCTCATGCAGTACCAATTCAATTGCCCATTGGCGCGGAAGAGAGCTTCAAGGGCGTGGTTGATTTAGTAAAAATGAAAGCAGTGTATTGGAACGAAACTGATTTAGGTACCACATTTGAAGAGCGAGACATTCCTGCGGAGATGCAGGCTGATAGCGAAAAGTGGCGAGAAAGTGTAATAGAAGCTGCAGCTGAATCATCTGATGAAATTATGGAGAAGTACTTAGAAGAAGGAACCCTATCAGAGGACGATATTCGCAAAGGACTGCGCCATCGAACATTAGCAAACGAAATTGTACCGGCTTTATGTGGTTCAGCGTTTAAAAACAAAGGTGTGCAAGCCATGTTGGATGCAGTTATTGACTATATGCCATCGCCTACAGATGTGCCTGCTATTCAAGGTATTTTAGATGATGGTAAAGACACTGAGGCAGAAAGAAAATCTTCCGATGAAGAACCGTTTGCGGCATTGGCATTTAAAATTGCAACGGATTCTTATGTAGGAACATTAACGTTTTTTAGAGTCTACTCGGGAGTTTTGAGTTCAGGAGATTCAGTTTACAACTCTATTAAAGGTAAGAAGGAACGTGTAGGGCGAATATTACAAATGCATTCCAATTCACGTGAAGAGATTAAAGAAGTACGTGCAGGAGATATTGCAGCAGCCGTTGGTTTAAAGGATGTAACTACGGGTGAAACACTTTGTGACGCAAAACATGTCATCAAGTTAGAGCGTATGGAATTTCCGGAGCCGGTCATATCGGTTGCGGTGGAGCCAAAAACCAAGCCAGATCAAGAAAAGATGGGTGTGGCGTTACAAAAGTTAGCGCAGGAAGATCCATCGTTTCGTGTCAAGACTGATGAAGAGTCTGGGCAGACAATTATTTCTGGTATGGGTGAACTGCATTTAGATATTATCGTCGACCGCATGAAGCGTGAATTTAATGTAGAAGCAAATGTGGGTGCGCCGCAAGTTTCATATCGAGAAACTATTAAAAATAGTATTGATCATGAGAGTAAGTTTGTGCGACAGTCCGGCGGCCGTGGGCAGTATGGCCATGTGTATTTAAAGATTGAACCTCAGCCTCCAGGTGATGGTTTTGAATTTGTAAATGAGATTGTTGGTGGTGTAGTGCCTCGTGAATATATACCTGCGGTAGAGAAGGGTGTAAAAGAGGCGATGGATAATGGGGTGCTAGCAGGTTATCCGGTCGTTGATGTCAAAGTGACTTTATATGATGGTTCATATCATGATGTGGACTCTTCAGAAATGGCGTTTAAAATAGCCGGCTCGATGGGCTTCCGTGAAGGTATGAAATTAGCGGGCCCGGTTTTGTTGGAGCCGATTATGAAAGTTGAAGTAGTGACACCCGAAGATTATATGGGTGATGTAGTGGGTGACTTGAACCGTCGTCGTGGCATGGTAGGTGGAATGGAAGAAAGTCCTTCGGGGAAAATAATTCGTTCTGAAGTACCTTTGTCAGAGATGTTTGGTTACGCGACAGACTTGCGTTCAGCAACACAAGGTCGTGCTACCTACTCAATGGAATTTTATAAATATAAAGAGGTTCCGAATAAACTCTCTGATGGTTTGATTAAAAAGAACATTTAATAAGTTTTAAAGTTTTAGTCGTAAGTTGTTGATCTAGATATCTTTTGTGAGGTAAAAGAAAATGTCGAAAGAGAAGTTTGAGCGTAATAAGCCGCATGTAAATGTGGGCACGATAGGTCACGTAGACCATGGCAAGACCACGTTAAC
>JABDMD010000153.1 GCA_013001685.1 Gammaproteobacteria bacterium | reverse complement strand
GCGCCTATACTTTTCAATTTCCAAAATTCGGTTTCACCACGGGCATGGTGATCTGAATGGCGGCCAATTTCAAAAAATAACATGTCTGAAAACCCTGTTGTGGTACACCATGAATGTCGAGGTTCATAGGGTTTTCCTTCTTCACGTATCAGGCCGTAGTGTTCAAGATAGTTCAGCGCCTCTAATTCAAAATTCGGAATGACCCAAAGATAAAACAGCACAGCTAGTCCTATCCATCCGCCTGCGAACCAGAATAAAATAACCACAGGCACACTCATCAGGTAGCCACGAATCCAACTATTTCGCCATGAGAGGTAAGAGAGATTTGAATTTGTAAGACGATCTTTTTCAAGCTTGAAAAGATATTTGGACTGGCCATAGTGAGAAAGGATGAAATGCATAAATACATTTCGGCCTCTTGGTGGTGTTGCTGGATCGCGTTCCAAACCAAGATTTAAATGATGATCATAGATATGGGCATATGGAAAATGGGCTGCACCTACTAACCCCATCATCCAGCGTGAGATGACAAAGCTTACGCCTCCTCTATGTCCGATCTCATGCCAAATGCTGATGGCTAACCCTAACCAAACGGCTGCGGACATCATTACTCCATTCAATTCCAGTCCGGTAGTTCCTTGCTGTAATGTTATACCTGCGACTTCTATAGTATGAATGGGGACTCCCGTTACATATTCATTCACTCGCCATGCAACGACTAAGAAAAGTAATACATTGATAGGTACGGCTACATACAAAAGGCTGTTGAGTAAAATGGGATAACCTAGTGAGTTTCCATTTTTATCATATCCGGTACCAAGGGTTTGCGAAGTAACAACGGTATCGGTAACAATAGCGACTACTAGTAGCGCAAGTCCCACCCAAACCCATATGCCACCCAAAACAGCACCAAACAATGTCAAGAGTAGTGATAGAGGCAGAACTAAGTATTGTAAATTTACGACTATTTTTTTCATTGTTAACACTGGAAAAACCAGTTTTTAATTCTATCTATATGGCATTCAATGTTTGTGATTTAGATCAGTTTACTAGTTGAAAACGCGAGATGAAGAATTCCTCGAATGTCCGCTTTGGGTCGTAAGCAGTCATTAAACGATGTTGTTTTGAAGATTCCAACCTAATATTCCCCCGAATGGTTTAGTTTATGTCCGCTTTCGGCCAATAGCGGTCATTCCACAGTGTATTTTGAATGACCACCAAAACAGACTTCCCTGCTAATAATCGAGTAGAATCAGAAATCATTTTTTAAAGCAAATACTCGAATATCACTATCCTTTTAAGTGACTATTCTTAATTTCTTCTATCCTTTGTACAACATCAGAATTATTAGGCTGAATAGATAAAGCTTGCTCATATAGGAATAAAGCAGTATTGAAATTTCGAAAATTAAACTCTAACACTGCCCAATCAAGATAATAACTATTAATTATTTTTAAGCCTGCTTTTGCAGCAACCGTTTGAGGATATTTCTTTAATATTTGTTGGTAAATAAGCTGAGCATCCTGGTAGAAACTATAAGTACGTTTATTTATTTCTAAGTCTATATTTATTTTCTGCATTACTACATAAGCTTTATTTAATTTTTCTTGTAGCTCACGATTATCACTTTCTGTAATTAGTAAAAGATCAATATCATCAACTAGATTCTCCTGCTTTTGATTGAGCGCATTAAATGCATGATATGTAGTTTGATTATCAAGTTCAATTTCTAGAGCTTTATTGAAGTAGTATTTCGCCCGCGTGTTATTATTATTTTGTAAATTATAATTTGCCCAACCAACATATCTATCATGTATTTTTTCTATTCCTTTTTGTGCGTCCTCGTTTCTTGGATTTGTAAATAATATAAATTGATAAGTCTCATAGGCATTATTTCCAGCAGGTGTCGTTAGTTGCCTAGCTTCAAACTGCTCTGCGGCCAATTTTAATAACTTACTTATTTCTGTTTCTTGGCTCGAGGGCGTCGCTTGTTCTACTGCAATCTTCTCAGCAATTTCAGGATTGTCAGTAATCTCAACAGTTTCAATTATTGATTCAATATAGTTTATAGTAGTATTACTGATTATTTTATCAATGATAGTGTCCAGTGTTGTATCAGTATAATTAGTAATTAAACTCGGCATGATATTACTGATTTGGTTAATATTTTTTAGTTTTACAGAAGAAATATTGCCGAGTTTATTTTTTGAAACTATAGGAACTAAATTGCTCTCAGCTCCATGATTTGTAGGCTGCATATAATAAGAAAGAACTAGAGTTGCAACAGTAATAATTGATATGGCTACTGTTTTATAGTCCCAACCAGGTAAGTTCTTAATAGAGGTATAGTTCTTATCATTCTGTCCAGCTTCTTTTTGTAACATTGAAACTAATTTTTTCGACATATTTATAAATATGTCTAATTTACTAATGAATACATTTATTATGTTTGCAGTTTTATTATAAATTTTCGTAATAAAGTCATTAACAGGTAAGCCAATATCTCTCATTAAAATTTTAATAGTAGATTTAATTTTTGAACTATAACTATCTAAGTGAATCTGGATCTTTAGTAAAGAGTATTTTGCATTTATTAAAGTTTTATATGCTTGATACAAATATCGTTGTATATAATCGATTACTCGATTTACATTAATTTTTGTAACCTTAGACAAGATATACTTTTTCCCGAGTGTTGCGGACCACTCAAACAACTTATATAAAGCTTGTGATCTTTTATTATTAACTAATGAAGTTATTTTATTTGATGAATGCCTATTTAATTGAATTTCATTTTTTTGCGAACTGATACTAAATTCTTTCGCTTCAGTATAAGGGGTGCTTGCCTTAATGTTCTGCTTATCGATAGAAGTTTGTATAAAATTTTGGTCAGTTAGCCCCTCTATAGCTTGTATTTTTTTAACGAGAGTCGGTAATCCAGTCATCAAAAACTGTATAGGCCTTGTTTCTGGAAATACTTTCGTATTTATATCAAATAGTTTAGTAAGTTTTTTAATAGAAATATGGTGTGCATCATCGATCACTACTGTAAGTTTGTCATGGGATATAGTCGAGCCAATAATAAAATCTGCAAATGAATTGAAATCAAAAACATAATTATGGTGGTCTTCTTTTAAATTTGGCTTATCTTCAGACTCGTTTAATTTTTTTGGAAACGTTAATCCTTTTCCTTTAAGAAATATCAAACGTCGGTTAGCTGGAATATCCTTAGCAACAGTACGTAACAGACTGCTCTTGCCACTTTGACTTTTACCTGTAAGTAAGATGACCTCAATACCATTTCGTAATGCATGTGAAATTTCCTCATGGCTAGATCTTAGCTCGCAAGCATTAACCCAAGATTCAAGAGACCTTTTGTCATAAATTGGAAGTATGGGTTTCATCAAGTCTCATTAAAGTTATTATTTTCATTATTAATGAGCTTAGAAAATAGCCCATAGTCAACGAATCTTAGATCGAGCCAGCAACAAAAACTAGTGAATACTTATTACTTATTGTAAAAATTTTTCAAAAAAAAGGTTGTAGCTCCAAAAAAACTACGTAAGCTAATTAGTTAGCAGAAACACTATTTATTGAGTGGAATATTTTATGGATCAGAATTAATTTGATTTAAAATTTATATCTCTTAAATCTCCACAGATTAAAAACGGTAATTTGATACTTTATTCAAATAACCCAAGCTGATTTTATTCTTGGCTTATAGCGGATATTGATTATTCAGTTATGATAATTCAGATACAACCCTTATTAATTATTAGACAGCTTAGAAGTCAAATCTACTAAAGAAGCAGGTTCCACAATCTTATTACAGAGTTAAGATTCGTACTATCATATTATTAATGACCGCTTTCGGCCAATAGCGGACATACCCGACTATAGAATTAGTGGTTAGTTTGGAGCATCATTTCTTTGAGCGCGTTTCTGAAATTTTGAAGGTTTTTCGGCAAGATTTCTATCGTATGAACCATATCATCACTGTCTAAATACTTAATCAAAAGTGAATCCTTAAACGCTACAATTTTCTCAGAAATATCGATAATTGAATCCGCCTTTATTTCATGTTCCAAATCCAGTATTTCTGTCAATCCAGGATATTGGAATGAAGGAGTAATCCTTAATACGTCTCCCACAATTTCAAGACAGAGATAATTTTTTACAACTCCAGTTTTAGTGTACCAATTCAGATGCGAAAAGCCTGATGCTGTTTTTTCTTTATAAAGCACCTTGCATGGTAGATCAGAGATGGCTACTTTTTTTTTACGTAAGCCTTGTAACCAACTTTTTTTTGCAATAGTCGAACCGGCATTAAAACGAAAATCTTTTACAGCGTTTTCTCTATCATTAGGAAGAGTTGATTTCGAGCTGTGGGATATAATTTTTTGTAAATAATTTATGAAAGAAGAAAAATAAACAGGCGACCCTGTTTTGATTACGTGGTTCATGTTGAGACCTCGACGCAAATATAAATAACATTAAAAACATTGCGCTGACATCCATGTTTCGCAATCATTATTTGCTAATGAGGAAGTGAAAATGAATTACTTACTGGCATGTGCAAGTAAAGCACCCTCGTCCAACTCCTAGATAGCTATGTGGTTTCTCTTTATTATTATAACTCGGGACGATCCTGTCCGCGTGTAATATAACCATATCTTACTTATTCTTGCGCTTCAATCGTTGAGAGTATTGCTAACCCATTGATCAGAAATGTAACGTATTAATTAATAGTGTTATTAGAATTTAAACTTAATTTTCTATAATTATTTATGTTGCGGTTTATTAAGCATTGCTACAATATTAATGAGTAAGTTTAATGTCCGCTTTGGGTCGTAAGCAGACATTAGTTCAATTTGTTTTGAGATTCCAACCAAGATTCCCCTTATTTTAAATTCTGTATGTCTGCTTTCGGCCAATAGCGGTCATTCAATAAACTGTATTTTTATAAATTTAGTCTATTATTTTTCCTTGCACCTCATCGGCCAATAACCACCACTTATTTTAATAACCTGGTAAATCATTGAACTGAAGTAAATTTTGGTGATGTTGTTAATTCGATAATATGAATCAAAATATAGTGGAAGTGTGATTGAAACCAACGCATTCAGAAGTAAATTCAGTACACTATACTTACTAAAACAAATAAAGAGGTGTAAATACTACTGAAAAAAGGCAACTCTATTGAAAAATAGGGGCGCAAAGTTACCGGTCTAAGGAAGCAAGTATTCTATGACAGCGGGATTGCCAGATAGTGAATTTCTCTTTCCAACTCCATTCCCATTCCTATTTCTGACTCCTGTTGGCCTTGCTTCCATGGCTAATATTTAAAGTTTTAATCCAAATTTAAAATTTGAGGAGCCAGAATGATATGAGAGCGTTGGATACATTAATTACAAAATCTATTAAAAATGTTAATTTTTTAAGTGTCTCCACATCAGAAACTAGTGATGTTAAGGCCGATGAGGATACCAATCTTTATAGCATACTTAAAAAATGTAAACAGGAAGCCCAAATGGCTGATGAGTCAGGCATTTTGCCTTCTCCTAAATATTTTCAACAAGCTGCGGTGTTATCGAGAAAAGAGAAAAAATATGAAAACGAGATTGCCATTTGCAAATATTATATTAAGCTTGTTTCGCAATATGTTTCTATAAACAACTTTAGTAAAGCTGACTTTTATGAAAAAGTGGAACGCGAAATTGATCCATTCAAAAAACGCATCTATTTTGCAAAAAAGATGTTGTAAAAATAAGGTACTGACAAGTTAAACGTATCTAGGCGACAATTGCTAGATGAATAAATCCACCAGTCTATACAAACGTCACCGATTCCCATCTGAAATCATTCAATATGCCGTCTGGCTTTATTATCGGTTTAATATGAGTCATCGGGATATTGAAGATCTATTAGCTGAACGTGGTATTGAAGTCAGCTATGAATCCATTCGTTTGTGGTGCAACAAGTTTGGCCCTCACTATGCCCGGCGATTAAAGCGTCGACACCAAGGCTACGGCGATACATTTTACATCGATGAAGTCTTTGTAAAAATTCATGGACAACAGAAGTACTTGTGGCGTGCTGTAGATCAGGATGGTGAAGTGGTTGATGTGTTTTTACAACCACGCAGAGACGGTGATGCAGCTAAACGTTTTTTCAAACGATTGATCAGAAATCATAGCAATGAACCCAGAAAAATAGTCACGGATAAGTTGAGAAGCTATGGGGTTGCACATCGAGAGCTCATCCCAGAATCCATTCACGATACTTCACAATATGCCAATAACCGAGCCGAGCTTTCGCATCAACCGACACGCGTTTGAGAGCGAGGAATGCGACGATTCAAATCGACCCAGCAAGCGCAACGATTTTTGGGTGTTCACGCAGCAGTACACAATATTTTTAATCTTAGTCGCCATTTAGTGTCTGCTAAGAATTATCGAATATTTAGAGACAAAGCCTTTGCGTCTTGGAAATGCGCAGTTGCGTATTAGAATACGTTTTAGTTGTGATTCACTGATGCAAAGAAGTTAACTTGTCAGTACCAATAAATTACAAACATAAAACATCTGCTAATGACTCATAGCGGACATTGATTTAATTCATATTATCGTAGTTTGAACTCCATCTTCCGATTGAAATGTAAACTTGTTGTCATCGATGGAAGCTATCTCAATCACCGCCTTCCGTAGTAATGTGCAAAACAGCACCACAGTGTTTACAGTGGATAGCATCATTTTCATGGCGAATTAAACCACAGGTCGTGCATTCATAACGAATTTTCCCCGGGCGGAAGATGGTCTGCACGAGACGAAGGAACAAGGAAATTCCAAAAATCATAATTAGCACTGCCAAGATATGGCCGCCAACACCGACGAGAGTAATGTCTCCGAAGCCGGTCGTTGTAAGTGCGGCCACGGTGAAATAGAGGGCATCCACATAATTCTTCATGGCCGGATTCGAGTCCACCTGCGTGACGTAAACGATCGAAGCCACAATGAAGATAAATACAATCAGATTGATTACGCTAAAAATCACATCTTCATGAAGGCGAACATAACGTGACCGTTTTCGCAATCTCCTCACAACGTGATAGGAACGTAATAGACGCAATGCGCGAATTGCTCGCATGAACAAAAAGTTCTCTACAATCAGAGGTAATAGCAGTGAGAAAATGACGATAAGATCCGCTAAGCCTACTAGATCGAAAACATCCTTAATACGGTTCCTACTTATATAGAGGCGTGCAGCATAGTCTACAAGATAGATAACACCGATTACGAAATCGAAATTACGAAAGGTAGCGAAGTGGTGGTAGTAGTAAGTAGATGCAATAAAATACAAGATCGTTACAATGTCGAAGGCTAGCAATCCCCAATTGAACCAATCTGAACGCGGCTCACTACCATTGTAGAGCTCGCTGATGGTAGTGTAGAGTCTTCCTTTCTCGCTCATTTTTGCCATAGAGTTCTTATTCATCAGCAGATAATTTTATATCATTTTTTCAAACATCATAAATATCATTAAAATAAAAATGTCCGCTAACGACCCAAAGCGGACATTCATTTTCGTTGTAGCTTCGGACACCACACTTCCGTGTGGTTATTACACGGAAGTTATGTATGGCGAAGTCATTCCTTATTTTCTTTTGAAAAAGAGGTGGGTATTAGTCGCAAATTAATCCGTCGTAATACGATTACTCAATAAAAGGGGACTGACCCCTTTATTTATTTCCTTCAGCAATAGTATTTTTCCACAAACCGCCTGAGTATTTCCTGAGCATATGGTGTGGATTTCTGGAGGACTTTCTTTTTTAAATCATCCGCTTCATGGGGTTCGAAATAGCCGTGATTTTGGTAGGTGTCGATCCTCAATATGAATTCCTGGGCGTCGCCTTCAGGGTGGAACTGTGTGGCGTACACGTTTTCGCCAATGCGGAACATCTGTACCGGACAATCGTGGCCGGTCATCAGTAAAGTCGCGCCCTCAGGCGTGGTGTCGACGGCCTCCTTGTGGCCGAGCAATACGTCGATTTGCGACGGGAAACCTTTGAGTAATTTATCCTGTTTGCCTGCTTCGGTGATGTCCAGCGTGACGATGCCAACGGCTTCACCGTACTTGGTAGAGATACGGGTGCCGAGATAATTACCCAGCAGTCCATTGCCGGAACAGGCACCAAGAAAGGGGAAGTCCAGGGTAACTACCTGTTGCAGTAGCCTGTTGAAATCGGATTCGATCTTTTTCTGGGCAGAGGATTTCTTGTCTTCGGTGGTGCTGATATCGTACGGGCTGCCACCGACAATGATTGCTGAATAATCATCAAGGTCCAGATTGCCGGGGATGCCGATATTTTCGATGCGTCTTCTGCAGGTGTCCTCAGCCCGCAATCCACTATATTTTAGGAAACAGGCGTATTCACTGTCAGAAATCGCGTTTTCAGGTCGCAGTTGTAGGATCAGAACGGGTTTAGTGGTTATCATGGTACTGACAAGTTAACTGGTTGGTACTTACAAGTTAACTGATTTGAGGGTGTAACTACAATAGTCACATGTTTCTAAGCCTTTGATTGTATGTTGTTGAGAAGGCACGTTTCACCTCTAAAACGACAAGATTTACGTTAACTTGTCAGTACCATTTTTTGGCAACATGAAAGACAGTCTGTGGAGCATTGATCTGTTTCGTTGTGAATCGATTTATCTTAGAACACATTGGGTGCTCGTCGTCATGGATGTGTGGAATCGACAAATCATCAGACACTCGGTAAATAAAGGATACGTGGATGGCCCAGCTATCTGCAGAATGT
>JABDMD010000144.1 GCA_013001685.1 Gammaproteobacteria bacterium | reverse complement strand
ACTTGGTCCTACATAACAACAGTGTGACTGTGTTGTTTCAAAAATTTGTAATTCAGATAAACCGGGTAGATATTCAATCAGCGTTTGCCAAATAAATATACTTAGAAATTCTGTGCTTGAACGCCAAGACAATTCTGCAGCTGCATAATTAATATTATGATGATCCAGCTTATTAATAATTTTGCTCTTGGTAATCCTTTTTAAATAACCATAATCAATTACAAAGCCAGTTAATGGATCTATCTGATCTTTTACTTTCACATTAATGGTGTAACGACCCCCATGAAGATTGACACATTTATCAGGATGGTCTGTTATAAAGTGAGCCGAATCAAAGACTAGTTCCTTGGAAACTAATGCTTCTTCCTGCTTTTCAAAGAACCGTTCACATGCGTTTGGAATTTCTTTTAACCATTCATCCAATAGAGCAAGCAGACGTGATGTGTCTTCCAATGTTTCACTGCGCATTAAAAGCCCGTTTTCATGCTCTGAGGCGGCTAAAGGTTGTAATCGAATTTGGTGTTTATTGGCAAGCTCAACTTCAATACAACGCGCATCCTGCACATCAGGAAAGTCTACAAATAAATAGCCCTCATGCAGCTCACCTATATGAGCTACTATAATTGCTAGCTGAAATAGAAAAGACTCATATTCATTGCAAACAATTCGCGGTGGGAAGAAAACACTTGGAATTTTAATTGCATTTCTGGATAACACACGGTGGCTATCATTTTCATAAAAATATTCTTGTTTAAATTTAAAACCAACTGAATGAAGAATATTTTGGTACCAAAGCAATTGCTCAAGCCTTCTTATTCCTAAACTAACATATGTAAAGTCATCTTCTTGTTGAATTGCACCTGCCACATGCAATCCATTTAGCAAATTTTGCACTTGTTGAGTGGCTTGTGCATTTGATTTCACATATTCACTAACATTGTCTTGTTGATTAATTTGATCCGCATTCAGAAGAAGATCAAGCGGCATATGGTGACGTAGAGCATATTCTTGCAACGTTAATCCACAACAAGCATATAAGTGCTCGTTATTAATTTGGTGGCTCAATAGTTTCTTACATTCCAAACATTGCATGTTACATTACCAAACTTCACTAACGGTTAATTGGTAGACATTATATAAGAAAAGCGCCTATCAGGATGTAGTACTTAAAATTTTTAGGCAAAAAAATGCCCCAAACAAAGTTGGGGCATTTTTAATTTTTGCTTTGAAATGCAGTCTAGAAGCCCTTGAATGGGTGCTCCGCGCTGTCTTTCTGTGCAACAACTGTCGCAGCTTTAGGCTCGTCCTTAACGGCGCGCTCTAATGCTTCTTTAGTTGCTTTATAGTTATTTTCATAAATCGCTTCGTTGCTCTTAGCTTCCCAGTGAATGAAAACACCAACACATACGAATACATCATCCGCTTCGTCTGCAGGTACAGTACCGTCTTCAACACTGTCAGCAACTGCTTTAGCTACAGCTGCTTGAGCTGGGCCAAACATTTGTACTGCTTGCTCACCACCTTTGATGGTCACTTTATTGAACATCATTGTGTTTGGCTTACAAGGTAGGTTTGGTGCAACAACAGCTAATAAAGTTGAAAAGCCGTCCTTGTTATTTACCAAGCCATTACAAAAAGCTGTTTCAACAGCTGAACCACGTGGACCGACCAATAAATCGATGTGTGCGATTTCAGCCATAGTGCCTGAAGGGTCGTTATCATTAACGAGCGACTCTCCAGTCATAACTCTATTGATTAATGCCATTATTATTCTCCTAAATTTATATTTCTATTTGTCGACAAATTACAGACCCATCACATGATAAGGTCCATATAATCTCCCTTGGAAAACCGCCGCAGACAATGTCTGAAGACCTACTGCTGTCTCACAACTGACCCATATTAGATTAGGCCAACCGCAAAAATGCTAGCTGCAGTGAGATCCGCTGAGGTTCCCGGGTTGATTAGGTTACGCTTGAGTTGGCGATCAATTTCTAATAATTGTGCCTCGTACCTACCCGGTGAGTCCGAACGGCAGAGCTCCATCTCAAGATCCGAGATCATATCACTAATTTCCCTAGCTTTTAACAGTCCAAATTTGCGTTCAATTAAACTATCTGGGTAATGTTTTAAATAAGACAGAAACAGGCCTGTAGTGGCCCATTTTTCATCGCCCCATCGCTCCATCAAGCTCTGAAATCGTGGCACACCGAAGGTGAAAATATCTTCAAAATTGTTCGAATATTGAGCAGCAATCAAATCCCATTCTGCAGCAATTTTCATTGTATTTAAGAGAGTTACATTTGGTTCTTCAGAAACATCTTGATTATCTTTCTCACCCATTCCGCCCGGCTTGGCTAAGCGTATCGCTTGGTAAAGATTTATTGCATCTTGAATGGTTGAGTTTTCCAATACCTTGGATAGGGACTGCTTAATATCTTCTTCCTCAAGCATTTCCAGCTTGGCTTGAATAAGCGGCGCCATGAGCAAGACCATGCCAAGATTGGTATTTGTACGCACTGCGCTCTGGGTTGCTGAAATGGCATTCAAAATTCGTAGCCCTAAGGAAGATTTAGGATCAGTGATCGGTTCCGCGCTTGCCTTAGCACTGCTCAAAAAATCATCAACATTCAGATCTTTGGCACCAGAGTATAGGCTTATATTACCGGGCTTAATCGAGTCGACATCTAGTTGACATACATGCAGATAAAGGCGAATTAACCCATTACGCAATTCAGCTTCCTGTTTCATATGGTCAGAGATGAATTTCCTAGGTACGGCAGAGGTATATTTTAAAACTACAGTGTGCTTGAGATAGCACACTTACCGCAATTACTTTTGTGAAAAAGCGAGAACCTTTTTAATGGTAAGCCCTTGCACGAGAATTGAGAATACAACTATGAAGTATGTAATCACAAGAAGAGGCTCTCGTGCTGGACCATCAGGAATTGAAAGTGCTAAGGCAACAGAAATTCCACCACGTAACCCACCCCAGGTAAGTATTGTTGTTGCGTATGGAGAAAATGTTCTGAATTTACTCATAATCTTAATCGGAATACCTACACAAATAAATCTCGCTAACAAGACAACAGGGATCGCTAGCAAGCCAGCAAGCATAAATTGATTCGTGAAGGTTAAAATTAATAGTTCTACACCAATCAACAAGAACAATATGGCATTGAGTATTTCATCTATTAATTCCCAAAAATCATCTAAACGCTCACGCGTATTATCTGACATGGCTAATGTTCTACCTTGGTTACCAATAAATAATCCTGCTACGACAATCGCAATGGGTGCTGAGATATGAATTGACTCTGCAAAAGCATATCCGCCAGAAACCAGTGCTAATGTAATAAGTGCTTCAACTTGGTAGTTATCTACACCTTTTAACATAAAAAATCCTAAATACCCTAAACCAAGTCCAAAGAAAACGCCGCCAAGAGCTTCCACTGCAAATAACTCAACTACATGTAAAGCTGACATTTCATCACCGCCAGTAGCAATACCTAATAAAACAAGAAAGACAACAACACCCACACCATCATTAAATAATGACTCACCTGCAATTTTTGTCTCTAACGTTTTAGGTGCCCCTACAAGTTTTAATACTCCCATCACTGCAATTGGATCAGTTGGCGAAATCAGTGCTCCAAATACTAGACAATAAATATAGGCGACTGGAATACCTAGCCAACCCAATATGTAGTACATAACTGTTCCGATGATAAAAGTTGAACTAATAACACCGACAGTTGCGAGTGTTCCAATCACCCATTTCTGTTCACGCAAATCATTCAGATTCACATGCAATGCACCTGCAAAAAGTAAAAAACTTAACATGCCATGTAATAAAGCTTCATTGAAATCTATACTTTTGACAAGCACTGTTGCTTGTTCGTCTAGAGAAAATCCAAATTCCCCAAATAAAAGTAATCCAAGTGAGAACAACAAACTCAATAACATGATGCCAATCGTTGTTGGAAGCTTTATATATTTATAATTTATATAGGAAAAAACTGCAGCTAAGCACAATAGTAATGAAATAATTTCAAATAAACTCATAAACACCCAACTGGTAGTAATTAATGCCAAAGCAACTAGCTGGCAACAGTAATATCGGCTTCTTTCTGCATACAATTCACGAAATTTTCAGCAAGTCTGTCAGCAACAATTAAGTTATTTACACTCTGTAGTCCCTTCCAAGCAGGGATGCTATTCACCTCTGTAACCCACAAGTTTCCGTCTAAATCTTGCATAACATCTACTCCGGCATAGTGCATATCGACAGACTTCACCGCATCTTTAGCAATATCTGCAAATTGGTCATTTATCACTGCTGAATAGCATTTTCCTCCATTAGCGACGTTATTAATCCAGTCCATACCTTCTCTTCGCATTGATGCAACCACTTGATCACCAATCACGAAT
>JABDMD010000093.1 GCA_013001685.1 Gammaproteobacteria bacterium | reverse complement strand
TCTATAAGTGGATAGAGCTTTAAGTGATGCAAGGATAATTATTTATCGAACAAGTTTTGAATACTAAAAGAAGCTCCTAAGTGCATATAAATCAGTCAGTTAGCCTAATGTTCAGATTAAATCCAATTAAGTTTGTGAATTTCGTCAACCTAATTGCCGTGTTAGGCGTTGTAAGGGGTATCGATAGCGAAATTGTCGTGAGGAGAAAAGGATGAATATAAAGAAAAAGCTTCTATTAATACCAGTAGGGATGCTGCTTTTAGCCGCAACAGCTCCATCCCATGCAAGTGATGGTGTATATGGAAACGTGGGCTATAACGATTTTCCATGGAGCATACTGATTGGCTATAACGATTACGGTCGCGGTTATGATCATTATGGTCACCACTACAAGCACAAAAAACACCACTACAAACACAAGAAGCATCACTATAAGCGTCATCATGATTATGGATATCGTGATCGACACCATTACAAGTACAAAAGACATCACTACAAGCGTGATCGACATCATTACGATAAACATCGTGACCGCAGACATCGTGCATATCGAGACCGTCATTACGATCGTGGTCACGATAATCATAGAGGCCGTGATTCACACAGGGGTCGTGATCGCGAACATCGCCGTGATCGACATTATAGAGATGGCGGCAGAGATAACAATCGAGGACGCCGTTAGCTTTCATGTATATTTCAGTAAATTAATTTCCTACTGAATATAAAAAGCTAAAGCTCTGCATAGCAGGGCTTTTTTTGTGTGTGGTAAATTAACCTTTAACTTAATAAATTATAAAATCTCTGTAAGATCCACACATGTTTAAAAGCCTACAACATCGTTGGTCTGCAAAGAGTGGGTATCGAGAAGTATTAGTGATTTCGATTCCATTAATTCTAAGCACGGGCGCATGGAGTATTTTGTTATTTTTTGATCGTATGTTTCTTGCTTGGTATTCGCCTGCAGCTATAGCTGCAGCCATGCCAGCCGGGATGACAAGTTTTGCAATGTTGTGTTTTTTCATAGGCACTGCGGCATATGTAAATACATTTGTTGCACAATACTACGGGGCAGCAGAAGAAAATAAAATTGGTGCGATCGTATGGCAGGGTATTTATTTCAGTGCGCTATCTTTGTTCGTCATTTTTCCTGCATATTTCTTAGCACGTCATTTTTTTGCTTTAGTAGGTCACGCACCTGAAGTTCAAGCGCAAGAAACCATATACTTTAAAATACTCATGTATTCGGCCGTGTTCATGGTGCTAAACAATGCGCTAGGCAGTTTTTTTTCCGGGCTAGGGAAAACATTAATAGTGATGTGGGTGAGTTTGATCATTACTGTCATCAATGTTGCGCTAGACTATGTACTTATTTTCGGAAATTTTGGTTTTCCTGAAATGGGTATTCGTGGTGCAGCAACAGCTAGTAATATTGCCATTGTATCCGGTGCATTAGTTTATCTATATTTAATTTTTCAAAAGAAATATCGTAAACGCTTTAATTTAATTACCTCCTGGAAATTTAAACGCTCACTTTTTGATAGGTTGATTTATTTTGGCGCACCTAATGGAATTAGACTGTTTATTGATATGTCTGCATTTACTGCCTTTTTAATGTTTGTCGGTACACTAGGCACACATGAAGGTGTGGCCACCAACATTGCATTTAATATTGAAGCACTGGCGTTTCTGCCTATGGTTGGAATGATGATAGGCGTAGCCGTGTTAGTGGGGCAGCGATTAGGTGAAAATAAACCTGAGCTAGCGGAAAAAGCAGCCTGGTCCGCAATACATTTAACTCTGGTGTTTTTTGGTTTACTCGCTGTGTTGTATCTGACCGTTCCTAAAGTATTTATCTATCCATTTACACTGCAAGGTGGGCTGGCAGAGCTAAATAATAGTGTAGAGACCATTGTGATTTTATTAAGGTTCGTCGCCTTTTTCTGTTTATTTGACGCAATCTTTTTAGTATTCCTAGGTTCATTAGAAGGTGCAGGCGATACACGCTTCATTATGAAAATGAGTATTGTGATTTCGATATTTTTGTTAGTAGTTCCATGTTATTTGTATATCCGCTTTTTTGATGCATCCTTACTTGGGTTATGGTGGATTATTACCTTAAATGTGATGATTTACTGTGCGGTATTTTACTGGAGATTCATAACCGGGCCATGGAAAGGTATGCGAGTGATAAATGATTAGAAATCATTCTAAACCTGGCATAGAAATAAAATTAGGCAACTCTTTAATATTTGTAATCCATTTCTGCACGTGAGGGTAAGGATCTAAAGATATTTTTCCTTCATGTGCGAGCGCAATATAAGGGAAGCAGGCGATGTCAGCGATGGTTGCGCGGTTTAATTCCAACCAATCTCTATTTGCAAGACGCAGATTGATCATGGTTAATATAGACTTGCTTTTTTCGTGAGCTTTTTCAATATCTAAATTCTGTTTAAATTTATAATGAAATCGCGCATCCATTGGGCCACGAGCAATTTCATTGCAAGCCGTAAATAACCACTGCATTACAAGCGCCATTTCACTTGGCTTGCTGGGCAACCAAGTATCACCGCCATATTTTCTTGCTAGATAAACAAGAATCGCTTGAGAATCGCGAAGAGTGAGTTCACCGTCTTCAAGCACAGGTATTTCACCTAAAGGATTTCTCTTTAAATAAGAAGGTGATTTCTGCTCGCGGTTCGCAATGTCAATCGGGACAATTTCACAGTCGACATTTAGCAGAGACAAAAGCAAGCGAACCTTATAGCAATTTCCAGATACCTCTACATTGTATAGTTTCATCATGTTCGTTCCTCAATTAGTTATGTGACTACAAACTCATTGTAGTGTTTAGTTTGAAAATCTACATATATGAAATTACTGAAGATATTTTTAGCATAGATAACTCTGATTGCATTGATAGCAATTAACTATTGGTTAGCAAGACCTTTCTTTAAGTAATATGAGGTTGATCTCGATCAATAATGATCGTTAAAAATATCATTAATCTTCAAAAACAATAAACGTGGAAGGCGCACTATGTCTAACAAAATTCTCTATTCACCGGAAGAGGTTCAGGATTTGATATCCAAAGGCAGCATCGTTGTAGTCGATATTCGTGATGAGGAAGATTACAAAAAAAGCCATATCCCCGGGGCGGTCAGTATTCCTGACATCTTCTTTTTTCTTGCCGAAACTACAGATGAAGGTTTGAAAGAACTGCAGGATAAATTTCAAGCATTGTTTTCCGCCGCAGGCATTACTCACGAAAAGAAAGTTATCATTTATGAAGACGCATTTGATAAACGATACGGGGGTTCTTGTAGAGGCTATTGGTTCTTAAGCTATCTAGGTCATCCAGACACGGGGATTTTAGACGGTGGTTTTTCTGCCTGGAAAGAAAAAGGTCTAGCCGAAGATGACAAAACTCCAAACCCAGAGCCATCGAAATTCGAGCTTAAAATTCATCCTGAAATTCTCGCCACGAAAGATGAAGTGCTTACATCATTAAGTAACCCAAATATAAAATTACTCGACAACCGTGATCGAGTGGAATGGACTGGTGAAAGTTCATCACCTTACGGTGTGGATTTTGCGCCACGAAAAGGTAGATTGCCTGGCGCACGTTGGATCGAGTGGTACAACTTTATGGAACGCGAAGAAGGGTTGCCTTATTTCAAATCACCCGAAAAAGTTCGTGCATTATGTGCTGAGTATGGACTTTACCCCGATGACGATATCATTATTTATTGTTTCAAAGGTGCACGGGTCTCGAATACTTATGTCGCGATGAAGCTGGCAGGGTTTAAACATTTACGCAACTATCTTGGTTCGTGGAATGAATGGTCACGTGATGAGAAATTACCAATAAATGACGAACGACTGCCAGCTTAGCGTTTCAGTATTAGTTATATTAAGAAGTTTTCATTCTAAATTGCTTGAAATTACATATATCTTACAAGGGACTATGAATTGACATAGTCCCAATGTTTCTTTAACTTGTTGTAAATAATAAAAATCGAGCTTCAATTTTGCTCAACTCAAGTGTTATGTAATTCATCATGATTGGACGCATCCCAGGTCCAGCTCTTCTTTGGTACTCCATTATCATTTTTGGAGCAGCAAGTTCCATTGTCCATATCCTTGCAGAACTAGGAACTCAACATACGGTTGATGGGCGTAATGTCATATCATTTTGTAATTTACTATTTGCAGGCAACGCTTGTGCGGTAATCGTGTTGTTTGCAGTTCACCGCAAACAATGGACGCTGGAAAGCTTACATAAACTTACAAATATCGAGTGGTTATTTTTATTTATTTTAGCATTACTTGCTAATTGTCTTGCACCTTGGTTATTTTTTGTGGCCATTGAAAGTACCATGGTTACCAACGTTGTGTTGATTAGTCAAATTGAACCTCCATTATTACTTTTTTTAGCATGGCTAGTGTTTAAAGATAGTGTTGGAAAGTGGTCGTTTATTGGTTCAATTATTTGTTTAGTAGGTGTTGCGCTAATTGCATTGCTACAACCACAAGCAGAAGGTTTGATAATAGGCCGCGGTGAGCTTTTTGCAGGTGGAGCAGCGGTTATTTATGCAGTGTCTACCGTTCTCGCAAAGTTATATCTTAAAAATGTGCCACTTGGAATCTTTAGCGTATTTCGCAGTGCAGTAGGCACGATTGTATTTTTCATCATTGCATCATATCTGTTTGGAACTGGTCATTTTATAGATTTAGGTTCACCTTTTCTCTGGAAATGGATGCTGGTATATGGTGGAATAATTATCGTAACCGGTCAGTTAGCATGGGACTCTGGAGTACGAAAATCACAATCCACTGATGTATCGCTTGCCACTTCATTTGCACCTGTAGCAGGTGTGCTAGCTGCATACTTAATCCTTGGAGAGCAACCTAGCAATGCACATTATATTGGTGGTGCAGTATTATTAACCGGCATTGCAATTTGCTTATACGCCACTTTACAAAAACTTCGTCAAGAAAAACTACAAGATGTAGTTATGCCTGAAGGAGACGCTGTTCCAAGTCTAGAAGCAGAATGCAGAACTGGGTTTAAAGGTGTTTAGTTTTGTTGAAATAAGAAAAATTAGAAGTATGAAAAACTAGGAGAAATATTATGTTTGCACATTTAATGAAAATAGTTTTAACCGGTGAGCGAAGTTGGGAATGGCTGCCTATATTAGTTGCACGCGTATCGCTGGGTTTGTTTTTTGCAGTTTCAGGTTACAACAAACTCTTTAATGAAGAAAAACATGCAGGATTAATTGAACTCATGATGGAAATCGGCATGCCGTTTCCTGAATTTATGGCACTGTTTTTGGCATGTGTAGAATTTTTTGGTGGAATATTATTAATGCTAGGTCTTTTTTCAACTTTTGTTTCCATAGCATTAATCATAGCCATGGTCGTTGCAATTGTTACGGTAGAAATTGAACACATTATACCAAAAGGTATTGGCCCGTTAGACTGGATGAGCTGGTTTCTGTACTTACCTCAGGTACTATACATCATTCTGTTTGCTTGGTTGATAACCACAGGACCCGGTAAAATAAGTTTAGATCATTTTTTAGCAAGTAGACTAGGGATCGAAAATCGATAAAAAAGTTTAAATCATTCTATGTAATTGATATTAAGCTACTAATGTCAATCTAGTCCAATCCTATAGTTTATTTAGGATGAGGCATACGTTCCATTAGGTAGCAAAGGCAGTCCTGACGAATAACCATTTCATCTAAGGTTAACATTGCAGGCATCATAGAATTTATGAGTTGAATTTTTTGATCCTTAATTTGAAATATACGATCACTAATTTCATTATCATCATCATCAAAAGCATGTAAACAAGTAGCGTTGTTTGTTTGTACTTTCCCAAAGCAAGTGTTTGCAGGCATTTCTGAAAAATTCATTTTATCGAGTTCATTTGTAAATAGAATATCTGCATTAGATTTCGAAAAACTGAAACTAACGTCATCAGGCACTTTCACACGAGCAATAGTGTGAAACAAATGTATATCCTGTGGCGCAAGAGGATCATTTGGAATTTCTTTCATGTGCAATACCGCATCTAAAAACTCTAATGCATGTGCAATACCTCGTTCTGAGTCTACTTTTCCACATTCTAATGTTACAGCAGGACATATTTCGCTAAATGCCATCGATTGCACACCTTTTGGTGTTAAAAAATACACTATTGTAGGTCCAAACAAAGAGGCTAGATGTAGGAACTGATTTTCAAGCTTATTAATACATGCGTAATGTGGGTTTAAGCCAGTATTGTTATGAATATCGATACTTGCAAATAAATTATTATTTTGCATTTCATTTACAATTTCTTTCATTATCGCTGCTTCTTGTGAATCAGGGTAATGGGTGCCTGGCCAAACGCGATTGAAATCATGTTGATGGTCTAATAAGCGCACGCCATATCGTGCGGCTTGTGTATTACCAAAAAAGATTGATATAGATCGTGGCAATCTAGTGTTTTCGTATTTACGTAATAACTTTTGAATAACATAAAACCCTGTGCCTTCATTTCCATGAAGTAAAACGCTTATAAAAATTGTTTCTGGTCGCATACCTTGTAAATGTAATAAGGTAGGTTCTGGGAATATGGTATAAAGCTTCTCTGCACTAATATCTAATAATTCTTTAGGGAAGCTTTCTAATTGTTTAAGTTCCATATGATTAGATTTCATCCTTGTAACAAAAGTGTTCCGTTTAGTCTCCCATGTGTGAACTGGTTCACCAGTAATCTGTAAAGTTTGATAGGCATGTGTTAATTCCGTCATATTACTACCATGAGTTGCCATATATTTCCGTTGCCAGCTCGCACCGGTTTGTTGTGCATCAATACGTGCTGCAATAATGCCTAAATATTTTTCAATATCAGCAGGATTAATTTGCAAGTCGTGTAAACCTTGTTCAGCTTGGGTTAACAACACATCACGTAATAACTCAGTAGGATCCACCGTTTTACCAAACCAATGCATAACATAGTCCTGTAATTCATGCTGTGCCGCTAAATAGAAATTACTTTTAGTTTCTTCAAATGCAGGTAAGGCTTGGTTTTGTTTAAAACGCTGCGCCCAATAATGTTGCAAGCCAAAATAAAATGTAGCATTGGCCATCATGTCAATTAAAGTAGGGCCTGCTGCAATGGCGCGATGTTCTATGCGAATATGTGGCTCTCCTGTTGAATTAAAGCCAAGTAAAGGTCGATTCCATCGCCATATGGTGCCGTTATGCAATCTCAAGTGGGCAAGACTGTTATTATTTTCTTCAACTGTCGGCAGTAAAATATGAAAATCTTTCAAATTTTCATGAAAACACTCCAAAATTGATTTTTGTGCATAGCCACTGCCAAAACTCACTCTCTTGAAAGGTGCTTTTGGATTATTCGTGTCAATAGATTGCTCAAATAATGGTATTCGGGTTTCGCTCCATAAGTCTTTGCCAAATACATATGGAGAATTGGCAGTGATTGCCACTAATGGCGCTGAAACTATGATTGCTGCATTGTAATAATGATGTGCGTCTCGAGCGGGTACTTTCGTATGAATTTGAAAAGAAGTTGTAGATGATTCAAGCATAACATCGTGGCTGTATAAATCGAGCAATTCATGTCCTTGAATATATAAATGTACGGGCTTCTTTTTTCGCCTGTTCATAATCTCACTATTCAATGCTCGGTATCGATTCATGTCTGACATTGAATGCTCATTTAAATCAGAAAGATTTAATGTTGGCAGAGTGCCAATAAGTAGTAAGGAAGAAGGAATACTTAAATTATGCGCAACCTTTACTGCTTGTTTCCAAGTATCGAGTATCTCATCGTGAAACTCAGCCAGTACCGTAGCAGATAAATTTCTCGGCAAGTTATTAAATTCAAGATTAAATTGTGCTAATTCTGGTGTGGCTAGGGATGAATTAAAGCGATCTAAGAATTCTTGGTTTACTGGCGCAGCTAAAAGAGCATCGTCTATTAACCAACTTTCAATTTCAAATCCGCCCATTAGACTTTCATTGGTTAATACACCATCATTAAACCACTCCACTAAGTTTGAAGTTTCCTTTTCAAGATAGTGACGAAATTGATCGTAATCTTCTTTAGAGAATATCGTTTTTTCAATTTCTTGGCCCATGATTAACTATGCTAGCAAAACATTTTTATATACCAAAGATATATAATTAATTAAGTCACACAATAATGAGATATCTTGACCTATATCAATTTCATTGTGGAAGATAGCTTATAAAAAATAAAAGTGGTCTATCTTCATTTAATTCTGGTGATGTGTATCATTCTATGTTCCGCAAAAAGTTTTATACACGCTAAGTTCATTAGGTGCAGGCTGGGTGTATTCCTCTTTGCCTTCTTGTGGTTGATATGGATTACTGAGAGTGTTTATCAATACTTCAAATTTTGAATAATCAGCATGAGAAACAGCAGCTTCTAAAGCCTCTTCTACTTTATGGTTGCGAGGAATGTATATCGGATTCTTTTGATACATTAACTGAATGCTTTCGTCTGTATTTTGTGTCTCGTGACTTAATCGTTCACGCCATCGTTCCACCCACACTTTGAATAAAGAGGCATCTTTAAATTGTGCGTAGACTTCTTGCTCTTGCCCTTGTAGTAGATCCGCAAGGTTGCGAAACAGCAAAGTAAAGTCAACCTGTTGTCCATCCATGGCAGCTAACAAATCATTAATTAGTGCTAAATCATTTTCTTCAACAATACTAAGGCCAATTTTTGCACGCATTCCTGCTAGCCAATGTTCAGTATATTTTTCAGGAAACTTGTCTAAGGCATTTGTAGCGAGTTCAATAGCATGTTCCGTATTTTCGTCAATCAATGGCAATAAGGTTTCTGCTAAGCGCGCTAAATTCCATTGAGTAATAGGTGGTTGATTCTGATACGCATAGCGACCATGTCTATCAATAGAACTAAATACCGTATCGGGAGAATAATAATCCATAAATGCGCAAGGGCCGTAATCAATAGTTTCACCAGAGACGGTCATATTGTCGGTATTCATTACGCCATGAATAAAACCCACACACATCCATTGTGCTACTAATGAGGCTTGCGCATCTGTTATTGCAATAAGTAAAGACAGGTAAGGATTTTCTGTCTCATTTGCCTCTTGTTTTATATTGGGGTAATGCCTATCAATCGTATAGTCTGCTAATTGCTGTACTTTATTGATTTCACCACGTGCTGCAAAATACTGAAAGGTTCCAACGCGTATATGGCTAGCCGCTACACGTGTAAATACCGCACTTGGTAAGTATTGTTGATTACGCATTACATTCTCGCCAGTCGTTACAGCCGCTAACGCACGAGTGCTTGGAATACCCAGCGCATACATCGCTTCACTTACAATATATTCACGTAATACAGGGCCCAGTGCTGATTTACCGTCACCCGCACGTGAATATGGGGTTCGGCCAGAGCCTTTTAACTGAATATCAAAACGTGCGCCTTTATCATCAATAATTTCACCTAATAACAAAGCTCGACCATCACCTAATTGCGGTACAAAACCTCCAAACTGATGGCCTGCATATACTTGAGCTATTGGTGATGCACCATCAGGAGCAATGTTCCCGGAAAATATTTCTGTTTGCTTCTTTTTACTTAAGTTATTCAAATTCAATCCAAGCTTAGCAGCAAGTTCAGTGTTTACTTTAATGATTTTAGCTTTGGGAACTTTTGCACTTTGAACGGGGGTATAAAACCCATCGAGTTTATCTGCGTAAGTATTGTTAAAGTTAAATAGCATATTAGGTTGTCAATTTTAGGGTATGAGTTGTACCTTAAGCGCCTTGATTATCCCATATACTATGGAGATATGGATTATTTCTGGCCGGTAATAATATTGCCCTGTTTGTTAGGGCTGTACATATTTAAAAAGGAGAGTGTAAGAATCCAATTTGCGTTTCAGCAACTAGCAGCTAAGTGCAATGGTAATGTAAAGCGCGGAAAAATCAACTACCCTCAGCTATCTTTCCCACATCAAGATCTGATAATAAAAATATCTTCCATGCCACATGAAAATGGTGCATTTACCTATTTGCACTTTAATACAAATAAAATTTCAGAGGATTGCGCATTTAAAATAATCAGCAAGTCTATGCCTATCAAATATTTAGAAATTGATAGGGAGCTAAAAAAACAAACAATTGGTATTGATAAAATTGATAAAAAATTTATATTGCGAGCAAAACAAGACAATTATTTAATTCCTTTACTAACAAGTGAAATCTGTGATGTGTTAGAGCAGCTCGATAAAAAGTACAGTGTTGAAGTGCGCTACATCAAAGATAAATATGCAGAAGAATTTAGATTTGATCTTCATGTAGATCAAGTTTTAAGAAAAAAAACAATACGAGCAGTTAATCCAGGCGACGCTATTATTATATAAACAAATGAAAAAAATAAAGGGCTATTGATTGCCTATATGCCTACTTGTAAACAAAAAATTCATGCCTCCCAGGATCAGGTGTTCAATTACTTAAGTGATTTGCAAAATATAGTGGATCTTTATAAACACAAACGCTCCATTAAGACAGTTGAGGATTTGGGTAGTGCTTGTTATGGAAAAAAATATCGATATGAAGTGAAAAACAAGCACAGTGCAAGTCTAAGAAAGCAGGCCTTTATGGTAGAAATTACTGAGTATGAACCTTTTGAGTCTATTGCATGGTCGATTGTGTTTGATGTCAGAAAGCAAGTGAATAAAAACATAACGTATATACCAACTACAGTGTTATTAAACTGTAAATTAAAGCCAAAATGTGACTACACATTAGCGTTACTCGATGTAGATTTTGAAATACAAGCTACTTGGTGGATTAAATTCTTATTTAAAACAATGATTCGCATGTTTCAAAGTAGAATATGTCATGTGTTAGCAGATATTCGAAAAGATATAGAGCTGAAGTATGTTTAAAAGAGGTTGATATATATTCGTCTTTAGTTATTGTCCTGGGGGATTTCAGCAAAGTGGAGTAATATACCTGCAGGATCCCACACGTAAGTAATGAGTAATCCCCATGGCATCAGTTTTGGTGGCGCTACTTTCGTGCCATTAAATGCTTCAGCAAGCTTGATTTCCGTAAAATGATCATACCATTCTTGGGCAGAGTTCACCATGAAATGCAGCATCAAGCTATGTGCATAGTTATTATGATTTTTATCTAATAATAGAAAACGATAGCCAAAGTTTGTATCCACCTCACATACATCACCTTCAGTCCAGTTAATTTTAAACCCCATGTGCTGGTAAAACGCTCTTGAAACTTCATGATCATTGGAAGGTACAAAAGGTTTAAAGTCATCAATTTTTCGCATTATTTATTTTCAATTAATTTTAGAATATTTTTAACGTTGTTAAGGCTTGCAGTTTTGTTCATAGGCCCTTTGGTCAAGGTTAACATCCCAAATAAAGACACTATGATGACTTGAGAGATATCACTCGCGTTAATATCACTTCTAAATTCTTTTAGTTCTTGGCCACGCTTTATTGTTTTAGTTAACATTTTTGACAACCTGGCGGTGTGAAGAGTTATTAAATTTGCAACTTTTTCGTCTCTATACGCTCTTTCATTTAGGGCGTTCACCATAAGACAGCCTCTTTTCAAAGATTGACTGCATGCATTTTTTAAATCGGTATTTAACCAGGTGCGAATGGCTTTTTTAGGTGACTCTCCTTTTTCTAGTATCTTGCGATCAAATTCATGCACTGCATTTAGATAATGCTCAAGGGCGGCTATAAAAAGCGAGTGTTTATCACCAAATGCTTTATAGATGCTGCCTTTTTGCAAATCCATAGCTTCCATAAGATCAGACATAGAAGTGGCCTCATAGCCATAGCTCCAGAAGGCCTGCATCGCATTTTCCAGTGCATCATCTATATCAAATTCTCTAGGTCTTGCCATTCATATCTCCTTAGTTGGCTTACATTAACCATTATAGACCATTCGGTCAATAATTAATTTCTATCGCCTTAATAAAAAACTTTGAATCAAATAGTTGTTGACCTATCGGTTCCTAATGTATATATTGAGCCCATTGTTGACCGATTGGTTCCTTATAGAAAGGGCATCACAACAAAAAACCAGTAACTAATGAAATTTTTTAGGAGATTTAAAATGAAATTAAAAGCTTTATTAACAGCAGCCTTATTAGCAACTACAAACCTAGCTTTGGCAAATGGTGGCCTAACAATTGACAACGTTGAGCAAACCATGAATGCCAATAACTGGGTTAATACTCAAACAGAGCGACAAGAAATTGTGGTTCAAGGACCTATCGATGCATTCGATGTCATCACACAAAACCGTGACAGAAATGTGGTAGATACAAACAAGCTTAAGCAGGCTTACGACGGTCAAGTTTGAGAGCTTGTATGACCACACTAGTGGCCAAGGATGAGTAATGAACAAGGACGTTCGCTAGTTAAAAATACACGAGGTGAAAATATGAAAAAACTAACTCTTATAACACTTTTATTTCTTGTAAGTCTTTCAGCTTATTCAAAAAATGGGCACTCAGAGCCAAGCTTTTGCGAATGGCTAGGAGATGCAGCCACTTCCGTTGCACGAAACCGTGATAGCGGAGTTGGTGAATATGACCTAATTGGTAAATTTTTATCAGAAGGAAAAAGTTATGGAGAACAAAGTGTCGTAATTCCACTCATTGATCGTGTATATGGAATAGAAAGAAAAATGAGTCCAGAAGACGTTGCTTTTGCAGAACAGCAACGTTGCGAAATTGCATTTGTACAGTAACAAAAAAGGAGAATCCAAAATGACTAAAACTAAACATCTAACTCAAGTATTTATTGCAGCAGCACTTTTAATGAGTGTTGGGCTAATAGTAGATGCTTTAAAAACCGCTCATTCTGAGACCGATTCAGATTGGGGACCTAAATGGAATGCCAAAGGAGAACTAATTCTTCCTAGTGATTATCACACATGGATATTTCTCGGTTCACCCCTTACACCGCATTCTTTAAATGAGGGTAAAGCAGGGTTTCCTGAATATCACAATGTATACATCCATCCTGTTGCATACCAGATATACAAAAAAACTGGAGAGTTCCCAGAAGGTACGATTCTTTTAAAAGAGCTGCAACTCACACTTTCAGGCACTAACGAAGATGGTTCACGTGTAGAAGCATCAGGACGTGGATTTTTTCCAGCACAACTCAATGGCATTGATATTTCGGTTAAGGATAGCGAGCGATTCAAAGATACCAACGGATGGGGTTTCTTTAATTTCGGACATCATGCGCCACCATATGCAGAAACCGCTGCAGTAGCGCCAAAAGAAGCCTGTGCGGGTTGCCATATAGCAAATGCAGACAACATGGTATTTAAAAATTTCTACGCACCCATTCTTGATGCGAAATAGTTGATTGCTAAGACGACCCAAGCTTTTACTACAACTTAAGGAAAGGAGAATTTATATGTACAACCATAAAACAGAATTAGTCACTGGCTCGTCTAGTGGAATTGGCCTAGACATTGCTAGAGGCTTCTATAAACAAGGTGCAAACCTTGTACTAAATGGCCACAATAAAGAAAAACTGATATTGCTAATGAGATGCAACGCAGAAATCCACGTTTGGGTTTAATTAGCATTTGCGGTGCAGGTGGTACGGCAGCTGCGATGATAATAGAAAGGTAAATACAAAATAAAAAAGAGCCTAGTTCTTATTTTGCAAGATAAGAGTTAGATAGCCGAGAAGGTATTATGAAAACGTTAAATACTAATGTCGCAATAATTGGATCAGGCACCGCAGGTTTAAATGCTTTACGCGAAGTAGAAAAAGCTGGATTAGACTGGTTGCTTATTGAGTCTGGTGAGTATGGCACTATGTGTGCGCGAACCGGTTGCATGCCATCCAAATTATTGATCGCAGCTGCAGACGTTTCTCATACTATTGATCATGCTGATGAATTTGGTATTCAAGTTAAGGATAACGCGATTGATGCCCATGCAGTGTTCGAACGTGTACGTAGAGAACGAGATCGATTTGCGGGCTTCGTAGTAAAAAGCACAGAAGCCAGACCTGAAGAATATCGTATTCGAGGTCATGCAAAGTTTATAGGACAAAATACATTGCAGGTCGATGATCATACCCTCATCAACGCAAGATCCATTGTAATTGCTACGGGCAGTGAGGCTTTTATTCCGACTCCTTTTGAGGCAATTAAGAATGAGATTTTAGTAAATGATGATGTATTTGAGCTACAAGAACTTCCTCGCTCACTAGCGGTGATTGGAACAGGCATTATTGGGCTTGAGTTGGGTCAGTCTCTACAACGGCTCGGAATAGAGACGACATTTTTCACCTACTCCGATCGGTTAGGTGCACTTACAGATCCAATTGTTAAAAATAAAGCACATGAAGTTTTAAGTAAAGAATTAAAAATAAAATTTAATTCAAATATTTCTCATGCAGAAAAAACTCCCTCTGGAATTAATTTAAAGTGGGAAGATAAACAAAATAATGAACATCAACAATGGTTTGCAAAAGTACTGCTTGCAACAGGTCGAAAATCTACTCTACAGAATTTAAATATAGAAGCTGCTGGTGTAAGTAACGAACAAGTAATGCGTGATTGGAATGCGCAAACGGCTCAAGTCGGCGATCTACCTATTTTTATTGCTGGTGATGCAGCAGGTCATAGGCAAATATTACATGAAGCCTCTGATGAAGGACGAATTGCGGGCAAAAATGCCACTCTGTACCCAGAAACAATTACCCAAGTTCGCCGCACACCGCTTGCAATTACCTTTACTGATCCACAAATGGCACTGGTTGGTAAAAACTATAGCCAACTTCAGCCTAAGAACATTGAAATTGGAGAAGTTTCTTACGATGGCCAAGGAAGAGCGCGAGTAATGAATCAGCACCGCGGCATCGTTCGCATCTATGCAAATCGAAAAGATTGTACCTTAGTAGGTGCAGAATTATTTTCACCCCGTGCCGAACATCTAGCGCACTTATTAGCTTGGGCGGTGTACCAAAAAATGACCATACAACAAGCTTTAGAAATGCCTGTATATCATCCTGTTTTAGAAGAGGGCATCCGTACTGCACTAAGAGATGTAATGAGCAAATTAAAACTCACTGGGGGTTGTCGAAGTGTAGACTTAGCAAATGCACCAGGGGAATAACACTAAATTTTAGGAGACAGGAAATGCAATCTATAAACGCTTACGCTGCAAATTCTGAAAAAGAACAGTTCAAAGAATTCGAGTACACATTGCCAGATATTGGCCCAGATCAAGTAGATATTAAAGTACAGTATTGTGGTGTTTGCCACTCTGATTTAAGTATGCTCAAAAATGATTGGGGTGTTACCAATTATCCATTTGTTCCAGGACATGAAGTTGTAGGTACAATTGTTAATAAAGGTGAGCATGTTAGTAATTTGGAAATAGGTGACGATGTAGGCCTGGGTTGGTTTTCTGAAAGTTGTATGCACTGCAACCAATGCTTATCGGGTGATCACAATTTATGCAATCAACCCGAACAAACAATTGTTGAGCGATATGGTGGCTTTGCTAGCCATGTGCGCTGCCATTGGGTTTGGGCAACACCTATCCCTAAAGGACTTGAGCTTGCAAAGTTAGGTCCCATGTTTTGTGGCGGCATAACCGTATTTAATCCCATAACTCAATTTAATGTTCAACCTACCGATCGTGTAGGTGTCATTGGAGTGGGCGGACTGGGTCATCTCGCTATTCAGTTTCTAAATAAATGGGGGTGCGATGTTACAGCGTTTACCTCTTCACCAGACAAAGCCGACGAAGCAAAAAAACTTGGTGCTCACCATATTGTAAATACTCGAGATGATAACGAACTTGAAAAAGTTGTGGGATCGATGAACTTTATTATTAATACAACCAATGCCAATTTAAATTGGGAAGCTTATATTAATGTACTCGCACCCAAGGGGCGTTTGCACACGGTGGGCGTGGTGCCAGACCCTATTCCCGTACCTGCTTTCCCTGCCATAGTTGGACAAAAATCAGTATCAGGAAGTCCACTTGGAAGCCCTGCTTCTATTAACCAAATGCTAGAATTTTCTGCACGGCATTCAATAATGCCAGTAACAGAAGAATTTTCGATGAGTGATGTTAATGATGCCTTTAAGCATTTAGAGGCTGGCAAAGCACGCTATCGAATTGTATTGCGATCAGACTTTGGTGATTAAAAGAGATTTATCAGTATTGATGAAACTAAAACGACAAAATTTAAATTAAATTTATTATTTTTCAATTTTTCTCCAATTAGAAAGATCTCTTCATCCGAAATTGAATCACCATTAGTATCTACATCAATGGATACCAACTCACCCGGCATAATAGAGACCTCGGCACTAGAATTTTTGCCTGCTAAGTTGAACACCCCATTATCTGGCGCATCTAGATTTACAAAGTACTGATTTAAATTCAACAGCTCCATACCAGAAAAAGATATGGAATTAGCTATAGCAGTAATCGCAGTGTTTTTTGTTTCGTTAACGAGCTTCAATGAATCAATAGTGAGTGAATAATTTGAAGGCATAGAAGCTAAGTTTATTTTTTTGTGAGAGATTAATATTTAATAGAGTATTTTTTGATGTTTCCTCTATATTTAGTCTATCACTGGTTATTTCAGTATCTAGATATGCGAGCATTGCATCAAACTGCAAACTAATTTCCATGTTACCGCTAACTTTAAAAGCCTTATTGTTAGCGTTTATCTCTAAAAGATCAGTATTAACATCAAAAGCAAATAACCAATTAGCGCCACTATTATAATTACCAATGTTGATACCATTCGCATCTCGAACTGATATCGTCAAATCGCCATTTGCTATAGCTTCATTTACATTGCAATTAGTATAGCGCAGTGCTAAATCATCTCCTTTTGAAACACTATTTGAGTTATCCAAATCAATAGCAGTGGCATTGAAACTGCTAGCAGCATTGCCACAAGTATAAGTAGATGAGAAAGATGTATCTAGGTCATTAATAAATTGCGCTGATTGGCTACTAACATCAGCAACCATAAGAATTTGAGTTAGCGATCCTACTACTTCACTGGTCGATTTTTCTGCATTGCTGACCACGATAATGACGTCTTCTTCCTCATCATCGTCATCATCACTATCAAAACTGCTAATAAAGGAAACACTTACCGCCAGTAAGCGAAATTATGGCTACACTTACAAAAATGAAAGCTTTGATCGCCTTCATCTAATTCTCAAATTAATGACTGCAGTATAGAAATTGAGTCTAATCGGGCAGTGAAGTTCATATTTTAATAACTACATAGAATGTAAAGGCACTATGGTGGTTGAAAACAATAGCTAATGATTGCGCTAGGTCAAATGGAAGCGTAATCAATTAGGAAAATTGCGTGGTTAAGAATAGATGGGAAATACGAAAAAGTAGTTTCGCTTAAGCAGGAAAAGGGGTTTGACCCCTTTATTCTGCTAACTAAAGATTTACTAGCTGAGGATTACAGTATTTAAATAATTTGTATTCTGAGTGCCTGTATAGTGTGAATATGACTGCATGAATTATTAAAGTGCTGCATCATGAAACATAGGCGCAAACTTTATTTGTGTCTCTTTCCAATCTAATGCTGGGTCAAAGCTATCCGCGGTAGCCATTTTCCAAAACTCT
>JABDMD010000109.1 GCA_013001685.1 Gammaproteobacteria bacterium | reverse complement strand
ATTTGTATTAATTTTACCACCAATGAAGTGCCAATCTATTTCAAATACATGTCTTAATTGTTGTGACAAATCACCCGTAATTTTAAAATGAATATCCTTTAATGATACTTTTTCTGATTCATCTTTTTGAAAATATTCTGCAGATATATTCATACCTCCTACAAAACTAAGTTCATTATCGATGACTATTAACTTACGATGGTTACGCAAATTAATACTAAAATTGAAAGGAATAAGTTTAGGAGGTAAAAATCGAAGTACCTGCACACCATGCTTTGTAAGTTTTCTACGTACTTTTTGCCAAGAATACAACTCTCCTATTCCATCAATTAGCACATACACTTCAACACCACGATTTTTTGCTTTAATTAAGGCCTCAGAAAACTGTTTTCCAAGTTTATCTCCTTTGAAAATATATACACATAGATAAATATATTCCTTTGCTTCGTTTATAGCTTTTAGCATTTCTGCATAGGTTTGCTCACCCGAATATAAGATTTCCATATTATTGCCACCGATCAATGGCAATTCGGTTATACGGTGAGATACTTTTTGTAGTTTTTCCAATGAGCCAGGAATCTGCTTAAGTAACTCATTGCTAATAGTACTATTTTGCTGGTGCGATGCTTCATCTGAGAATGGCGCAGCAAGTGCTCGAGCACGTTTATGCACTCGATTTATTCCAAATATAAAATAAAGCAGCGGACCAAATAGGGGCAGAAAAATACAAACTGCAATCCATCCAAATGCAGCTCTAGAATCTTTTTTATATATTAATGCGTGTGTAGCTGCATAGATTGCTACAATAAATGAACAAACTACTATTAGATACTGATATGGCATCTTATGTGCATTGGGTCTTTCATAAGCCCCTACATATTTTTGTAATTTCTTATCTAAGGCAGATCCGTGCAATCAATACTATAGCAGTTTAAACGTATATACTTGATTTATATCAAAAATAAACTCGTTGAATCAATTATTCTATTTCAATTGATTAAGTAGAAAAATGAGGTGGTTATGAGCATTTTAAAAAGAATATTAAAGAGCTTAGTAATATTAATTGTACTTACCATTATTTTCATCAGTCCATCTCATGCCGGTGATATTGGCAAATTAACCGAAACAGATGACCTCGTTATAGAAGGACAAAAGGAATTTCAACAAAGATGCGCCGTCTGCCATGGAACAGAAGGAAAAGGTGATGGACCGTATTCATTTGCATTAGTATTTAAACCTGCTGATTTAACCAAGTTACTAATCGCGAATGAAGGGTATTTCCCTTTCATAGAAACTTATTTAACCATCGATGGCCGCGACATGAACAAATACCACGGCACTCGATTAATGCCAATATGGGGAGATCGCTACAGTCAAGAGACATGGTCTTCTGTAAGTCCCGAACATGCTAGCACCTTAGTTAGAGGACGTATTTTCGAACTACTTATGTATCTTTATTCAATTCAAGACCCAGCTCTATAAATTTAAACAATATTGTTAAGGAGGCTATACATGCTTGGTGGAATAATATTAATCATTGCCGGAGTACTTATACTCATGTATCCACTCTTGTTATCTATTATTGTTGCAGCACTATTAATTCTCTTAGGTGTGATTGTAGTTTCTATTGCCTATCATAATAGAAAATTACGTCGGCACTTTGATAACCCAGTAGTTGAATTATTTTTCAGACTATAAAAGATATTAAAAATATTCTAAGGTTAAACACTAGAATATAAACACTACTAAAGCCTATGAAGGTTAATTAATGATGCTTCATATCGACAAAGATGATATTAGAAGAGCTGCTGGGCAGTTAGATGCGCTTTATACTGCGTTGAAATGCTTTATCTATTATACCGAAATAAAAAATAGACATAATACAAAAAAACAGAATTCTAATTGCTGGGATTTCATTGAATTTACATTACTCTACTCCATGTTAATAAACTGGAATGAAGTGTTTGGTATTAATACCAAAAGTGATCACTGGAAAGAAATCACATTTGAGCAAGACGATTATACTGACACACTCTATGCTGCAGGAGGATATACCTATGCAAGCTGGTATGAGTTTCGCAGAAGTATTAATGATTTAAAAAATAGTTTTATTTCCTTTCCAGACCCTTATCATCATAAAAACCAAAACTATGATTTAGAAGGCATCAGAACATCTTTAGTAGTTACCCATGATTGGTTGCATGGCTTAATAGCAAATAATGAAGACATTCTTAGCAAGGAAGAATCTGAAAAATGGCCGATTATGAATAAAAACCTAATTGATGAGCTAAAGAATGAGATTCAAGTTGCTCTTGATAATGCGTAACTAAATCTACGCAAAGATATTAATTCATTTATTTTTTATTTTTATAATGCACAAGTTGCTGCATTTGAAGATAAGTGAATGATGCCGTCCAAGCAATTAACACTAACCCTGTTAAAGCTTCAGAGCCTGCCGTAAATCTTATATGTCCAACAGGAACAATGTCACCGTAACCAAGAGATGTGTAGTTCACAAATGAGAAGTATGCACAGTCCAGAACAGTATTACTAAACTCTCCTATCACTTCACCAGTGTTTTCTAACGGTAACAAAAAGTAATACAAGAATGCAAAAAGCCACACTTCTATAACATGGGTCATAATTACAATGATCACACCGACGGGTAATAATAACCTTGAAGGCCAAGCGCGCTTGAAATGCTTTTCTGCGAGATGTGTTAACACCTCATAATGAAGTGCCACCGCTAACACAATCACCATAATTGTGCTGATGAAAACAAGAGTCATTTACTATATCGCGTTATTTTAATTCTATATCAGCAATAATAGCTCAATTCTCTATAGTTTTCTTTTAAAAGTTAAACACTACAATCATTGACCAAAATACAATTCCTACACCTACACAGAAAGCTCCAACCTCAAACCAATATTCTTTAGTAAAAGCAATTAAATCATGGTAAAAATGATCGAATTTTGATGCATATTTCACTTTACATCCTCCAGTTATTCAAAATGTAAATAACCTTACTAGCTCTTTATTAAATAATAATGAAACAATACTTTTTACGAATGAGCTAGATCAATTTAAGTTTTAATAGCGCTATTGAAGAATAATTATTAGTCATAATGAAAATTAAAAACAATTATTCAACTTCCAGTAGCGGTTAGATTAATCAACCAAGCCAGCAACACTACTTGAGGAACTGCAATTAACGGCAAGAATAATGCGATCCTCCATGACTTGGTGGTATCTCTCAATACCATTATTTCAGTGTAATCTGTGGCAACACCCGTCATAAGAAAAGCAAAACCATTTCCTGGTGCATGCGCACGGGTTAAAATATCTGCTGCGATAGGTGTTGAGCCCTCGGAACATACTTCTATTATGGTTGCTGCTATTAAGGTTAAACCAAGCCCAGCCAATGTAGGCCCGAAGTAAGCTTCAAAGCTTTCCGCATCCATAAAAGTACGCACTACACTAGCAAGTAAAACTCCAAACAAAATCCAACGCATTACCATTCGTGATTCTACAATTCCATCCTTCACCATTGTCCAGAAGAATGCAGGTGTGAATTTAGTGTTGTTGAAACTAGCTTTAGCCTCATGCCAAAAATGAAAATCTTTTGGTAAATCAATTTGGTGAGGGCTAGCTGGCAATACCTTTTCTTCAATTAATCTATCAAATATTAATCCCGTAATAACTGCAATTAACATGGAGGCTGCAATAAATATTAACGTCCATTGCAATCCTATTAATGCAATTAGAATAAGCGTCAGTGAAAAAGAATTCCATGGACTAGCCACTAAAAAGGCCATCACCTGACCTGTAGATACACCTCGTTCATATAACTTTGCACCTACCATCAAAATACCATGACTACACAAATCGAGTAATACACCACCGAAAGTGGCACGCAAAATCCCACGCAGCCCATTACCAGTTCCTAATAGCGATACTACAAATTCGCGCGGCACTTTGGTCAACACTGCAACCATGAACATACCCATGGCGATACCCCACCAAATGGTATTCATCAATTCAAAAGTAGATTGGCTCATTGATGCCAATCCAGTAATGGAGTTAATTTGGCTAGAAAATTGCCAGTGCAAAATATAAAGTACAGCGGCTGTTAACACTGAACCCCATAGCAAGTAATCTGGCCGTCCCTTTACTGCATGACAGCTAGCACCGGTTTGATTGGGTTCCGTATGGCAGCTCTCGGTCATTAGTAATTCTTAAATTAGGTCAGACTTTTTTATCAAGTTTTTATATCTATAACCGGAGTCCATAAAAAAATAGCTGGGAAGATTTTGCTTTTAACACCCCCCAGCCAATAAGAGGAATATTCAACATGTGTTTAATATACTAATTACAATAGGGAAATTGTTATTGATATAGATCATCCAATAACGAATTTGAGTGTTTATCTATACTTCTTTAGTATGTATTTAAAGAGATATTTCGAGGCATTATCTAAATTTACTTGATAAAAAATAGAATATAGTTATCACTTTGTATTTAATATGTTTTGCATGCGCTCAAGAAAATCTCTTTCTACAATCGGCTGCTCTATAAAATCAGTAGCTCCAGCTTGAATTGCCTCAACTGCTGTATTTACGCTATGACTGCCATCAGCAATCACCACAACTGGAGTTGAAAGACCATGCTCACGCATTTGCTTGATCAAAGTTATACCATCCGAATCATTCAACTTAATCTCAGTAATTAAACACGCCGGAGCCTCTGAAATCGGTTCGTTTATGAAGTCATTAGCGTTCTCAAATGTCTTTATCTTACGTGATAATTTGCCCAGCAATTGTATAAGCTGATTACGCACACCATCATCGCTAACTATTAGATGAATAGGCTTATTTTTAACTGAATTCCAAATCATTGATCAATGCTAATTAGTATAAATACAGATAAATTAACGCTTTAAGCTTAAGCAGTTACTACGTGACTTATAATGACATGGCTTGTAGAGAAAAAATAATGATCTCAATCAATTTTATCGGTGATTTGACTAGAAACTGCAATATTGAGGTACAACCAACTAAATATTGAGCAATTAAACAAAGACTATTTGACTTTCTAGGTTTGAGCGCTGAGCATAATTTTTACCAGTTCAGCAACAGACTTTACACCAAGTTTTTCCATAGCATGGGAACGATGAATTTCCACAGTACGATCACTAATATCAAGCTCTCTGGCAATAATTTTATTTACCTTCCCTTCCAATACTTTATCTATCACCTCACGTTCTCGAGCAGTTAAGGAATTAACCAGTTCTTGTATAGCATGCTGGGATTCAAGCTTATTTCGATGTTCACTATCTTGTTCAAGTGCTTTTGTAATGCAATCCAGTAGCTCCTGATCACGAAATGGTTTTTGTAAAAATTCAAATGCGCCATCTTTCATTGCTTGTACCGCCATAGTGATATCACCATGCCCAGTCATAATGATTAAAGGTTGACTAGCATCTAATTCATTTAGTTTATGCTGTAAATCAATGCCACTCATGCCTGGCATACGTACATCTGCAAGAATGCAGCCCGCTTGATTGATATCCGCTTCATCTAGAAAGTTAATTGCCGATGCATAGCTTTTAACCTGTAATCCAATGGAGTCTATTAATTCAATCAGGCTATCACGTACATCTTCATCATCGTCGATAATAGAAACAATTTGTTGTGCTTCACTCATTTTTATCTAATGCAGTTGGTAAAGTAAAATGGAAGGTAGTGCCTTTATTTGCATTCGGTAAAAACCATAAACTCCCACCGTGAGCTTGAACTATAGACTTGCAAATCGACAGGCCTATGCCCAGTCCAGATTGTTTAGTGGTAAAAAATGGAT
>JABDMD010000088.1 GCA_013001685.1 Gammaproteobacteria bacterium | reverse complement strand
GTCCTACGCGATAACTTGGAATCGGTACGTACATGGTGTCTTCCGCTAACACCGAGGTGCTAACTGCAAGCATCGATCCTAATGCTACCATTAACGTTAATAGTCTTTTCTTCATGTGTACTCCTCCAAAGAGTTTTACTTTTTTAAAATATAGCTTGCGCAAGCTACTTACTTCTCTATAACAGTTCTTTAACAAACAGCTACAAAAAACTTTTTAAATTAAATTTTATTAAAATAATTTTTTTATTAATTAAATTCTTTATGTTCTAAACGGCCAAATTCTTAATCGGTGTTTAATGGCATTCCACAAACCTGCAAATCCCATTGGTTGATAAATCAATAACACAACAATAATTGTACCAACGATAATCTTGGAATTATTTTCAATAAATGCTGTATCTAAGGTACCGCCACCGAATATAGCATCAGCAGTTCTCGTAAGAAGTATTGGCCATCCGTATACAAAAATTGCGCCTAGGAAAGATCCTAAGATAGAACCTAACCCGCCAAGAATTACCATGAACATAATAAGGAATGACCTTCTTAAATTAAAGATCATAAAATCTAGGTTGCCAATGTAGCAGTATGAATACATCGCACCTGCAATACCGCAATAAAAACAACTTACAAAGAAAGCATTAAGCTTGGTTTTACCTACGGGAATACCAATTACATTAGCCGCAATATCCATATCACGTACCGCCATCCAGTTCCGCCCAGTTGAACTGCGCACCATATTTTTGCACGCAAGCGTGAGCACAACAGTAGTTATAAGGGCAATCAAGTAACGCCAAACATAGGCGTTATAATCTTTTTCCAAACCAAATAAATCAAAAATTTGATCTTGGAAAGGTAAGAATCTGTAATGGAAAGGAGGTAATGCAGCAACACCAGAAGTACTATTATTCAAGAACCACGGATAAGCATTAAAAAACCATTCTGCAAAAAATTGTGCACATAAAGTGGATACTAATAAGTAGAAGCCTTTAATGCGTAAACTGGGCAATCCAAAAATAATACCGACTAAACCAGCTACAATTCCTGAACATAAGAATGCCAGCCAAACATTCATCCAATCCACTCTAAATAACAAGTTAAACGCAGTAAACGCTCCAAAGCACATAAAACCTGCAGAGCCTAATGAAAGTTGTCCGGTGTAACCCGTCGCTATATTTAATCCAAGAGACGCAATACCTAACACCATCATCGGAATTAAAATTGCACTAAACCAATAGTCATTCGCCACAAATGGTACAACTAAAAACATCACTGCCAAAAATGCCCACATCACCCATCTGTCTTCACGCACAGGGACCATGCGGCGATCTTCTGCATAATTTTTTACGGTCTGTCCCGTTTCTCGGTAATACATTCTAGTTTTCTCTACTTAATATTCTTTTTAAATTGTTTTAATCGTAAGAGTTAAATACGTTCAATCTCACGTTCACCGAAAATACCGGTTGGTCGAATAAGAATAAACACAAGTGCTGTTAAATACGCCCACCAATGTTCAATACCTTGTCCACCAAGCACTGGGGCAAAATAAATTTCCCCCAACTTCTCACTGGCACCAATAATTAATCCACCAACAATACAACCTGGTATAGAAGTAAGGCCACCAATCAAAATAACCGGAAGTCCTTTCAACACAGCTGCAGTTAATGTAAAGGAAACACTTAATCGATCCGCCCAGATCAAACCAACAATAAAGGTAATTACACCAGTAACCGCCCATACAATCGCCCAGATTTTAGATAGCGGAATTCCCACAGCCTGTGAAGCCAAATGGTCATCAGATACCGCACGAAGTGACAAGCCTGTGCGCGTGTATTGGAAAAATAGATAAAGACCTAACACTAAAAGAAATGCAACTGCTGCAGCAAAGCCATCAAACTTACTAATAATAATGTCAAACCATGGATTATCTGGCACATATTCTGATAAAAAGATTGGATCACTAGGAATACCTAGATCTACACCATGTACAGCAGAATCCCATGTTCCTTGAGCCAGACCTTCTAAGAAATAATTCAAACCTACTGTAGCCATAAACAGTGAAAGCAATGACTGGTTGGCCAGTGGGCGCATAATATAACGCTCAATGATAATGCCCATTATAATCATCACTACCGTAGTGATGGTAAACGCGATGACGGGGTGTACTTGCCTTTCAGTTAGGCTCACAAATGTGAGTGCTGCAAACAAAAGCATGGTGCCTTGTGCGAAATTAAAAACACCTGAAGATTTATAAATTAGAACAAACCCTATGCCCACTAATGAGTACATCACACCAGAAAGCATTCCAGCTATTAAGGTTTCCAAACCAAAAGGTGAAAACATACCTTCAGTTGTAAATACACCTAATAGCTCTGTTAAAAATTCCACTCGAGACTTCCTCCTACACTACAAACTTAGGTTGCACACTATTCATCATGACTTACACCTAAGTAAGCATCAATTACTTTCTGGTTACCCATCACTTCTTCTGGCGATCCATCACCAATTTTTGCACCGTAATCCATTACGACTACATGATCTGAAATATCCATCACAACACCCATATCATGCTCAATTAATACAATGGTTGTACCGCGGTTACGATTAATTTCTTGAATGAAACAAGCCATATCAAGTTTTTCATTTATATTCATACCAGCAATAGGCTCATCAAGTAATAACATATTTGGCTCAGCTGCTAAAGCGCGGCCCAGCTCTACACGCTTTTGCAAACCATATGATAATGATGAAACTTGAGTTTTTCGTATCGATTGCAAACCTAAAAATTCAATAATCTCTTCTACCACTTCTCGGTGCGCAAGTTCTTCTTTTTTGCTACGCCCAATTCCCAAAGCGTTTTCAACGAAAGTAGATTTCATCATCAGGTTTCTGCCTGTCATGATGTTTTCTACCACCGACATACCAGAGAACAATGCAATATTTTGGAAAGTACGACCAATTCCCATAACCGCTGCAGAATGCGGTTTCATTTTCGCGAAT